>JADLBT010000316.1 GCA_020847555.1 Gemmataceae bacterium
CGCCTTGATGCGGAAGACGCCGTGGGTGGAGGGGTGCTGGGGGCCGATGTTGATGACGAAGGGCTCGGACTGGATCGTGCTCATTCGACCACCTGCACGGGCGGTTCCGGGCGCGGCGCCACCCCGGCGAACTCGCCCAGGCCCGGCTGCAGCCCGCCTGGCATCGAAAGGAAGTCCTTGCGCAGCGGCCAGCCCGGGTACCCGTCCCAGAGAAAGATGCGGTAGAGGTTCGGGTGCCCTTCGAAGCGGATGCCGAGCAGGTCGTACGCCTCGTTCTCCTGCATCCAGGCGCCGTGCCAGACGGGCACCACGCTGGGCACGACCGGGTCCTTGCGGTCCCAGGCCTCGCACTTCACCGTCGCAATCTGGTTCAGGTCGAACGATTGGATGTGGTACACCACTTCGAAGTGGTCCCAGTAGTCCACGCCGCAGAGGTTCGTCAGGTGGATGAAGTCGGTCTCGGCGTCGGTGCGGAGGGCCGCCATCGTCTCGCGCAGGGCCTCCGGCTTGAGATAGGCAGCCACCGCGTCCGCCTTCGCGACCGACCCGGGTACGAGCCGCTCCGCCGCGGCCGCGAGTTCGCCGCCCGTCCACCAGCGCGTCACTACCGCCACTCCAGGGCGCGCTTGCGCCAGGCGTAGAGGCCGCCGATCACGAACGTGCTGATGAACAGGATCCCCTTGCCGTATCCCGCCCACCCGACTTCGTCGTAGACGAGCGCCCACGGGAAGAGGAAGACGATTTCCACGTCCAGGAGCACGAACAGCAGGGCGATGTAGTAGAAGCGGAAGTTGAACTGGACGAGGCTCGGGCCTTCGGTGCGCACCCCGCATTCGTAGATGTCGTCCTTGACCGGGTCGCTCGGCACGTCCGGCCGGATCCCGGCGAACTGCAGCGCCCACGACGTCACCACGGCGCCGAGCGGGAAAACAATGGCAATGGCGATGAGGATGCCGATGTGGCCGTATTCGTGGAGCACGCCAACACTGCTTGTGAAATTCGTCCCGAAGAACCGGCGCAACTATAGCACGGGCCGCCGGGGCGGACAAAGAATCAGCGCCTCAGACAGACTCCCGCAACGCCCCGAGGTCCCGCACGAGGATCTCCTTGCGCCGCACTTCCACGACCCCGTCTTCGGCCATCGAGCGCAGCGTCCGGCTGACCACTTCCCGCACGGACCCGACCAGCGAGGCGAGGTCCTGCTGCGTGAGCGTGCGCCGCACGAGGATGCCCTCGGGCGTCTGCACCCCCTCCTCCCGCGCGAGGTGGTAGAGGTACCGCGAGAGCCGCGCCCGTACCGTCTGCTGGCCGATCTGCTCGACGAGCTCCGTGAAGGTGCGCAACCGCCGCGCCACGTGCCGGAGCACTGCCAGCGCCACTTCCGGCCGCTGCTCGATGAGCATGAGCAGCACCTTCGTCGGCACGAGCACTACCTGCGACACCTCGAGCGTCTCAACCGTCGCCGGGTTCACGCTGCCATCGAGCACCGGCACCTCGCCGAAGGTGTCGCCTGGTTCGACCAGCCGGAAGGTCTGCTCGCGGCCGTCCATGCCCGCCCGGAAGATGCGCGCCTTGCCGCTGTCCAGGTAGTAGAACCCGTGGGCAACTTCGCCCTCGCGCAGGATAGGCGTGCGCGCCGGGAACTCGTGCACGATGAGCAGGTCGGCGATGTGCCCGCGGATCTCTTCCTTGAGCGTCCCGAAGTAGCGGATTCCGTTCACGGCGCGGTCGGCCGCAGGGTGGGCCATAGCCCAAGTATCGCATTATCCCGGCCGTGCTTCCCGTCCCGTGCCGGGTTTGGAGGGAGTTAACGCGCCTCGCGCGGCGTGACTCCTGTCACTGTGCTGCCCGCCTACCGCCCGGAAAATGCCTTCATGGCGACGATTGCAGTAGATAACCGCGGCCTCCAGCCCCCCGAACCTATGGTGCGCATCCTCGGCGCCCTCAGCAGCCTCGCCGATGGCGACGAGGTCGAGGCGCTCATGGACCGTGAGCCGGTCATGCTCTACCCCGAGCTCGAACGGCGCGGCTTCGCCTGGGAGTTCGAGCCCGGCGCCGACCACCACCTCCTCCGCATCCGGAAAGCGACGTGAGCGCCCGGGTCAGCCCCGCGAACAGCCCACCCTTCGCGGTCGTTGCCCCGTTCCTGCTTGCTGCCCCCGCCTTCCTCGTCGTCGGCGGGCTGTTGCTGGCGGCGGCCGGCGGGGACACCTTCATGGCGATCAATGCAACGCGCTCGGTCGCCATCACCCACGCCTTCGTCCTCGGCTGGGTGACCACGGCGATGATGGGCGTGCTCTACCAGATGTCGCCGGTCGTCATCTCCGGCACGCCGCTCAGCTTCGCCCTGGCGCGCGTCCAGATGGTGCTCCACATCGGCGGGGTGGCGCTCTTCATCCATGCGCTCTCGCGCTGGGGCACCGGCGAGATGGCCCTCGCGGGCTCGCTCGTGGCGCTTTCGCTGCTGCTGTTCGCCGTGAATGCCGGCGCCGCGGTCTGGCGCGCCCCGGACTGGAACATCCCTCGCATCGGGCTCGCGTTAGCCCTTTTGTCACTGCTGGCAGCGGCCACGCTGGGCGTGACCTGGGTGTTCGCACTCCAGCAGCTCTGGTTCCCGATCACCCTCGGCCGGCTTTCCGCGCATGCGCACCTGGGCCTCATTGGCTGGCTCGGGCTGACGCTGATGGCGCTTGCCTACCAGCTCGTCTCGATGTTCAACGTCGTCAAGCATGCCCACCCGCGCGCGGCCCGCGTGGTGCTCACGGGCACCGCCGCTGCCGTGGCCGTGCTCGCCCTCGGCCTCTCGCTCGATGTCGGGGCCCCCGTGCGCGTCGTGCTCGGGGCGGCGGCGGCAGTTGGGCCGCTGCTCTGGGCCTTCGACCTCTTCCGGCTCTTGCGGGCCCGTTCGCGCGGCCGGATGGACATCCAGGGCCACTCCACCATCGTCTCGCTTGCCTTCCTCGTGCTGGCCGTCGCCCTCGGCCTGGGGACGGCCGCCGGCCACCCGCTCATGTCCTCCACCGAGACCGCCCGCTGGCCGCTCGCGTACGCGGCCGCCGGCCTCCTCGGCTGGATGGGGACGGCCCTCGTGGGCAACAGCTTCAAGGTCATGCCCTTCCTCGTCTGGTACCACCGCTACCGTCCGCGCGTTGGCCGCCAGCCCGTGCCTACCGTCGACGACATCTACAGCTCCGCTGCCGCCCATGCGGTGCTCCTCGGGCTGGGCGGCGCGGCCCTGATGGGCGTCTTCGCCGCGCTCGTCGGCTCCCTCCCGCTGCTGCATGCCACGGGCCTCGTGGTTGCTGCCGTGGGCGTGCTCCACCTCGGCGCGCTCCTCCACATGTTCCTCCCCAAGCAGTCGAGCCGTGCCCCCCATGGGCAACGAAAGGCGGTGGCGCCGTGACGGTCACCACGCGTGCGGTTGGCGAAGCCCTCGAAGAGCTCTACGACCCCGAACTCGGCGTCAATGTCGTGGCGCTCGGCCTCATCTACGGCATCGAAGCCAGCCATGACGGTATCCGGGTCGAGATGACCACCACCACCCTCTCCTGCCCCATGGGCGAAGCGATGATGGAGGCGGCCGGCCGCATCCTCCTCCTCACCTTCCCCGGTGTGCCCGTCTCCGTGGATTTCGTCGGCGACCCGCCCTGGGATGTCGGCATGTGCAGCCAGGAGGCGCGCGATTGGCTTGGCATCCCCGCCGGCGCCGGCCGCCACCGCTAGCCGCGCGCTCCCCCTGCCCCGGTCTCTCCCCGCGTACCCGTCCTTCCGCGAAGGACGGGTACGTCGTTTGCAATGCTGGAGCGAAGCCCGCGGCACACGAGCTGTTCGCCCGTGCGTCCCGTACCGTATGGCGATACGCCATTCCCCGGCAGGCGTGGGCTGGGCCTTTTTCATTGAAAAAGGCAGGCCGCGTCCCGGCAGTGGGAAGCCCACAAGGTCCCGGGCCGCGGGGCCGAAAGACCCTAGTTGGGTCGGTCGTGACGGATGTCACATTTACTCCACATGTCCTGCGCGACTCTCCCCGCAGGAGGTCCCCATGTCCGAAGGCGACCCGCGTTTCGCGATTCCTCCACTCGTCGTCTGCGTCCGAGGCCCTTCGCGGTCCGGCAAGACGGCGCTCTGTGAAGCCCTCATCCGTGCGCTGGGCGCCCGCGCGACGATCGGCTGGTGCAAGCGCACCCACCACGGCCTCGACCTGCCGCACAAGTCCTCCGGCCGCGTCTGGGCCTCCGGCGCCGCCGCCATGGCAGTCCAGGCCGCGGACCGCGTGCAGGTCACCGTCCGCCCGGACCCCAACGCAGGCCGTGATGCCGACGCGCTCATCGCCGCCCTCCCCGCCGGGCTCGATATCGTCCTGTTCGAGTCCCACTCGCCCGAGCGCTTCCCCGTCTTCCTGGCCGAAGCCGCTGAGCCGGTCCCGGACGAACGGGTGCTCGGGCGCTTCTCCCTGGACCGGGTCGAAGATCTGGCCCCGGTCTGGGCCGAATCCCTGCTGAGGATGGCCTCCCCGGCGAGCCGCCGGTGTGGCCATGGCCATTCCATTACCGTCCGCCGGCCAGGTGCCGAGCTTGCCATGGCCAGGGGCCACGAGGAGGTCAGTCCGTCATGCCGCTAACACGCCGCGGCCTGTTCAAGTTGAGCGTCGGGTCCGCCGCAGGCCTCGCCGCCATCTACACCGAAACCCAGCTCGCCTTCCTCCAGGCAGCCCCGGGCATCACCAACCCCCTCGCGCAGGACCCCGACCGCGGCTGGGAGAAGACCT
Source organism: Gemmataceae bacterium (assembly GCA_020847555.1). Next base: position 4,766 of record JADLBT010000316.1, read on the forward strand.
ACCGCGACCAGTACAAGTACGACAGCAGCTTCACCTTCGTCTGTGCCCCCAACTGCACGCACAACTGCCGCCTGCGCGCCTTCGTCCGCAACGGCATCGTCATGCGCACCGAGCAGAACTACGACGGCCAGTCCATCGGCGACCTCCAGGGCAACAAGTCGAGCAACGCCTGGAACCCGCGCGGCTGCAACAA
>JADLBT010000317.1 GCA_020847555.1 Gemmataceae bacterium
CGAGTGCCAGTTCGTCTTGTCCCAGCCTACCCAACATCCGTATACTAATCTCTTCGCCATCCGCTGCCAATGTCCCAGGAGGAGCGCTCCCCTGTTATGGATAACAGCACCATTGTCATCCGCGGCGCGCGCGAGCACAACCTCCGCAACGTCAACCTCGACCTGCCCCGCAACCGGCTCATCGTCGTCACCGGCGTGAGCGGTTCGGGTAAGTCGTCGCTGGCGTTCGATACGCTTTACGCCGAGGGCCAGCGCCGCTACGTCGAGTCGCTGTCGAGCTACGCCCGCCAGTTCCTCGGCCAGCTCCAGAAGCCGGACGTCGATTACCTCGCCGGTCTGTCGCCGTCGATCAGCATCCAGCAGAAGACGGCGGGGCGCAATCCGCGCTCGACCGTCGGCACGATCACCGAGATTCACGAGTACCTGCGCGTCCTGTTCGCGCGCGTCGGCCAGGGCCACTGCCCGGCGTGCGGCCGCGCCATCACCGCCCAGACGCGCGAGCAGATCATCGCGCGCATCCTCGCGCTGCCGGAAGGGACGCGGTTCCTCGTCCTGGCGCCGGTCGTGCGCGGGCAGAAGGGCGAGTGGAAGGATCTCTTCGAGGACATGGCGCGGCGCGGGTTCGTCCGCGCCCGCGTTGATGGCCAGGTGGTGCGCCTGACCGACGATTTGAAGCTGGACAAGCGCATCAAGCACCATATTGAGATCGTCATTGATCGACTCAAGAATGAGCCGAAGGTACGGCCGCGGCTGGCGGAGGCGGTCGAGCAGGCGCTGACCCTGGGCGAGGGCACGATCGTTGTCGCGGTGGAGGATTCCCCGCACCCCCCCGGCCCCCCTCTCTCACCAGGGGAGAGGGGGGATACGGGTACGGACGCCGGATCGTCATCCGGCCGCTCCGCCTCTGCTGCTCCCCCCTCCCCTCTCGTGGGGGAGGGGGGTCGGGGGGGTGCGGGGACCGACCTCCTCCTCTCCGCCCACTACGCCTGCACCCACTGCGACCGCAGCTACGAGCCGCCGAGCCCGCAGCTGTTCAGCTTCAACAGCCCGCACGGCATGTGCCCGGACTGCGACGGCCTCGGCAGCAAGTTCACCTTCGACCCGGACCTGCTCATCCCGGATCCGTCGGTCAGTTTCTCCAACGGGACGATCCCGCTCGTCGGCCCGCTGCGCGGCATGGGGCGCTGGCGCAAGCACATCTACGAGGGCGTGGCGAGCACTCTCGGCATCGACCTCAAAAAGCCGTGGCGCGACCTGCCGGCCGAGCACCGTGACCTGCTCCTGCACGGCGCCGGCGCGCGGCACATCACGTTCGAGTGGAAGCAGCGCGGCGGGTCGGTGTGGAAGCACGGCGGCAAGTGGGAGGGCATTATCCCCCAGCTGCTCAGTAACTTCAAGAAGACGGCGGCCGGTCCGCGGCGCCTGCAGCTGGAGAAGTACATGCGCGTGGTGCGCTGCCCGGCGTGCCAGGGCCAGCGCCTCAACCCGCAGGGCCGCGCCGTTCGCGTCGGCGGCAGGACGCTGGTCGAGCTGTGCGCCCTGCCGGTCGGCGACCTGGCCGCGTGGTTCGCCCCGGACACCGGCGCGCTCGAGTCGCAGCTGTCGCCGCTCCACCACGCCATCGCCGGCGAGGTGCTCAAGGAGATCCGCGGGCGCCTGGGGTTCCTGCTCAACGTCGGCCTGCACTACCTGACGCTCGACCGCAGCGCGCCGACCCTGTCCGGCGGCGAGGCGCAGCGCATCCGGCTGGCCGGGCAGATCGGCTGCGGGCTGGTCGGCGTTCTGTACATCCTCGACGAGCCGAGCATCGGCCTGCACCCGCGCGACAACGAACAGCTGCTGCGCAGCCTGGAGCGGCTGCGCGACGTCGGCAACACCGTCGTCGTCGTCGAGCACGACGAGGACACAATGCGCGCCGCCGACTACCTCGTGGACTTCGGCCCCGGTCCGGGCGTGCGCGGCGGCGAGGTGGTCGCGGCCGGCAGCTACGCCGAGATCCTCGGCAATCGCCAGAGCCTCACCGGGCAATACCTGTCCGGAAAGAAGGAAATTGCGATCCCCGCGCAGCGGCGCGCGCCCAACGGGAAACAGCTGCGGGTGATCGGGGCGCGGCACAACAACCTGAAAAACCTCGACGTCGTGCTCCCGCTCGGCGTGTTCGTCTGCGTCACCGGCGTCAGCGGGTCGGGCAAGTCGTCGCTCGTCAACGACATCCTCATGGAGGGGCTGCGGGCGGCCGGCCGGCGCGACGGCAACGGCGAGGACGACGGCGAGGGCGAGGACGACGCGCCCGCCCACCAGGTCGGGGTACACGACCGGATCGAGGGCGTCGAGCACGTCGATAAGGTCATCGCCATTGACCAGTCACCGATCGGCCGCACGCCGCGCAGCAACCCGGCCACCTACGTCAAGGTGTTCGACGAGATTCGCGCCCTCTACAGCCAGGTGACCGAGGCGAAGGTGCGCGGCTACAAGCCGGGGCGCTTCAGCTTCAACAAGCCGGGCGGCCGGTGCGAGGCGTGCGAGGGCAACGGCTCGAACCGGCTGGAGATGGATTTTCTCGCCGACGTGTGGGTGACGTGCCCGGTGTGCGGCGGCCACCGCTTCAACCGCGAGACGCTGCAGATCCGCTACAAGGACAGGAATATTCACGACGTCCTGGAGATGGACGTGCAGGAGGCGCTGGAGCACTTCACCAACGTGCCCCGGCTGCGGGCCATGCTCCAGACGCTGCACGACGTCGGGCTCGACTACGTCAAGCTCGGCCAGCCGTCGCCGACCCTGTCCGGCGGGGAAGCGCAGCGCATCAAGCTGGCCCGCGAGCTGTGCCGGCGCAGCACCGGCAGGACGCTCTACGTCCTCGACGAACCGACCACCGGCCTGCACTTCGACGACATTCAGAAACTGTTGCAGGTGCTCCACGGGTTCGCGGACGCGGGCAACACGGTGGTGGTGATCGAGCACAACCTGGACGTGCTCAAGACGGCCGACTGGCTCATCGACCTGGGTCCCGACGGCGGGGCCGGCGGCGGCCGGGTCGTGTGCGTCGGCACCCCGGAGCAGGTGGCCGCGTGCGACGCCTCGTACACCGGCCGGGCTCTGAAACTCGTGCTGGAGAAGAAGCACCCCGCGCAAAGCCCACGGGCCGCAGCCCGTGGGCCTGCGAAGAAGAAAGCCGCCGCGCGGGCCGGCGCGATCACACACCTGACGGTGCAGGGCGCCCAGCAGCACAACCTGAAGGATATCACCGTCACCCTGCCGCGCGAGCAGATGACGGTCTGCTGCGGGCCGAGCGGCTCGGGCAAGTCGTCGCTGGCCCTCGACACGATTTACGCCGAGGGGCAGCGCCGCTACGTCGAGTCGCTCTCCGCCTACGCTCGCCAGTTCCTCGGCCAGATGCAGAAGCCGAAGGTCGAGCACGTCAGCGGACTGTCGCCGGCCATCAGCATCGAGCAGAAGACGACGAGCAAGAGTCCGCGTTCGACGGTCGGCACCGTCACCGAGGTGTACGACTACCTGCGCATCCTCTACGCCCGGCTCGGCCAGCCGCACTGCCCGGCGTGCCGCATCCCCATCGGCACGCAGACGGCCGACGAGATCATCGAGAAGATCCTGTCGCTGTCCGAGGGAACGAAGCTGTACCTGCTCGCCCCGGTCGAGCGGCGTGGCCAGGGTTCGTATGAGGCGCTGTGGGAGGAGATCCGGCGCACCGGCTTCGTGCGCCTGCGCGTGGACGGCCGGTCGTACAACGTGGACGAACCGCCGACGATCGACCACCGCCGCAAGCACCAGGTCGAGGTGGTGGTGGACCGGGTGATCGTGCGCCACAGCCAGCGCAGTCGGCTGGCGGACGCGGTCGAGGCGGCCCTCGACCTGGGCCGTGGGGTGCTGCACGTCGCCCACGTCGATGCGGACCGCGAAGAACCGGCGTGGCGCGTGGACCGCTACAGCCAGCACTTCGCGTGCGACCAGTGCGGGCGCAGCTTCGAGCCGCTCAACCCGCACCACTTCTCGTTCAACAGCCCGCTCGGCTGGTGTCCGACGTGCGAGGGGCTCGGGGTGCAGAAGGGCGCCAACCCGGCCGCCCTGGTCCGCGACCCGCGTCTGACGCTCCGCGAAGGCGCCCTCGCCGCCTGGCCGCCGCTCACCGACGACAACCCGTTCCTCCGCTTCGCCGCGGCGCTGGCGCGGTACGTCGGCTTCTCGCTCGACACGCCGTTCGAGCAACTCGACGCGGCCCACCAGCGCGCGATCCTGCACGGCACCGGGGAGGCGTGGCTTGATTTGCTTGCTTCCCCCGTACCCCCCTACCCCCCTCTCCCACCCGGGGAGAGGGGGGCGAAGAGTGCCGGCGCCGGACCATCCTCCCGCCGCTTCCACGCTGCTGCTCCCCCCTCTCC
>JADLBT010000318.1 GCA_020847555.1 Gemmataceae bacterium
CAGGAGGGCCGCTGCCCGGCCTGCGGGCAAACGCTCGCCATCCCGAACAGCGCCGGCGGCGGGCCACTCCCACCTCCGTGGCCGCAGGCGGCGCCGCCCCCGTTACCGACCGTCCTGCCCGCCGATGAGAAGGTGCCGCAGGAGGTCGCCCCCGACCAGCCCCCGGCCGGCGACCAACCGCCAGCTCCGCTCACCGACCACGGCAACGGTCCGATCCCACCGGATGCCGACTTCTTCGTTCCGCCGCCACGCGAGATCGGCGAGCTGCTCAGTGCGTACACATCGATGCGCCAGGGCGACGAGCCGTGGCCGGTGGGCGCCCGCGCCGCCTGGAGCGTCCTCGCGGCTGCCGTCGGGGTGCTGCTCGGCGTGCTCATCGACGTCGTCGGCCGCGTCCGTAACCCGGCCATTCTGGTCTTCTGGCCGCTGCTGTTCGCCAGCATCGGCGTGCTGATCGTCCTGCTGGCGACGCGGTTCAAGCGGGCGTGCAGCTACGTCGGCCGCGAGGGGGTGGCGCGCTTCGCCTGCGCCGGCCGCCGCGACACCCTCACGCGCGACGAGGTCTTCCTCTTCCGCGACGCGCTGGAGCTGCGCACCTCCCAGACGCGGCACTACACCAATGGCGTCTACCAGGGCACGAACTACTCATACACCTGGACCGACGTGTCCGGGCTGACCCGGTATGTCCTTGCCAGCCGGCACAACAGCGAGCAGGGGACGCCGAAGCACACGCACGAGTTTCACCTTGCCGCCTCGGCCGAGTTCGCCTGGACGATGCACCTGCTCGGCCAGCTCGAGGCGCAGCTGACGCTTGGCGGGGCAGTGACGTTCAACGTCAACAAAAACGACTGGGTGCGCGTGAGTCCGGGGCACCTGCGGTTCGCCCTCAAAGGCGAGACGTTCGACTGCCCGGTGAACGAGATTCGCGAGGCGCGCGTCGAGCAGGGCATGTTCGTCATCAAGCGGACCGACGCGCGCGAGGGGTGGTTCTCCTCCAGCGGGGTATTCAAGTTCCCCTACAGCACGCTTGCCAATGCCCAGCTTTTCCTGATCCTGCTCGACAAGGTCGCGGGCGTGCGCCTGAATTAAGGGGCTTGAGCAGATCCACGAGCGGTCGGCGGACCAACCCGGAGCACCAGCGCCAGGCACAAACCTGTCAGTGCCGAAAGCGGTCGCGCACCAGGACGCCCGGCCGGCGCTCCCGGACGTGTTCCTCCGGAGCGGGCGGTGGCGGCGGGACGCCCGTGTCCTCCGGTTCGCTCCGAACTGGTGCCGGGCGCGGCAACCGGACGCCGGCCAGGCTGGCGAGCGCCCCCGCGGCCAGGATGAAGACCGTGTTGGCGAAGGCGTTGAACATGTTGTCGATCATGTACATGATCAGCACCAGCGCCACCCCCGCCGCCGGCGCCAGCGCGGGGTTGAACCACAGCCGCGGCGGGTGGTACAGGATGAACCGGACGACCGGCAGCAGCAGCACCAGCCACATCGACGCCAGACCGTAGTGCCCGTAGAAGGCCAGCTGCTGGATCCACATCGAATCCATCACGGCCCGGGGGTAGTCGTTCGTCTTCAGCATCGGGGCCATGAACGCGTCGGGCTTGAAGTCGCCGTACCCGAAGTTCGGCCGCTTCTGGTAGTGCAGGACGAGCCGGTTCTCCATGTGCAGCCGATACCACAGCGACCCGAGACGTTCCGGCGGCATCCCCACGTCCTTGAGAGCTTCCAGGAAGTTGTCGCCCTTCCAGCCCGACGCGCGCTCGTAGATGTACACCGGCGAGACGAGCAGGAGGAACCCCAGGATCACGGGGAGTTTCACCAGCCGCAGTTGCAGGACGCCAACCACCGCCGCCACGCCGATGGCGATGGCCCCGGTCGAACGCACCCACAGGGTGGTCAGTCCGAGGAAGAGCATCAGCATCCCCATCGAGATCGACCGGCGGAACGGCCAGATCTTGAGTTCCGTGATCGCCCCGGTGAACCACAGCCAGAAGCCGATGACGGCCGTCGCCGTCATCCACATCCCGAGCATGATGCCGTGCGACAGGAACACGACCGGGCGATAGCCGCCCCACCGGAAGACCTCGTTCTTGGGGCCGGGGAAGAACCCGTACGCGCTTTCGTGCAGGTGCGGGAACATCACCGACTCCCACAGGCACAGCGGCGCGTACACCAGGCCGCCCAGGAAGATGCCGACGGCGAGATCGCGGAAGTTGTTCAGGTTGGTGAAGTAGACCCGGCCGAGGAAGTACGGCACGCCCCACGACAGCACCTTGTCGCGCATCATGCCGAACGAGTCGTAATTGCCCACCCCGGCCTGCAGGTTCGAGATGTACGGACAGATGCAGTAAATCACGATCGGTATGTCGAACCAGCGCGGGCGGTAGGTCAGCAGGCCCTTCAGGTCGAACAGAATCGCGCCGAGCAGAGCGGCGAAGCAGATGGCGTTGGGCTTGGTGAACTTGAGGATGAGGAGCACGAACTCGTAGGCGTCCGGCGCCTCGTCGCTGACCTTGGCGATCTGCACCTCGGGCAGGAACAGCGTTCCGGCGATGACACTGGCGATCACGGCGCGGTGGGGCGACAGGCGCGTGAAGAGGAAGATCACCACCAGCGGCCAGGTATACAGCGCGGCTTTGACGAGGATGGGCATGCTTACCTGCCGGCCGTAACCGGCCGGTCCGTCCGGGAAAAGGCGCACGGTGTCAGGAGGTGGTGGCGCCATTCCCGGTCACGTCCGAGAGCAGCCTTCCCCACCCCCTATCAGGAGAATGTTTAATCCGGCGATTGAGCGGACACGCTGGCCGGGTCGGCGCTCGCGACCCCCGGCGGTTCCGGGTTTTCATGCTAAACCCGTGCGGGGCTGAAGTCAACCGGACCGGGCGGGCAACCCGGGGCGGCGGGGCAAGCCTCGCCGCCCCGCTCCGACCCTGCGCCGGCAGACCTGTCCGTCTATTCGACATTCCTGTTAATTCCGGCACGATCGATAGCCGACAACTACATGGACGAGTCCTCCGGCGCCCGGGACGGTCACCGGGGCGGGTTCCAACAGTTCCTCCTTCTGAACCGAGGCGTGCATGAGCACGAAGGCTCTTTTCCGCGGCGTCCTGGTGTTGGCCTTGCTCGGCAGCCAGGCCAAGGGCCAAACCCCGTCGGCCCCGGTGGGCGGGACTTCCCCCCTGCCGCCAGGCATTCCGGTGGGCGACGTTGTGGCGCCGCTGCCCCATAACGGGCCGGCGCCGCACGGGGCGTCGATGGGTTGCCGCGGGCCGGACTGCCACGGCCCGCTCGGCGAGGACGGCCCGCTGACGTGGGAGGCCTACGTCCGCAGCGGTATCTCGATACCGTTCGGCGGCGGTCCGCTCGCCCGGGCTCTCAACGTCGGCTGGGTGATCGAGGGCGGCGGCCGCAGCCTCTTCTTCAACCATGCAGGCGACGCGGCGTGGACCGTGGACTTCGGCATCACCAACGTCTGCAACAGCGCGGATGGCGGTACGCCGGTCCTGCTGAACTTGGGCGGCGTGGAAACGCGAACGGTGGAGACCGGGCCGCCGGTGCCCACACAGACGGGTGTGCAACAGAGGCTCGTGAACGGGCAACCAGTGCCCATCCCGGGTACTGATCCCGTTCAGTTTGAGGGCGTGCCGATCGTGCAGATGGTGGCCCCAACGACACAGGTGCAGGTGCCCGTCACGGTGCCGGTCTTCGTTACTCCGGACAACCTGAACCGGACGTTCGTCAATCTGGCGTTCGGCCGCGTCTGGTATCTCGACGGATCGGCAGCGAACCCTCGCGACGGCACCTGGCGCGCCGGCTTCGATGTGGGCGGCCGCTGGGGCACGGGGAAACTCGACCTGAACGAGATTCGCCACCGGACCAGCGTCCTGACCGGCGCCTTCGTCGCCGTCCACACGGACGTCGAGATCCCCTGGGGCCACCTGCTCCTGCAGGCCGGCGTGCGAGCCTCCTACGGCTACACCTTCGCCGACTTCCTGCAAGGCAACAACAGCGACATCCACGACGTGTTCATCGTGGGCACGCTGGGCGTCCGCTTCTAACCGATGTGTCCGTGAGCGACGCGGCGGGGGGGGGGC
>JADLBT010000319.1 GCA_020847555.1 Gemmataceae bacterium
CACGAGAAGGGCAAGCACACCCTCATCCTCGCCGACAGCAAGAACGCCTACAAGGACGCCGTCGAGAAGAAGGTGATCTTCTCGACCGGCGCCACCCTTCCCGGCCACGTTACCCGCTGGGAGCACCAGTACGAGTTCCGCCCGGGGAAGTTCGCCCAGACCGACTACAACTTCGAGACGCCCAGCACCAGCCTGATGACGAACACGCAGACGACGGTGAAACTCCCCGGCAACGACAAGTTCGAGGTCTACGATTACCCCGGCGACTACCTGAAAAAGGCCGACGGCGAGGCGCTCACCAAGGTCCACATGGAAGAGGAGGAGACGGCCCACGATGTCGTCAGCGCCGACGGCACCTGCGCCACCTTCGGCCCCGGTTACAAGTTCACCCTCGACAAGCACGAGTGCTCCTCGGAGCAGGGCAAGGAGTACGTCGTCACCTCCGTGAGCCACGCCGCCCGCACCACCGGGTATATCGCCGGCGATAAGGAAGGTGAAGATTATCGTAATACCTTTGCCTGCATTCCCTCGGCGGTGCCGTTCCGCCCCACCCGCACGACGCCGCGCCCGGTCGTGCGTGGACCGCAGACGGCCGTCGTCGTCGGTCCCAGGGGCGAGGAGATTTACACCGACAAGTACGGCCGCGCCAAGGTCCAGTTCCACTGGGACCGCGAGGGCAAGAAGGACGAAAACGCCTCGTGCTGGGTGCGGGTGGCGCAGAACTGGGCCGGCAAGAACTGGGGCGGCGTCTTCCTGCCGCGCATTGGCCAGGAGGTGATCGTCGATTTCCTCGAGGGCGACCCGGATCGGCCGATCATCACCGGCCGCGTTTACAATGCCGAGCTGATGCCGCCGTATACACTGCCGGCGAACATGACGCAGAGCGGGGTCAAGAGCCGCGCCTCCAAGAATGGGGCCGCGGATAACTTCAACGAGCTGCGCTTCGAGGACAAGAAGGGGAGCGAGGAGATCTACGTCCATGCCGAGAAGGACTTCAACCGGGTCGTCGAGAATAACGACACCCTGAAGGTCGGCTTCGATAAGAAGGACAAGGGCGACCAGACGATCCAGGTCTTCAACGACCAGACGCTGACGATCGGCAATCACCGTACAACGACCGTGGAGAAGGGCAACGACACGCTGACGGTCAAGAAGGGTAACCGCACGACGACCGTCGAGGTGGGCAACGACGCGCTGACGATCCAGAAGGGCAACCAGACGACGAAGATCGACGCCGGCAGCGGCTCGACGGAGGCCATGCAGTTCATCGAGCTGAAGGTGGGCGCCAACAGCATCCGGATCGATCAGACGGGCATCACGGTGAAGGGGATCAACATCATGGTCATGGGCCAGGCCCAGACCCTGGTGAAGGCCCCGAACACGATGGTGGTCGGCGATGCGTTGCTGGTCCTCAAGGGCGGCCAGCTGGTGCTGGGATGATCCCCGGAAGGAGGGCGAGCGATGAGCAACGGGCTTCTCGACCGGGCGGACCAGCTGACGCCGCTCGTGCAGAAGGCCAGGCCGGAGCCGGCCGCGCGGACCCTGGTTCGCGCCGGCCAGACGCCCCGGCAATACCTGACCGAGCTGACGACCGCGAAGCACTTCATGGACGCGGTGCGCGTCCTCGCCTGGGCACTGCCGCGCCGCGAGGCGCTCTGGTGGGCGTGCCAGTGCGTGCGCCAGGTCGTCACCGACAAGGACGGCCCCGCCGAGCAGGCGGCGCTGCAGGCGGCGAGCCGGTACGCGCAGGCCCCGTCCGAGGAACACCGGCGAGCGGCGGGGGCGGCGGCGGAAGCGGTGGACTTCGCCACGCCGGCCGGCTGCGCCGCGGTGGCCGCCTTCTGGGCGGAGGGCAGTCTCGCGCCGCCCGACCTGCCGCCCGCACCGGCGCCGGAACACCTGACGCCGACCGGGATCGTCAACGCCGTCGTCCTGGCGGCCGTCCACCGCGATCCGGAGAACGCGGACGAGAAGTACCGTCGCTTCCTCGCCCTGGGCCTGAACGTCGCGGACGGCAAGGACCGCCCCGGCGCGACGGTGCGTTTCTGAGCAGGCGGACAAAACGCTGACGAGCCGGAAGCGTCCCCGTCAACCACCAGCAACTCATCGTGGAGCAAACATGGCCGAGCCGCAGACCAAGGATCTTCTTCAGCAGGAGAAGGACAAGGAGATCGACCAGAAGAAGTTCGACCTGAAAACGAAGGAACTGATCCAGCTGCAGGTCGGGCAGCCCGTCAAGTCGCCGTCCGTGCCCAAGGTCATCAAGATGGTGGAAGGTCCGGGCGCGAACACGATCGAGTTGAAGGTGGGCCAGGGCCTGGCCAAGGTCATCCAGCTGCAGGAGGGACCGGGGGCAAACTCCATTGAGTTGTCGGTCGGACCGAACAAGATCCGCATCGACGAAAAGGGGATCACGATCGAGGGACTGAAGATCCAGGTAAAAGGGCAGATCCAGCTGCAGCTGCAAGCGCCGATCCTGCAGGCGAACGGCGACGGCATGATCAAGATGCAGGGCGGCATCGTCATGATCAATTGACGGGCGACGAAACGCCCCGAGGAGGATCGTCATGGGTCAACCGGCCGCCCGCATCAGCGACATGCACACCTGTCCAATGTTCACCGGCCCCGTCCCGCACGTTGGCGGGCCGATCCTGCCGCCGGGCTGCCCGACCGTACTGATCGGCAAACTGCCGGCCGCCCGCGCCACCGACATGGCTACCTGCGTCGGGCCGCCCGACGCGATCGCCAAGGGCTCGGCGACCGTACTGATCGGCAAGCTGCCGGCCGCGCGCATGGGCGACCTGACGGCCCACGGCGGCGTCATCGTGCTGGGCTGCCCGCTGGTGATCATCGGTGGCTGACCTTTGAAAGCCCACCGGCCACGTCCCGTGGGCCGGGTTCTTCGCGCAGGGACAGCGGGGATGGGGTACAGGAGGATCTTTCTAAAGCCCACGGCTTGCGCCCCGTGGGCCAGGCTCCTTGCATGGGAAAATCGGGAAACCCGTTCGGGTCGTTCATTGCAGTCCCGGCATTCGTCTGGTAAAATTTACCTGCTCACGGACGAGATGAATTAACGATCGGTTGCCCCTGAAGGGAGTACCAGCCGCGAGCGCCGGCAAGCGGGGCGGACCATTCGCTGGCGCTCGCGGCTGGTAATCCCTTCAGAAACCGGAAAACGCGCCGCTCCTGGACGGGCGAACAGACCCAGGATCCATGCCTCTTTTCCCCGAGGCTGGTCGAGGCTTCCACAAAGCCGTGGAGCAGATGCCGAAAGCGATCCCCCTCCCGCTCCCGCGGTGTTGGAGCCAGCCCCGTCATCGGCCGGCCCTCCTGCTCCGGCATCTTCTCAGAGGTCGCCTATGAGCCCCACCCACTCGACTCAGCTGCTGGATTCCCAGATTCTGCAATCCCTGATCCAGAGGTTGGACCACGGGTGGGGGAAAGGTGCGCTGGCGCAGTGCGTCCGCGAACTGCCGCCGGACCCACACCTGCATGCCCTGTGGTTGGGGGAACTGGTCAAGGTCGATCTGTGCCGGCACTGGGAGATGGGGCTCAACAAACCCGTCGAGACGTACCTGGCCGACTACCCCGATCTCGGCACCCCGGACACGGTTTCCCTCGGCCTGATCGAGGCCGAACTGCACGCCCGCCTGTCGGCCGGCGACGACGACGCCTGGCGGGATCTGGTCGGCCGGTTCCCCGGGCAGCTCGCCCCGGCGCTGGCCGTGCTGCGCGACTTCGACCGGGGCTGGGACGAGTCGCGCCTGGCGGAACGGGTCGCCCGGCTACCGCAGGAAGGCCCGGTCCGGGTCGCCCAGCTGCGCGAGCTGATCAAACTCGACCTGCGCCTGCAGTGGGAGCGCGGCGACCGGCGAACGCTCGATTCGTATTTGTTCTGCTACCCCGAACTCGGGACGGCCGAGACCGTCTCACCCGACCTCGTCAAGGCGGAACTGGAGGCCCGGCAGCGGGTCGGCGACGAGGGCGCCTGGCCGGTGGTCGCCGGCCGGTTTCCGAAACAGATGACCACCCTCCAGCGCCGCGGGCAGCACACGGCACCGCACCGGCAGGATGGGCCGGCCAACGACAGGACTCTTCGAGGGCATCCCGTGAACCTTAAAGGCGATGACAAGGATCCGGCTCACAGCACCATCCCGCCGGAGATGCCGACGACCGCCGGGGTGCCGATGGCCGGCAGCGAGCCCGCCCTCAACCCGTCCACCGTCTCGGCCCCGCCGAAGTTCCAGCGCTACCAGATCCTCAAGGAACTCGGCCGCGGAGCGATGGGGACGGTGTACCTGGTCCAGGACACCAAGCTGAAGCGGCGCGTGGCGATGAAGGTGCCGCACTTCCGGCCGGGCGACGGACCGGAGACGCTCGCCCGGTTCTACCGCGAGGCCAGCTCGGCCGCCACCCTCGACAACCCGAACATCTGCCCCGTCTACGACGTCGGCGAGAACGCCAGCATCCCGTACCTGACGATGGCGTTCATCGAGGGCAGCCCGCTGACCGACCGGATCAAGGGGTCGTGGGATCCGGAGCCGCAGACCGGCAGCTACACCCTGGATCCGCAGTGGAGCGCCCGCATCGTTTCCAAGCTCGCCCGCGCCCTGCAGGAGGCACACAGCCATAGCATCATCCACCGCGACCTGAAGCCGTCGAACGTTATGATGAACCAGCGCGGCGAGCCGATCATCATGGACTTCGGCCTGGCCCGCAAGATCGACTCGGACATCGCCCTGACGCAGCAGGGGTCGGTCCTGGGCACCCCGGCGTACATGTCCCCCGAGCAGGTGCGCGGCGAGTCCCAGAACATCGGCGTCGGGACCGACATCTACAGCCTCGGCATCATCCTGTACGAGCTGCTGTGCGGCCAGGTGCCCTTCCGCGGCTCGCTTGGCTACGTGATGGCGATGATCCTGAACAACGCCCCGCGCCGGCCGATCGACCTGCGCCCGGACCTCGACCCGGGGCTGGAGGCGATCTGCCTCAAGGCGATGGCGAAGGACGTCAAGGATCGGTTTGCATCCATGACCGAGTTCGCCGACGCGCTCGACGCCTACCTCGCCGGGACGGGCGCCGCGGCGGTCGGCGCCTTCACCACGGTATCTGCGCCGGCGCCGGTCACCACACCGGGCGGACCGGGCTCCACCCCAACCGTCGTCACGTCGGTAACGGCGACACAGCCTCAGGTGGAGGAGCCGACCAGCCCGTCGGGGCAGGAACCTGGTCCGGTTCCTGCGAACCCGTTCGTTTCGGGCAAGCTGCTCGCCGCCGCCCTCGGCCTGGGGCTGCTCCTCGGCCTGGGGTACGCGGGCTACAAGATGTTTTTTGTCACCGAGTCGGTCGAGGCGTTCCTGCTCCGCATCCAGGGCATCGCGGCTGGCGGCCAGCTCGACGACGCGCTGCGGCAGATCCAGGAGGCGGACCAGGCGGACGCGGTCAAGGCCCGGGCTCTGAAGGAGGTGCGCGACCGGGTTCTGCCGTGGGCCGACCAGCGGCTCAAGGACCGGCAGGCGCCGGCCGAGGTGAGCGCGGTCCTGGCGACCCTCCTTCAGCGCTTCCCCACCGATGCCGACGTCGCCCAGCGGCAGGTCGCGGCCCTGGTCGCCGAACGGCGCTTCAAGCCGGCGCTGGACGTCCTGGGGCAGCCGACGTTCGCCAAGGCCCAGTGGAGTGTGATCGAGAAGCACCGGATCCTCAAGGACTGGGCCGACAGCGCGGCCAGACAGTTCGAGGAGGGCAAGTTCCTCGAGGCGAAGCAGACGGCCGACGCCGTCCTGGCGATGGACCGGGACCAGTTCGTCGCTCTCGACTTCCAGAAGAAGGCGGCCGACCGGATCGACGACGTCACCCGTCGGGTGGAGCAGGCGCTCAAGAAGGACCAGTTCGAGGCCGCGTGCGACGCCCTTGAGAAGGCGTGGCCGCGCGACGAGCGCGGCTTCAAGGTGCAGATCTATACCCAGTGGCACGCCGCGGTGAAGAAGCTGGCCGATGAGGGGAAGCTGATCGAGGCGGAGGAGAGGCTGGCCGAGCTGGTGAAGCGATTCCCGCAGAACCGGACCGACACGGACCGACTCGGGGCCTTGATCCAGGAGAAGGGGCAGGGCGTCGCGTTCGAGACGCAGAAACTCAACCAGGCGATCGGCCTGCTCAAGGTCCGGGCGGACTTCACGAAGAGCCGCCAGGGGCTGGAGGAGCTGCAGGCCAGGATCGTCGAGCCGATGAAACGCCAGCAGTTCGATGCCTTCCTCCAGCTGGTCAAGGAGGGGGAGGACTGCGCGAAGGATCCGCTGAAGGCGAATTTGGACGCGCTGGCGACGCGGGTGAGCGACAGCAAGGACCGGATCAGCGCCGACGCCCGCGCCGCGCTGGAGAAGGCCGTCGGCCGGCTGTTCGAGCGGCGCGTCGAGCTGTCCGTCCCGACCGTCGCCGATGTCGGCCAGTGGAAGCAGGTACTGAAGGACTGCGACCGGGCCAGGGACACCCGCAGTACGTGGGTTCTGGCGTGCCGGCTTGAGTGCCTGGCCGGGCTGAAGGGGACGGCCGACGGCAATGACGCCGCCTGGGACGAGGCGCGCAAGAACCTGGAGAACCACATCCCCAACGACGGCGCGAAGGTATACGCCGAGTACGCTCTCGCCCTGTCCAAACCGCCGCAGGAGGCCGCCCCCCTGCTGCGCCAGGTATTCGATAAGGACACGCTCGCCGCGGTCCTTCAGTCCCCCGCCCGCAAACGGCGCGCGGCCGAGATCCTGACCGCGTCGGCGGCCGACCTGCGGCTGTCCGGGACGTTCGCCGAGCCGTTCGGATCCCAGGAGGCGGCAGACGCCGCGTTCCAGGCGCTGGTGCTGGCCGGGAAGCTCGGGAGCAAGGCGGTCACCGGCGCGCCGCGCGAGAACCTTGCCCTGGCCGCCTGGTACAAGACGAAGCGCGACAAGGATCTGGCCGGGAAGCTGATCGGGGACGTGCTGGCCGACCAGGCGCTGGACCAGAAGGCGGAGGAGGACAAGTACCGGCTGCGCATGATCCACGCCCGGACGCGCCCCGACGACGCGGACGGCCAGAAAGCGGCTCTCGACAGCCTGTTGGCCGCCCTGCCGCACGTCCGGGCCGTCCTGCAGGTCGATCCGCGGGATAACCCGAAGCGATTCGAGAACGTCGCCCTGCCGGTGTGCGAGGACTACTACGCTCACGTCATCCGGCCGCTGCGCGACGAGAAGGCGCCAGGCCAGCTCGTCACTGCCCAGGCGGATGCCGATCTGCGCGACCGGGCCGCCCGGCTGGCGGCCGGGACCGCCCGGTTGATCAAGGAGAACGCGACCCCGTGGGTGGAGGTGAAGGGTCTCGACAAGGGCACCCTCCGGGGAGTGATCGACCTGTACGACCGGGCGTTCCGGCTGGCTCCGGCCAATGAGGCGAAGGCCGAATACCTGGTTCTGAAGGCGTATACCTACCAGGGTCTGCCGAAAAAGCTGGCGGAGATCTTGAAGGTTCTCAAGGCGGACGCGGCGAAGGCCATCGACCTCGCCCCGAAGTACGCTGGCGGATACGGCCTCAGTGGGACGGCCCAGCTGCTGGAGTCGCGGACGACCGCGAACCTGGCGGTCCGGATGAAACTGCTGCAAGGCGCGAACACGCGCCTGACCGAGGCGCTGGATCTGGCCGCGAAGGACGGGGCGGCGAAGGGCGACGAACTGTCCGGATTGCTCCGCCACAGCCGGGGCGTCGCCGGCATGGAACTGGCCAACTACGTCGGCGGCCGGCCGGCCAAGGCGAAGTACCTGCGCCAGGCCGAGCAAGACATCGAGCGGGTCGTGGCGCTGAGCCCGCGCGACCCGCTCGTGCTCGATGCCTACGGCTGCATCCTGGAGGACATTGGCCTGTACCTCGGCGACCCGGAGACGTACTACAGCAAGGCGTGCGACCAGTTCGAGCGGGCGAAGGACTTCAAGACGCTGACCGTCCTGGGCCGGGCGAAGCCGTACCTCGACTACGGGCGGGTGCGCGTCCGGTGGGCCGAGTTGCTGTTCGAGCGGCGCAAGGACGCCGACGCGAAGGCCCAGCTGGACAGGGCGGAGGAGCCGCTGAAGGAGGTCGAGCAGTACGCTTCGGGGTCGGTCGAGGCGGCGGAGGCGGCGTGGTGCCTGGGCAAGCTGTACGTCCTTCGGCGCGACGCGCCGAAGGCCGAGCAGGCGTTCACCCGCGGGGTCAAAATCGCGCGCCAGCTCGGGTCGAAGGTGTGGGAGGAGGCGCTGATCAGCGCCTGGGGCGTGTCGGCGTACACCGAGGCGTATCAGCTGTACGAGAAGGGTGTCGCCAACGCCCGGCAATACCTGAAGAAGGCGGAGGCGGCTGCAAAGGATCTGGAGGAGTTCAGCAAGACGCAGGCGGCGTGGCTGCGGGTCCAGACGACGCGCCTGGGCGGCCAGATGACCGGCAAGGTCGATCGGGACGCGCTGCTGAAGGAGATCGCCGCCGGGATCGCCGCGGCCGGTCCGCAGGACCGGCTGTACCACCTGCGTCTGCTCGTCGATCGCGGCTTCCTGCACACCGAGAAGCAGGAATGGGCCGAGGCGTACCGCAGCGCCAAGGAGGCGATCGAACTCGGTCAGACCGTGTCCGGGGAGGTCGTTGCGCGCGGGAATGCCTGGGGGATCGCCGGGTCGGCGCGGGCGCAGATGATGGGCGGCGGGGCGGCCGCGAAGGAGGAGGCGCTCGCTGACCTGCGGAGTGCCGTCGCCATCCTCCCGAACAACGCCGGGGCGATCTGGAAGGTGTGGCTGGCGTGGCTCCTCAAGACGAACCACCCGGAGGGGATTCGGGAGAAGGCCAACGCCCTGGAGGAGGCGTCGCGGAACATCGACGAGGCGGTCCGCGACCTGTCCCGGGCCGGCGGATTTGGGAAGTGGGCGGGGGACGAGCAGGGCAAGATCGACCAGCTGGTCCCGACTGCCCTGCGGACCGCCCTCGGAAAGTACGCCGACGACGCTTCCGCCTGGAAGTGGCGGTGGCGCCTGGCATCGGTCCTGCTCCGCAAGGGTGACGCGGCGTCCAAACGAGAGGCCGCCGACCTGGCCGTGGAGGCGACCGAGCCGACGTTCCGCGTGTTCGCCGGCCTTTGCCTTGCACAGTAACTTCGCCGGGGCGCGGCGCCCGCCATACGACGGGCTGAAACGCTCTTGAAAGCCCCCGGGCGGGGGGGGGGG
>JADLBT010000320.1 GCA_020847555.1 Gemmataceae bacterium
CTTCGCGGCGCTCAGCCGCCGCCCCTTCGACAAGCTCAGCGCTTGCCCTGAGCGAAGTCGAAGGGGCAGGCTCTGAGCGCAGCCGAAGGGACAGGCTCCGCGTGGCAATCTCCGGTTGCTCGCCCGTGGCTGCCGTGGTGGCTAACTACGGGTAACGTGCTGGACGGGCAACAAGAGATGCCCACGCGGCGCTGCTCTGAAAATAACCGTCCCGGGTGAGCACCCGGTGCCGGGTCGGCGGTGGCCGTGATTCGCACAGGGGGCTTCCTCCTCCCTCGCTCAGGCGGCGCGGGGTTCGAGCGAGACGGCATAGCCCAGACGTTCCAGGCGACGGACGAGTTGGCGTTGGAGGGCGGCGTGGTTGCGCTGGTCGAGGTACTGCGGCCCCAGATCCTCATAGACCGCCTCGGGATCGGCGAGCAGGTGGTAGACGATCCGCAGGAGCTTGTGGGCGACGGCCACGGCCGCTTTGCTCCGTCCGAGGCGGGCGGCCAGGCGGTGGTACTTCGTCGACAGGTACGAGCCTTTGGTCCGGCCGACCGCATGCGCCGCTTCCAGCAGCAGCGCCCGCAGCGCCTTGTTCCCCTTGCGGGTCTTGCCGCTCCGCTGCTTCCCGGCGCTCTCGTCGTTGCCGGGGCACAGCCCCGCCCACGAAGCGAGGTGCCCGGCCGAGGGGAACTGCGCCATGTCCGTCCCGGCCTCCGCCACCAGCGCCTCGGCGATCACTCGGCCGATCCCCGGGATGGTATCCAGCCGCTCGATCGCCGTCTCAAAAGGGCGCACCCGCGCCGCGATCTCGGCGGCCACCTCCTCGATCGCGCCCTCCAGGTAGTCGATGTGCGCCAGCTGCCGGGCGATCAGGAACCGCTGGTGCGCCGCGAAGCGCCCGACCAGCGCCCGCTCCAGGTCGGACAGCTTCTGGCGCAAACGGCCTTTTGCCAGGTTGGCCATCGCTGCCGCATCCGTCTCGCCGCCGACGAGCGCCACCAGGATCTCCCGGCCCGACTTGCCCAGGACGTCCGTCGCGACCGCCGCCAGCTTGATGTTCGCGCCCTCCAGCGTCGCCTGCAGCCGGTTCACCTCCGCCGCCCGCTCCCGCACGAGCGCGGTCCGATAGCGCGTCAGCTCCCGCAGCTCCCGCTGTGCCCGGTCCGGCACGAAGCTCGCCCGCAGCAGCCCGTGCCGCAGCAGGTCGGCCAGCCACTCGCAGTCCCGGACGTCGGTCTTCCGGCCCGGCACCGCCTTGACGTGGTGGGCGTTCACCAGCAGCAGGGTGAAGCCCCCCTCCAGCAGGTTGTAGAGCGGCTTCCAGTAGACCCCCGTGCTCTCCATCGCGACGTGGGTCACCCGGTGCTCCGCCAGCCAGTCGCCCAGCGCCAGCAGGTCGTCGGTCATCGTCCCGAACGTCTTGACCGTCCGGGCGACCGGTCCTCCCGGCGGCCCGACGAGCACACAGGCCGCCACCGTCTGCTTGTGAATGTCCAGCCCGGCACAGCACTCATGCAGTGCGTCCATCGCTCCCTCCCGTTGCGAGTGACGGCCGGGGCGGGTACCCTGGGCAGGAAAGAGTCTGCTCTGCGTGCTGCCGGCGACCGGCCTCCGGCCAGGAACCGACGCGACAATCGGTGGTGCCTCGGGGTACCAGGGCCAAACTCCTACGCGGGCTCGCAGCACCAGTGCGCACCGGCCTCAGCAGCCCCGGGTCGTCACCGCCCAGCATAGCAGCACTCGCTCATTTTCATCGCCGGTGGCGCCCCGCCGGGCATGGATAACTCCTATGAAAAGGCGTCAACCCCTGTGCATCGGTGTTGGTGGCCCGCAGGGCCATGGATGGTCTCGGCATGACAATCGGGGCAACCCGCCTGCCGGGTGCCAGTGAGAACTGCGGTAACGCGTTCCGTTGACGCAGGCGGCACGGGTCGGCCTGGCCTCCGGCGCAGCGCCCCGGCCGACCGAGGTGAGTGCCCCGATCGAGCGTTGTCAGGTGACGGGACGCCGCCCTGCCGCGCCGGCCCTACCGGCCGTGAGCGAAAGACGTCAGGCTGACCTGTTGGGAGGCGGGCGCCGGCTGCACGTCCACTAGCATCGCGATGAGAAACAGCGCGAGGAACACGAGCCGGAGGGCCCACTCCAGCACCAGCCGCGACGATCGCCCCGCCAGCATCACTCTTCTCCACCGGGCCGGCGGTCGTCTCGCCGCCGGCATTCCGCCCGGTCCGCTCGCGGCGGCCGGCGCCTAGATCAACGAGCGCAGGCGCCGGCCGGGTGCGTCAGGGACGGGATTATACTCGGCGGAGCGGCCGCCCGTCGAGCGAGCGGATGATCAGCGGCTCGGTGGTCACGACGAGCGTCACGGCGCCGTCGATCGCGCCGTCGTCCCCATCGGCAATCACGCGCGCGGTGCCCGCCCGGTCGACCGCTCGCAGCCGCGTGACGGGCAGCTCGACCGCCTGGCTGAGCGATGCATCGGTGTCCAGCCAGACGACGAGCGTCTCGCCCAGCGACGAGCTGAA
>JADLBT010000321.1 GCA_020847555.1 Gemmataceae bacterium
AGTCGAAGCGGAGACGGTCCGGGGTGACGAGGGAACCCTGCTGGCGCACGTGGGGGCCAAGGACGGTGCGCAGGGCAGCATGGAGCAGGTGGGTGCCCGTATGGTTGCGCGCGGCTCCTCTGCGATGCGCACGGTCGACGGTGGCTTCGGCGGCGCTCGACACGCGGATCTCCCCGTCGATGACGCGGCCGCGGTGCACGATGGCGCCGCCGGTCGTTTGGGTGTCTTCGACGGCAAAGACGCCGGTGGAGGTGCGAATGTTCCCGCGGTCGCCGATCTGGCCGCCGCCCTCGGGGTAGAAGGGAGTGGCGTCGAGGACGACCTCGGCCTCCTGGCCGGCGGTGACGAGGCCAGCCAGCGCGCCTTCGCGAAGAATGGCGACGACGACGGCGTCGGCTTCGGTGCGGTCGTACCCGAGGAAAGCGCTGTGCTCGTCGCCGATGGTCTGGAGCAAGGGCGAGGGCTCGCCGCGGAAGAAGGTGCCCTGCTCGCGCGCGCGGCGGCGCTGGGCGTCCATTGCCTGGCGGTAGCCCTCTTCGTCGACCGTGAAGCCTGCCGCGGCGGAGATTTCGCGAGTGAGCTCGAGGGGAAGGCCGAAGGTGTCGTACAGAAGAAACGCCTCCTGCCCGGGGACTACCTGGCCCCCTTCGCTACCGAGACGATCGAGCAGGGCCTCGAGGCGATGCGAGCCGGCGGCGAGGGTGCGCAGGAAGCGCTCTTCTTCGGTGCGAATGGCGCGTTCGATGAACTCGCGGTTCTCGGCGAGGTGAGGGTAGCCGCCCTTGAGCTTGTCGATGGCGGCCCCGGCGAGACGGGCGGTGAACGGCTCGCACACACCGACTCGGCGGGCGAAGTAGACGGCGCGACGGAGGATGCGGCGGAGAACGTAGCCGCGTCCTTCGTTGCTGGGGACCACGCCGTCGCCGACGAGCATGGCGGCGGCGCGGCAATGCTCCGACATGGCGCGAATGGCGTAGGCCTGGTCCTCGCTGGCGGTGCCGCCGATGTAGTCGACGCCGACGATGGTGGCCGCCTCCCGGAGGATGGGGAGGAAGATATCGGTCTCGTAGACGGAGCGCTTCCCCTGGAGGACCGCGGCGACTCGTTCGAGGCCACTGCCGGTGTCGATGTTGCGGGCGGGAAGCTCGGTACGGGAGCCGTCTTCGTGCTGGTAGAGCTGCATGAAGACGAGGTTCCAGATCTCCAGGAAGCGATCGTCGTCATAGGCCACGCGAACGCCGTCGAGCCCACGTTCAGGGAAGAAGTCGTAGTAGATTTCGCTGTCGGGGCCGCAGGGGCCGGTGGGGCCGCTGAACCAGTAGTTCTTGTCCTCGCCACAGCGGTGGAGGTGGGAGTCCGGGACGCCGATGGCGCGCCAGTGCTGATAAGCCTCGTCATCGTCGAGGTAGACGGTCACGTGGAGGCGGTCGGCGGGGACGGTGTAGACGCCGGTGAGCAGCTCCCACGCCCAGGCGATGGCGTCCTTCTTGAAGTAGTCGCCGAAGCTGAAGTTGCCCAGCATCTCGAAGCAGGTGAGGTGGCTGAGGTCCCCCACTTCTTCGATGTCGGTGGTCCGGAAGCAGCGCTGGACGGTGGCTGTGCGGGGTGCGGGAGGCGGCTGTACGCCCATAAACATGGGCTTGAACTGTTGCATGCCGGCGCTCGTGAAGAGCGACGAGGGGTCGCCCACCGGCACGAGCGGCCAGCCTGGAAGAAGGACATGACCGCGATCCTGGAAGAACCGCAGGAAGCTGGCGCGGATTTCGTCGGAAGAGCGTGGAGGAGTCGTCATGGCGTCGTCACCGATGCTACGGAGGGTCGGGTGACGGTGTCGAGGATCGAATCCGCAACAGACACGCGAGCGATCAACAGGCAGGCATTCCACCCCTATGCCGCGGCCGCTGCCGTGACTGCTGCTTGACATGGCTATCCTGGGATAGGGAAGATCGATATGGACCTGCGCGGGTCCGCTATGCGTACTGACCGCGAGCCCCACCAATCACGCCTTCTGCCGTTCCCCCGCCGGGACGACTCGCGCCTGAGCGGCCTGACGCGAGCGCGGCGATGAGCGAGAACCTGGGTGTCGTCATCCTGGCGGCCGGGCAGGGGACGCGGATGCGTTCGACCTTGCCCAAGGTGCTCCACCCGGTGTGCGGCAGGCCGATGGTCGGTCATGTGCTGGCGGCCGCACGGACGCTGGCGCCGGGCCGAATCGCCGTCGTCGTGGGCCATGAGTCGGCTCGGGTGCGAGAGGCGCTCGCCGGGTCCGGGGTGGCGTTCGTGGAGCAGCCGGAGTTGCTGGGCACGGCGGACGCAGTGCGGCGCTGCCAAGACACGCTCGCCGGCTGCACGACGGTCATGGTGCTGAACGGCGACACGCCGCTAATCGAGCCGGAGCGGCTGGCAGCGCTACTCGCGGCGGGTGCGCCAAACTCGCCGATCAGGCTCGTCAGCAGTGTGGTGGAGGAGCCGGGCAGACTGGGAAGGGTGGTGCGCGACGCGACGGGCGCAGTGCGGGCGATCGTGGAAGCGGCCGAATACGACGGACCAGCCGGGCCGGGCGAGATCAACGCGGGGCAGTACGCCTTCGACGCCGCCTGGCTCTGGCAGCACCTGCCGGCGGTCCCGAAGGGCGAAAAGGGCGAGTATTACCTGACACACCTGGTCGAAATGGCGGCGGTCGAAGGATTCCCGCCGGCGACGGTCACTGCCCCGGCAGGGGAGGCGCTCGGCGTGGACGATCGCGTGAAGCTGGCCGAGGCCGAGCGGCTGTTGCGGTCGCGCCTCCTGGAGCGCCACATGCTCGCGGGCGTCACGATCGCAGACCCGTCGACGACGTATATCGACGCCGACGTGGAGTTGGCGACAGACACGACGATCCTGCCGAACTGCTACCTGTCGGGGCGAACGACGGTCGCGGTGGGAGCGGTGGTCGGGCCGGGAAGCACGCTGCGCAACGCGCGCGTCGCCGTCGGTGCGACGATCCAGGCGTCGGTCGTCGAAGATTCGGCGATTGGGCGAGGGGCCCGCGTGGGGCCGTTCGCGCACGTGCGCGGCGGGGCGCAGATCGGCGAGGAGTGCGAGCTGGGCAACTATGCCGAGGTGAAGAACGCCGTGCTGGGGCGGGGCGTGAAGATGCACCACTTCAGCTACGTGGGTGACGCCGACGTAGGCGAGTACGCGAACATCGCGGCCGGGATCGTCACCTGCAACTTCGATGGCGTGAACAAGCATCGGACGCGCATCGGCGCCCACGCCTTCGTCGGGAGCGACACGATGCTCGTGGCACCGGTGTCGGTCGGTGAGGGAGCGATCACGGGTGCCGGCGCCGTGGTGACCAGGGACATTCCCGCGGGGGCGAAGGCAGTCGGAGTGCCGGCCCGGATTATCGGCCCGGCCCGGCCGGAGTAGCAGGCGTGGACATCGAAATCGCGGTGGCGATCTTCGCCATGATCCCGGCGACAGTGGGGCTTGGCCTGGCGGCGGCGGCGGAGACAGCGCTGGAACGGGCAAGCGACGTGCGTATCACAGCGCTGGCGCGCCGCGGAGAGCCGCGGGCGCGCCGGATCGCAGGTGACGTCGGCGAGCCACGTCAGTTTCTGGGGCCACTGACGGCGGCGCGGGTATTGCTCTCCGCGCTGATCGTCGCCCTGTCGGCTTACGCCGGGGCGCGCGAGTACGGGCCGTTCCGCGGGGCGGTCCTGCTCGGCTTTGGCGGCGGAGTGTACGTGGCGCTGGTGCAGATGACGGTGGGGCTACTGGCGGCACGGGAGCCCGAATACGCGGCGCTGCGGCTGAGCCTGGTGGCACGACTCACGGGATACGCGTTCTCCGTGCCGTCGTTCGTCCTGGGGCTGCCGTCGCGCGTGATCGCCCGCTTCCTGCGGGCGGTGACGCCGGACATGGCGCGCAACGACATCCTCTCGCTCGTGGAGCGGGAAGAGGCGCAGGGCGGCGTCGAAGAGCAAGAGCGGCGGATGATCCGCGGGATCATCGGGCTGGAGGACAAGACCGCCCGGGAGATTATGGTGCCCCGGATCGACATCGGAGCGGCAAACATCGACGACAGCGTGGAGGACGTGGCGGCGCTGATCAATGAGCGCGGCTTCAGCCGGGTGCCGGTCTATCGCGAGAACGTCGACGACGTCGTGGGTATGGTGTACGCAAAGGACTTGCTGCGAGCGGTGTGCAACGGCGGACGCGATCGGAAGCTTGCCGACCTGCTGCGCGAGCCGGTCTTCATCCCGGAGTCCAAGCGCCTGGACCAGCTGCTCACAGAGATGCGGGCGACGCGCACGCACCTGGCGATCGTGGTGGACGAATACGGGGGCACGGCCGGGCTGGTGACGATCGAGGACCTGCTGGAAGAGATCGTCGGCGAGATTGAAGACGAGTACGACGTCGCCCGACCGACGATGGAGATCATCTCCGAGGACGAGGTGGTGCTGGACGCGAGCGTGACGACGGACATTCTGCGCGAGCTGTTCGGCTACGAGGTGGACTCGGAGGACTTCGACACGGTCGGGGGGTTCTTGATCCACCATCTCGGGAGGTTGCCGGCCGTTGGGGACGAGGTGGCGGTGGACGACCTCCATCTGCGGGTGCTGAGCATGTCGGGGCGACGGGTGCGGCGCCTACGGATCGAGCGAACACGGCAGCAGGAGCCCGCGGACGCGGTGAGCCGCTGAAGGCGGGCTGGTATAGTTCCGGCCGCAGTGGGATCACGACAGGAGATTCCGTACTGGCTGGCCTTGCGCCGTGCTGGCCTGGGAAGCACGAACTTCGGGCGCCTCCTGAAGTACTTCGGGAACATCGAGGCTGCCTGGCAGGCGCGGCCCGAAGAGGTGCGACGCGCGGGTCTCGAACCGCAGTTCCTGCGCGCGATGGCGAAGGCGCAGGCGAACTTCGACGCCGCGGCGGAGCTGGCGCTGGTGGAGAAACACGGCCTGCGCGTCTTTACCTGGCGCGACGACGACTTTCCGGAGTCGCTGCGCGACATCCCCCAGAGCCCGCCGGTGCTGTTCGTCCGGGGGACGGCAGGCCCCCAGTTTGCGGAAGCTGTGGCCGTCGTGGGCACGCGCCATCCCACGCCCTATGGGCGACAGGCGGCCGAGCAGTTCTGCGAGGCGCTGGCGCAGGCCGGCGTGGCGATCGTGAGCGGGCTGGCGCGGGGCGTGGACGCCATCGCGCACCGGGTGGCGCTGGAACACGGCGCGCCCACAGTCGGGGTGCTCGCGGGGGGAATCGACCAGGTGTACCCGCGGGAGAACGCCGGGCTGGCCGAGCGGATTCTGGCGCAGGGCTGTCTGGTGAGCGAATACCCGCCCGGGATCCCGGCGCGGCCGGACTATTTCCCGCGGCGGAACCGGATTCTCTCCGGGCTGGCCAAGGCGACGCTCGTGGTGGAGGCGGGCAAGGGCAGCGGCGCCCTGCACACCGCGAACTGGGC
>JADLBT010000322.1 GCA_020847555.1 Gemmataceae bacterium
CACGGTCGGCTGCCAGGGCGGCAGCGGCGTCTCGTCGCGCCGCTGCCAGCACAGCCGCACCGGGCCGGGCCAGGCGCCGTTGACCGGCAGGGGCGCGTCGTCGCTGGGGATCGGTACAGGCGCCTGCACTGGGGTTGCCGGGACGGTCCGCCGCGGCGGGACCGCCGGAAATCCAGGCAGGATCCAGATGCCGATGGGGAACGCGGGCGAGACTTCCCCGACTGGGAGGACTGCCTGGCCTGGTGCGACCTTGCCGGTCCGCCGCGGCAGCGCCATGGAGCCGACGTCGGGCGGCAGGGCCGCGAGCCAGGACGAACCCACCAGCTTCGGCCCCGACTGTACCGCCCGCGGGTCGGTGGGAACAAAACGCACAGTCGGCGCGGCGGGTCCCTGGAAGCTCGGCACGTCCACTTCGGCGCCCGAGACGGGCAGACCTGGCGGCTGTGCGTGGTCGGCCGGAGGCGGGCCGGGGCGATCGCGCACGGGCAGCACGGGGAGCGAGTCCCAGGCGCGGTAGGGGTCGGCGTCGGGGTCGGCCTCGACGAGCAGGATCGTCTCGGGTCGGGATGAGGGAGGACGTTGGGGCGGCTGGGTCGGGCCCTGCTGCCAGACCTGATACGTCACCGCGTCCTGTACCGAGGGTGGCAGCACGGTCCGGGTCTCGCCGGTCAGCGGCAGACGGTCAGGCGGGGTCGGCACCGCGGGCGGTACGTCCCAGGGCTGCCAGCCGTCGGCCACCTGGAGGATCACCAGCGGCAGCGGCTGCGGAGTTGGCCGGGCCTGCTCGTGGCGGTGCGGCGGCTCCGAAAGGGGCGGCAGCCAGGCGGTGCCCGCGAGCAGGTGATAGGCCGGCTCGAGCAGCAGCGGTGCTGCCGGGGCTGGTGTCTGCCGGCGCACGGCCGACGGCGTCAGCGTTCCGGCGTGCGGCAGGACCTCGGGCACGCTGACGAGCTGCTGCGGGGGCGGCCCGGTAAAGCGGGAGTCCGGGGCGCGGCCGCTCCGGTGCGGCACCGTGGTCGGCTCTTGCAGCGGCGCCCGCAGCTCGGCCGGCGTGATCAGCGGCCGGGGCGATGGGCTGATCTCGCCGAGGCGGACAGGACCGTGCCGGCGAGGCTCGGCGGACTGCTGCTGGACCGGGGCGGCGATCTCGGCGGAGGTCAACAGCGGCCGGACCGTCTCGCCCTGATGCGTGCCGTCGGGTCGCGGCAGCCGGGTCGGGCGATGGACGGGCTGCCCCACCCAGCCGGGCATGCTGACGATGAGGCTGGACTCGAAGGGGAACGGGTGCAGACGGAAGGTGGATGGGGCCATCCACGGGCGATACGACTGCAGCACCGGCAGCATGTGCAGGCCGCCGGCCTCCGGCAGCGGGATGTCGCCGGGCAGGCCAGCCAGGCTGAACGTGCGATCGAGGTCCTGTGTGCCCGGGCGACCGATGACGCGCGTGGGCCGCGGCGGATCGGTGACGACCAGGGCGGCGAACAGGTCGCCGGGGAGGAATGGTGTGGCCGGCAGAGACAGGGACGCCGACTGCGTCTCGTCGGCGGAAGCGGGACCGGGGCGGCCGACGTTGCGCCAGGGGCGGTCGGGAGCGTGAGTCTGGAACGCCGGGAAGAACACGGTGGAGATGACGTCGATCAGGGACTCGGCGGCGGTCTGCGTTGGGTCCGAGTATGAAGGCCCCGGGCGACCGATGACGCGCGTGGGCCGTGGCGGATCGGTGACGACCAGGGTGGCAAAGAAATCGCCGGGCAAAAGCTGGTTGGGCAGGGACTCGGCGGCTGTTGGTGTGGGGTCGGAGTAGGACGGGCCGGGGCGGCCGACATTCCGCCACGGTCGGTCCGGGGCACGGGTCTGGTGCGGGGCAAAGAACACGTCCGGGACGACGTTCGGCAGCGACAGGGACGCTTGCTGCGTCTGCTCCGTGTGTGTCGGGCCGGGTCGCCCAACGTTCCGCCAAGGTCGCGGTGGGTCGGAGACGATTACCGCGGGCAGGAATCGAGTGTCGTAGACGTCCACGAGCGACAGTTCGGCGCGCTGGGTCGGGTCCGAGTAGGCCTGCCCTGGGCGACCAATAATGCGCGTGGGTCGCGGCGGGCTGGAGACACAGAGGGCGGCAACGACATCGGCAGCGGAGACGCCCGGCGGAGCCAGCGCAATCAATAAAGCGCAGTTGTCGCCGCCGACAGCGGCAGTCGCCGTTCGCGATCCAGATGCGCCGGCAGAAGCGAACTCCTCATCGGCCACCAGCAGCGTGCTGTAGACGACCTGCCGGTCATGCCGGTAGGTCATCGTGCCCGGCTCCGTGATCATCGTCGGGACTTGGATACCGAAGAAGCCGACCAGCATGGTATTGGCAACGGTAGTCGTGAGACTGGCCGCAATGATCGAGGTTCCACTGGACGATTGACCGTTGGCGCCATTTATCGGCGTCGCGTTATCGACGCCTGAGTACGCCGCAATGACGCCGACGTTGTATCCAGCATCTGGAAACGTCCATGTATAGTCGGCCGGTTCGGAGGCGCCAGCTACCTTGCGCCAGACTGCTTGATGAAAGGAGCTGGAAACCGATCCGGACCAAACCACTGCCCAGCCGGATGGCGCCGTTGCGGAAGGAGAAGAGGAATAATAAAAGACGATCCCCGCCAGCAGCACATCGCCTTCCACTGTCCCGGACGGCTTGGTAATCGTCAGGGAGGTATCAATAAAGACGGCATTACCATCCGACGAGCGAAACGCAATCGCCACGACTCACCCCGCCTTCTCCTGCGCGTCCAGCGCCGCCTGGAGCAGCGCGACCGTCTGCCGGATCTGCTGCCGCGCCATCTCATCCAGCGGTGGAGCGCCCGGCTCCCGCCGTGCCTGGTCGAGCATCTGCGCCGCTCCCAGGATGCCGCGGGCTAGCCAGCGGTAGTAGCGCTCCTCTCCGGTCACGGTTTGATGATCCCCGGCACGCTGACGCGGATGGGTTTGTGGCGGCAGGCCAGCTCGTAGGGCAGTCCGGCCTCCATGTTCTCGATCATCTGCTCCATCGGCACGCAGCGGTCGCAGGCCCCCGTGCCGCACGTCAGGCCGCCGCACAGCGTGCAGAAGCCGCGTCGGCGGCCCGAACCGGGCTGCCACAGCCAGATCCTGCCGCAGTGGCAGCACTGCACGGTATCTCTCTGCACCGCGCGGTCGCTGTCCACCGGGGTGGAAATCAGCACTCCCTTCATCGGCAGTCCGCGCGGTGCGCTGTGGTCGCCCGGCATCAGGTCACCTCGGGATCGCATCGAAGATCAGATGAGTGCGGGGCTCGGCTCCATCGTTGCCGAAGCTGTGCCGGCGCAGCAGGTCGAAGGTGTACGCCCAGCCCGCCTCGAAGTGGACGCGCTCGCCCTCTTCCTCGAACATCAACCACGCGCCGGGGTTGGTGACCAGTGGGACGTGAACCCGGGTCACACAGTCGGCCCGCGGGTGATCGACGTGCATCGGGTGCGACTGGCCCGGCAGCATGCGCGACAGCATCGGCTGCCACGCCTGATGGCCGGGAAAGTGATCCGCGAGGATGCGGTCGATGGTCGGACGGGCAAAGTCCAGCCCGGCGCGAACGCGCTGCGGTTTGCTCGGGGAGGGTTGCACTTGCCAGTCAACCGCATGCCCGCTCAACCGCGCGACCAGGGGCGCGACGTCCACCTCGCAAAGCTTCGTCCAGCAGGGTTGCACGGTCGCCTCAGAGCAACAAGCTGCCGCCGAGAGCGCGGTCCGGGATGCCAAGCGCCAGGCCCTGCGCGCGGAGATGGGCGCCGATGGCCGGTTGCCACTGCCGCACGCAATCCGAGCAGGCGTGGTAGACGCCCGGCTCGACGCCCAGGTCGTTGACCGGCACGCGCAGGGCGGTCGGCTGGTCGTCCTCGCAGAGGGCCAGCCGGCACAGTCCGCAGACGGGCAGGCTGCCGTCGCCTTGCGGGTGCCGCGGCACTCGCTGTCCGGACGAGTAAACCGCGAGCGCGGGCAGGTCCTCGCCGCGCGCGAGGGCGGCACAGTCGGGGCAGCACAGGGCCGAGCCGCCCTGCGGCAGGTCCGTCAGTTTGAGCTGGGCGTCCCAGCGCAGGACGCTCTGGCAGTGGCCGCAGACACGCATAGAGGATCTAGCTACTCCTGGAAGTGCATCGTCGCGGACACCAACCCCGTGAAACTGGCATGGACCGGGTACAGGCCCAGGCCGTTGTTGGAGGTTGCCGGGACCAGCAGGCCGCCATCGGGGTCGGCAACCCATCGGTGGGAAGCACGCTGGTTGAGCGCCAGCCGCCACAAAATGGCGTTGCTGGTGTAGGTCGGCTCGGCGGTGTGATCCTCGCCGGCCGCGGTGGTCGCGGCGGGATCGCCGGAGTCCAGCGGCTGCGGCGTCACGCTCGTCGCCGTGCCTGCGGCCGTCGAGCGCTGGATGTACCACTCGATGGCGTTGTCGGCGGGGGTCGCCGCGCTGCCGATCAGGAGATCGTAAACCAGCGGGCGCACCGTGGTGCCGCCGGTCAGTCCCAGACAGGTGTCGGTGGGCGATGCCACCGCTTGCTCGCCGTCGATCGAGTACCGCCGTCCGCGCATGGATCACCTCTTCTCTGTGTCGGATCCGGAGTCAGGACATACCTTGTGTGCGCAATTCAAAAGGTCCACCCAGGAGTTGGATCTGCTGATTCAGGACCGCGAGCTGATTCGCGTATGCCGCGAACAGCGAGTCCCAGCTCACGGACTCGCCGTCGATCGAGTACGAGGGCTTTGGGCTCTCGGTGATCTTCCTCAGGTTGCGGGCCACGTTGTCGCGGGCCGCGACCAGGTCGTCCAGTGCCGCCATTGCTCCACCCTCACACCGCGATGCCTTCCACGACGAGTGCGTCTTTCTCGAAGGTGACTGAGTCCGCGTCGAACTGCTCGGGCAGCACCGGCCGGACCGCCAGGTGGTGGTACTCGATCCGCGCGTCCACCCACAGCGGAATGCCCAGGTCGCGCAGCCGCGTGCAAAAGCTGATGTCCTCGCCGTAGGGATGGCGAATGTCGAAGGGTTGCTCGTTCAACTCCTTGCGGATGCGGTCGAAGACGCGCCGCCGCACCAGCAAGCAACCGCCGCCGACCGCGTCGGCGCGAAACAGTTTGCACTCCGGTCCCCACAGGCCGATCGGCCGCACCTTGCCGGGTTCGCCCCAGCGGTAAACGACCGGCTGGTGCGGGTGAGTCTTGTACTGGTAAAAGCCACTCAGAACGTCCAGTTCGTGGCGGAGCATGCGGTGCAGCATGCGGGCGACCAGGTCCGGCTCGAACTCGTGGTCGGTATCGAGCATCAGCAACCAGTCGCCGCGCAAGCGCTGGGCCAGGCCGTTGCGTGCCGCCGCGTGATAGCTCACCGTCGCCCGGTCGTAGTGGATCCGCGGCAGGAAGTCGGCGTTGAACTCCTGCATCTGCGACCAGCACCAGGCCCAGCGCTCGGGCAGGGCCATCACCCCGCCGAGGTACGCCACCGTGCCGGCCGGTCTGTCGCGCTCCAGCATTCGCACTCCTCACAGCAGACAGGCGAGTTCATCGACTGCCGGCTCTCGCGTCCGCGCACCGGCCGGTACAGCCACGACGCCCCAGCCTCCATCCGGCGCGAACGGGTAGGCGATCTTCCCCCAGGCCGTCGCCTCCAGGCCTGCGTCGCGCAGCCAGCCCTCGATCGTTTGCCGGGTGACCGGGTAGGCGTGGAAGGCCAGGACGCCGTCGGTGTAGATCGGACGGCTGTCCTCGACCTGGGCGCTGGGGGGGCGGCGATCCTCCGGGCAGGTGATCGCGATCTTGCCGCCCGGCTTGAGGCACAGTTCGGCATTGCACAGCGTTCGCAGCACGTCGCTGCGATCGACGTAGTGTTCGAGGATGTCGCCCAGCACCACCGTGTCGAAGCGACCGTAAAGGTCCGGCGGCAGCGCGCGGGCATCGGCGAGGACGTCGGCCGGCACGTCCATGCCCGTGTACGGGTTGTGTCGCCAGACATCGACGTTGACCGCGCCCCGGGCCTTGAAGCCGCTGGTGTCGGCGTCGCAGCCGACGTTCAGGATCGCGCCGTCGCTGTGCGCGTGCTGAAAATCGAACTGGTTCTGGTACAGCGGCAGCCCATCCGCTTGCACTGCGCCCCGATCGGCACTGGGGTCGCGGGACCAGTGCTGCCACTGGTCGGCAAAGCGCTCCCAGGAGAACCGCTCCAGGGCGGCAGGCATGGCCTCGCGACGCACCCGCTCCTGCTCGCCGGGGTCGGTTGCCAGCCGCACGATCCAGGCAGCGAAGCGCGACTGCGTCAGCGCGTCGCGCTGGGCGTCGCCCTCGATCTGCACGCCGGCCAGGGTATTCTCTCCCACCGCCCAGTGCGGGCTGACGATCGGGACAGCGCCGAGAGCCTGGGCTTCCATCGCGGTCGCGCAGGAGGTCTCGCGAAAGTTGGAGCAGGGGTAGCACCAGATGCCGCTCCGGCTCCACTCGCGGTACAGTTCCGGCTGCGGCAGCCGACCCAGCCAGACCAGTCCGGGGATCTCGCCGCCGGTCACCTGCCGCCTGAGTTCGCGCAGGTGCAGCAGCAGCGCCTTCATCGGGCCGTGCAGCTCGTCGTCCCGGCCCTCCCATTTCGACAGGAACTTGTCGATGTTGTCGAAGCCGTAGGCCACGGCCAGTTCCAGGTCGGGGACGAACTCCCGCGCCCGGCCGAAGATGCCGATCAACTGCCACAGCGCCCGATCGGGGCTGCTGGCGTAGAGCAGCCGCCGCGGATTGCGAGGCAGGTTCTCGGCCAGGGTCGCTCGCACCAGCTCGGGCTTCAGGCCGTTGCTGCTCGTGCAGACCTTGCCGCTCAGAAGCGGGTAGCGCCGGCGGAACTGCTCGGCCTGGTCGGGACACAGGGCTACCACCCGGTCGAGCTTCGCCATGCGCTCGCGCGTCCACTGGCGGCGGTAGTCCTCGTCCTGGCAGATCAGCCAGAGACGCTGACCGTGTCGGCCGGGCTGCAGGCGATCCAGGAATTCGGGGCAGCGGTACAGGCACCAGATGCCCGGCCGGGTCGCGTCGATCTCGTCCAGGTCTCTCCAGCGCACGCCTCGCCAGGTGTGCCCAGGTCCAGGCAAGGGCGCATGACTGACGACGTCGTGACCGCGGGCGGTTAGCCGCCACGACATTTCCACCACCGACGTCTCGCTGTTGCCGATGCCGACCGCGTCCGGATTGGCCGGCCCCCAGGACTCGAAGGTCCTGGGGCTGACGAAGGTGAAATTCACGCGCCCACCTCCACGAT
The DNA here is from genome assembly GCA_020847555.1 of Gemmataceae bacterium. The sequence goes on from JADLBT010000322.1 coordinate 7,289, forward strand.
CTCCGTGGGCACCTTTACCGCGATGATCCCCTGCGAGCGGCGGTACTTCTCCCACGCCTCCTCGCGCGAGGAGGCCTCGATCGTCAGCTTCGGGTTGCTGGTGCCGGGGATGGAGACCTGGAAGTGCTTTGCGGCCGGCACACCCTCTGCACGCGGAGGGTCAACCTGCAGTGTCTCCAGCTCCTGCGAGGCCTGGTGTTGTGTCTTCTGCTTCGCCATGCGTCCTCGGGGGGGGGGATCAGATGGTGGCCGCATCGTACAGCTTCGCGTTGTAGCGCGGATCGGCGCACCACGGCACGCCTCGCTCGGAGGCTTTCCATCGCTGCACGATGTCCTGGCTGAATTCTTTCTCGGAGTTGACGGGGGCCTGAACGACGGTCAGCGGCCAGTTCTCCATGTACCAGAAGGCCTTCTGCGGCTCGCCCAGCCACCAGTAATTCCGGGCGTTGGCGGGGGTCTCGCCGGCGGTGAGCAGGAGTTGGTACAGGATCGGGCTGGTGAGCACCTCGTAGGCGCTGGCGACCGGGTTGCCGCCGATGGTCACAATGGCGTTGGCCGCGTCGTGGTCGCCGTGGCGCACCTCGGTGGCCGACAGGATGCGCTTCGCCGTGCGGAACTTCCTGGGAGTCACCACCATGGTGGTGGGATTGACCAGGACCGGGTTGCCGGTGTCCGGGTCGAGCAGGTCCACGAAGAGCTGCTCGGCCTCCTGCACGTCGGACCAGTCGACGAGCTCGGTGGACGCCTTGGCGTTGATGCCGATGGCGTTGGACGCGGTCTGGTAGGTGTTGTAGCTGACCCCCTTCCAGACGTGGTTGTTGCCGTTGAACGTCTCGGTCGGGCTGACCTTGACCGAGAGGCCGGCGAAGCAGGCCAGCTGCCGCTTCTCCTTGTTCATGCGCAGGCGCTCGCCGACCTCGCCGGCGCGCTTGAGTACCAGCGCCGTGCGGTCGAAGAAAATCGTCTCCTTGGTGAGCGAGACGATCATGCCGTGCTTGGTCGTGCTGGGCGTCTCCCAGTACTGCTCGCCGAATCCGATCTCCGGGTATTCCTTGCCCGGGTGGATGGTCTCGCCCTCGCCGGTGATCCGCCCGATGCCGGGGATCTTCTCCCCGTCGAGCTTGGTCGGCACGTTGCGGAACAGCCGGTCGCCGACGAACACGGCCTGTTCCCAACCCTGGTGGATCTCGCTGAAGATCAGTTGCCCGGTGATGTTGCTGAAGGCGGTGACGTCGACTCCCTCGCCCGCGGCCTCCATCACGCTGACCGAGCCCCAGCGGGACAGGTTGCTCTCGTGCAGGCGACTGACCCAGGACGAGCCGCAGAAGGCCTCGGCCAGTTCGCGCACGCTGAACTCGCCGGTCCGCAGCTCTCCGGCGCCCAGGGCTTCCCGCAGCTTGCCGCAGGTGCCCCTGAGCCCGTCCGACTCGACCAGCGCTTTGAGGTTTTGTCCGTGCATTGCTGACCTCTCGTTGTCAGGTGGCGTCGTGGCCGAGCTTCTTGGAGGTGAGGACCTTGACCAGTACCTTGGTCTCCGCGTCCTGCTCCTTCTTGCGCCAGACGCGACCTACGGCCCGCGCCAGATCGCTCACCTCCTCGACCTTCTGGGATTCCAGGGTGCTGGTGGTGTAATCGAGAGCGGCGCCGACCAGGTCGCCGACCTCGAGCGCTGTCGCCGGGCAATCGAACTCGAAAACACCCGCGGTGCTGACCCGGAGTCGGTTGGCGGGACCGCCCCCGGCGGCCTTGCCCGCGTTGGCGGACTTGCGCTGGGCGGCCACCCCGGCAAAGTTGGCCGCGAAGTTGTACTGGGCGGTCGAGAGGTGCGTCAGGGCCTGGTCTTCCGCCGGGTAGAGATTGCCCGTTGACAGACCGACCAGGTCACCGATGTCGCACGACTCGACGGAGAGTACGGCCACCACCACGGGCGCCGTGTCGCCGTAGCGGTAGCGGAAAGTGTCAGCCATGTGTCAGTCGCCTCTACCTCTGGGGTCGCGCACTCACCGTTCCGAACGAATGCGCGCCGCGAATTCCTTGGGGTTGGTCACCGAGGGCGCGCCCGAACCGCGGCCCAGGCTGCGGGTGCGGCCGAGCAGGGCCTTGCGGTCCTCCACGAGGACCCGCATGGCCCTGGTGCCCGGGGCGTTCAGGAGTTGCTCCAGAAAGACCCGGGTGCGGGCTTCTTTCGGCAGCCTCGCAGCCTCCATCAGCTTGCGGGCCTTCTTGCGCTTGGCCGCCATCCGGTCGCGGACCTCGAAGGCATCGACCTGCTCGACGAGTCGGCGCACGCCCGGGAACTTCCGGGCGAGGGCCGCCACCGATTCCTTCATTTTCCGGTCCTCGTCGTCGTCCTCGTCGTCGTCGCAAGCCTCCTCGGCGGTCTCTTCCTCGCCGTCGTCCGCGGCCGCGGACGTGTCCGGGTCGGAGTCGTCCTCCTCTCCCTTGGACAGCGTGTCGATGGCGTGACTGATCTTGGCCTTGATGGCGTCGGCGTCGAGGGTGTCGTCCAGCACGATGGCCGAGATCATGTCGGCCAGGTGCTGCCGCCAGTCGCCCGCGCCCGAACCGGCATCCGCGCCGTCGTCCGCGTCGAGGTCCAGGCCGTCGTCATCGGAGGCGTCGTCCGCGTCGAGGTCCAGGCCGTCGTCGTCCAGGACCGCCTGCTCGTCGTCGCTGTCGTCCTGCTCGATGATTCGCCGGGTTTTCTTCGCTGCCACGTCTCGTTCCTCGAAAAGTCCCCTGGTGGTTGCCGGGTCGCGGACGAGGTCCACCGACCGCACCTTGACGATTTCCTCGACCACCCAGGCATCCCCTTTCCGGGAGCCCCGAGCGTCGGCGTTGTGACTGAGTCCGTAGCTGTTGGGCATCCGCTCGGCCGCTTCGCAGACGCGACGGGCCAGCGGATGGGATTTCAGAAAGTGCAGATCCGCGTACAGGCCGTCATCGGCCAGGTGGACGCCTTGCAAGACGCCGAAGCCGTCCTCGGCATCTCGCCGCTCGGAGGGGTCGTCCGGGTGGTTGACGTTGACCTTGGCGCCCTCGTAGAGCGGGATGGCCTCTTCCAGCGCCCGGCGACTGTAGACTCGCCGCTCGACGTCGGGGTCGTCGTCGATCCCGTTGGCGCTCTCCAGGCCGAGGATTTTCACGCCGCGAATGATGCCGCGGGCGCGGTCCACCCGACCCGCCGAAGCGACATCCTCGCGGAGGGTGACGGTCCGGTATCGTTGGTTGATCCGCGTCGCCATGCGGCGATTGTGCCGCATGGCGACGCGGGGAAGAAACGGGCGCTCGCGGCTCTCCTGCTACTCCGTCATGAGTCACCGTCTTTCTTTGGCCGCCCCCGCGGCCGCTTCGGCTTCGGCTTCTCCTCTGCGGGAGCAGCCTTGCGGGGTCGGCCGCCCTTCGGCTTCTCCGCAGGTCCCGGCGACCGCTCAAACTCGACAGCGCTGACGCCCAGCGCCTGGCACAGCGCCACGACCGTATCCCACCCCGGCACCCGCCGGCCCTGCTCGATCCCCTCCACGCTGCGTCCCGCTACCCCGGCACGCCGACCCAGCTCGTCTCTGGATAGCCCGGCAGATTCGCGCAACTCGCGGAGCCTGCCCGCAAACCAGCTTGCGTCTACCACTGTACACCCGATCTGAAAATCCCGAAAAACATACTACGAATGACGTAGACAGAGTACGACACCTGACGTATCATATGGGTGTCGGTGGTGAAGGTCAACGTCCAAGGAGGTCGGTGATGAAGGTCAACGTGCTGCTGGCGGTCTTCGGTGCCCTGGTCCTCGGGTGCGTGGTGTGGGTGCTGGCGACGCAGAGCCTGGCCGCGGTGGCGGGCTGCTGGTGGTGTGCGGTGGTGCTGGCTGGCCTGGGACGACTGAAGGACCAGCAGCGGCTGGTGTAAGGCCGAAACGGGAACGCCCTCCCGCCTGTCCGTGACGCGGACACTGAAGAAGCCCTGTGAGGAGTGATGACGATGGTGAGTTTTGCCCTGTCGGCGGTGGTCGTGGCGGTGGTCGGCTATCTGGCCGGCGTCGCGGTCGCGATCCTGTCGTAACGGTGTTCCCCGCGGGGGCCGAGTCGTCGGCCCCCGCTTCACCCCTTCGCCCTGGAGATGCTGACGATGGCCGAGATGATCGACGTTGAGGTGTGGGTGCTGATCGACGAGGCAGGAGACTACGCGATCGCCAAGGACGACGCCGCTCTCGTCGAGGCTTACGAGAACGACGTGCAGTCCATCGGTGACGCGGGTTGTACGCGGCGGGTCAAGGTGTCGCTCGAGGTGCCCCGTCCCGAGCCGATGGTCCTGTCCGGCACCGTGCCGGCGGAGCCGAGCGAGGGCAAGCTGACCGTGGCGTGAGTTCCCGGCCCGCGCTGGACGCTCCAGCGCGGGCCTTTCCTTTCTGGAGGTGCAACCATGTGGAACCTGTTCGCAGCCCTGCGGCGCCTGGCCGCTGCGCTCAACGCGATGGCCGACCTGATCGACGCGGCCAACGGCCGGCTGGCCTCGATGCTGGCTGTCGAGGACAAGCCACCCCTGGACGTGACGCCGCCCGAATCGACCGCGGAGGCGGAGCCGGCAACGGCCGGCCGCCGGCGGAAGTGACAGCACGGCAGCCCCGGGAAGATTCCCGGGGCTGCTTCGTTCAATCCTCCAGGTATCCGTACCGCCTCGCACGCCGCAGTGCCGCCTCCCGCTCTGCCAGCAACTGCCGCACTGCCTCCACCCGTGCTGTCCGCTGCCGTGTCGTCTCCGCCCGGATCTCCGGCGTGGTGAGCAATCGCCCGTCCGGGGCGAGAAAGTCCGCCCACGCGGGGCGCGTGCCCACGGCAGCCTGCACGGCATCGTAACGCCGCGTGCCCACGGCCAGGCGACGCTTCCGCTCCGAGGTCGAGTTCCACCAGGACGAGTACGTCACGGGATCGGGCACCGCGGCAGCGGCCAGCGTCGGCTCGTAGGACGGATCGCGCCGCGCGGCTGCCGGTGGTGCCAGTACGGGCGTCAACCAGCAACGGCAGTTCGGAGCGGGTGTCCCGTCAGCTTCCAGCGGTGGGCGTGGCATCCGGTCGTATCCGAGCTGCCCCGGCTTCGGGTCGCGGTAGTAGATCGTCCCCGACCGGGCAGCATGTTCGGGCCGGGTGTGTTCGTCCAGCGTGGCGTGGACCTGATAACCCACGACGAGGTTGCCCAATGACTCGTGCGTCTGCATCTGGGTTTCGTGGGCGATCCTCAGCCCCTCCGTTCGCGCCACCCGCCGCGCCGACGACTCGACCCCCTGCACGGCGGGCAGGATGTCCTGCACGAGCTGCTGCCGCGTCCTGCCCGAGGCGTATCCAGCCGTGACGATCCCCGCCAGGTGTTCCGGCTCGGCCAGGACGGTCAGCCCGCGCAAGCGGTCCACCCACGAGGTCCCCGCCATCGGTGCCCGGACGATCCGGTCCGTCTCGGCGGGACCCAGCGGCGGGAACAGGATGTCGAGGATCAGGGAGCGAGCCCGCGCGTCGCTGACGGGTGCGAGCGGCAGGGTGGGGTCCAGTGCGTGAAACAGCGGCAGCCCGGCCCATGCCCGCCTGCCGAACACGTCGAGTTTATCCGCAGAGCCAGGCTGTGCGTCGGTGGGGAATTGATCCGCCCAGGCGAACTCTCCTGACTCGTCCTGGCCCAGCAGCACAGCCTCGGTCACCGGGCGCCCTCTACGGCGCGCCACCGTGGCCAGGAGGTGCGGCAGTGGGGTCTCGCGGACCAGCGCCTGCGCGGCGGTCCTGCGGCCCCAGGCGGCGGTGTCGCGCAGCGAGTGATAGATGGCCTGGGCGAGTGCGGGCAGGAGTCGGTGGAGGTGTTCGCGAGCGGCGCGGTAGACCTTGTGCGGGTCGGTGCCAGGTTGCTCGGGCAGGGCGCGGGCGAGGTCCCGCAGCAGGGCGCGGACGACCCGGCCGGCGGCGTCCGCGGATCGGTCGGCCTGGACAAGAGCATCCACCTGCCGACAGGCGGCGCGGGCTGCGAGGCGGGATTGCGGGGTCATTTGCCGGACCCCTGCCGCTTCCGCCCCGAGCCTTTGACTCGCTTGCCGCCCACGAAGTGGATGCGCCGGCCGCGCTTGTCGGTGATGGTGCCGGTGAACCCTGCCTCCGTCAACGCAAGGATAATGAGGTTGCGGCCGCGACGAGTTTGCTTCTGCTCCAGCAGCCGTCGCTTCCGCTTGCGCGTCGGTCTTGTCCCCCTGCCGCCCAGCAGCCCCCAAAAGCGCTTCTTCTTCGGCCGATCCTCGCGATGAGGGCCGACGAACGTGGCCCGGTGCGCCTCGTCCCTGGCCCGGTCGTACTGCTTCTGGAAGTGCGCGACGTTCCGCTCGGCGCGGTCGAGTTCCGCTCGAAGACTCCCCGGCAGCGCAGCCATCGGACCGTACTTGCCGGCTCGCGTCTCCAGGTCGGAGTGATGGTTCTGAGCGGCCTGGAGAGCGGAGCGGAGCTGCTCGGCGTCCTCCTCGCGCGGGTGCGGAGTCCTGGCGGCTTGCTGCTGCCGCGGCAGTGCGGTCGGCCTGGGCGAGGGTGAGGGGGCGGCAGTGGGCTTCTGCTGCACGTTTGCCGCCGCCAGCTTCTCCAGCCGGCCGTGAGCCGTCACGGCAGCCCGGAGTTGCTTGCCCTTTGTCCGCAGCGCCGCCTCGTTGCTCGCTGCCTTGAAAAGGCGATTCTGTGCCGCGGCAATCTTCGCGGGCTTCCGGCTCCGCTTCGCGGCCGCCAGGGCCACGCGGGCCTGGTACACCTGCGCGCCCGCGGACTTCTGCCGCTGCGCGTGGCGAGCCAGGGCAGCCCCGACCCTCGCCGCCGCCTTCTGCACGCGGGCATGGACCGCGGCATGGTCGATGGCCCTGGCCTTCGGCTTCGGCTTTGAGTTGTTCTTTTGGCCGGGCGCCGGCCTGGCTGCGGTCACGCGCTTGCCGTCGCGGTAGGTGAGTTTCCGGCCGCGCTTGTCGGTGATGGTGCCGGAGAAGCCGGCCTCCATCAAGGCGCGAAGCAGGCGGTGACGGCGCATGCGGCGGATGGTGTCCATTCCGGCATTGTGCCGGGGAGATGGAGGCGGGAACAAACTAGCGCATCCAGCCGCGGCCCTCGTCGTCACCGAGCAGGGCGTTGAGGCCGGCCAGGTCCTCGTCGCTGTACTGCCTCATCAGGCGGTCGAACTCGGCCTGCATCTCGGACCACAGCACGGCCAACCGATCCGGACGGAGGAGATTCACCGCCATCTCGGAGGTGTAACAGCCGATCAGGTGCAGAATGGTTTCCAGCCGCCGCAGCGTCTTCATCGCGGGCCTCGCTCGTCGGGATCAGCAGTAGCCGGCTTCGATCTTCAGGCGGCTGTGTTCCTCGGTCTGCTCATCGGTGGGCGGAATGCCGCGCTTCAGGTTGTCGTCGATCTCCATGGAGAGCACCGTTGACGATCTCTCCGCCCTCGCTGCGAACTGCGATCGCGGACGTGTACCCAGACCTGATGGGGGGGAACAATCGCGACAGACGCCGTGGACGAGAATAGAATGCGATCGCCGTAACGGAAGGTGGTCCTGTCATGCTGGCCTGGCTGTGGAGACTGCTCGTGGGTACAAAGGCGTGGAAGGCAATGGGGGATGAGGATAATCGCTATATCATCGCGACACGGGAGGTGCATGGAATCGAATACGGCCGCCAGGTCCTACTCGAGAATGGCCTCGTACTCCCCGAAGAGCCGATCAATACAACCATGACTTACCAGCCCTACACCCAGTGGATTCCATGCGCGGCGCCACCGGAGGCGCTGCAATTGATCGAGAAGGCGGAACCGACATACCACCTCTGGGAACACCACCTCTGGGAGAAAGACGAGTCGGGCAATCTCCGCAGGAAACGATCGGAGAAGTAGTCTCTCCGTACCTCATTTCTGCCGCTTGCCGAGTATGCGCCACTTCACCCCGTGTTCGTCCAGCTTCTCTCGGAGATTTGCGTCCGGCACGGACGGAAGGCCAACCTCGTCGATGTCGGAGAGAGACAGACCACCGTGGTAGTGCAGCTCCAGAAATCGCCGGGCGGACTTGCGCCAGGCGCCCAGCGAGTCAATGCTCGCATTGCGGTTGATGAACCATCCCGGGTCGATGGACTTGTGGCCCATCTGCAGCGCGGGCGTCGCCTGAATCTGAACGCCGAAGTATTTATCGCGACCGCCCTCGAAGGAGTCCCCGAAGGTCGCAGTAGCTCGCTCCTTGACGTGCGGCTTGAACTTGATCACGACCGAACCGTATCGCCGCGCGGCATTGAGTACGTCCCGCCTTTCCTCCTCAGCGACTCCTCCGAAGTCGGGCTCGGAGACGTATCCGTAGATCGGGCGCGTGGCGGGGTGTTCCGTCCTGGGGACGCCCATCACATCAGCTTCCAACCCGATCCGCGCATCGATGGCCAGCACACCTCCACCAGACTTGCCGGTTTCGGCCTGGTTCTTGAACCTCCCGGACTCCAAGATCAGCGGCAGGATCTTATCTCCAACTCGTATATACGCATCGTTCTCGTCGAGGATCTTCTGGGCCTTCTGCCGCACCTTCTCCTGAAACACCTCCCGGGAGACACCAGCTTGTGCGGCCAGGTGCATCCAATTCCCACTTTGATTCTGCTCGACCTGCCTCGCTGCGTCCTGGTACGCCTTGCTCACCGCCATCCGTGCCGCCAGGTGTTCCGGCCCCACAGCTGCGGTCCGGTCCGTCTGCTGCGCCTTTGCGGCCTGAGGTCGCCCAAACAGCCGGTCGGCCAATGCACGCAGCCTCCTCTGCCATCGCTCGCTATTCGCCTGCTGCCAGACCTTGCCGTGAACTTCGTGCGTGCCGATTTGGTGCCAGTCGGCTCCGGGGGAATCCGGGCCGTGGTAGGTGGAGTGCGTCCCAGCCACTCGTTTCCCATCGACGTAGCGGACCTCGCGGCCCAGCTTGTCCCTGATCGTGCCGGTGAATCCTGCTTCGAGCAGAGCGCGAAGGCCTGCCCGCCTCAGCCGCCGCACCCGTTCCCGGAACTCCTGCACAGCCTTTATGTCGCGGCGGCGTCTGGCTCGCGAAAGCACTCGTTCCGCAGACTCCAGCGACTCCACGAGCGAAAGTAGTTTTGCTGTAGGACGTTGCCCCCCGATCGCCTCCGGTACAGGCGTCTGCACATCCGCTGGCGGCGTCCCCCGCTCGTCGCCCAGCGATCCGAGCAGCTCGTCCGGACTGCCGCCTCCGCCGCCCTGGTCGGGTGGACCCATGCCGCCCTGCTGCCCCTGCCCGGTCCGCTCCTCGTGCTCCTCGATGTTGGCTTGCTCGCGATCGTAGTCCAACCCCTCCTGCTGGCACCACGTCTGCACGCTGAGGACCTTGTTCATGCTGAGGGTCTGGTTGCGCTGCGCCTCCTGTGCCCGGTCGCGGACTACGAGACTCGGCCCCTCCACCTGCAACTCGATGGCGCGCAGAGCCTCCCGCGGCAGGCGGCCGGCGCGCACGGCGTTGCGCACGACGATCCACATCGTGCCGCAGTGCTGTCCCCGTCGGTAGACCCCCGCTCCGAACTTGCGCGCGAACCTGGCCTGCAGTCGCTCCATACTCTTCACAAAAGGAGATTCTGCTACTAGCGTTGAGGCGTAATTGGACGAACTGGAATCGCCCGAGAGCATGTACTCGGGCATCTGGAGACGTGCGCCCACCGCCCGGAGCTCGGCTTGCAGGACAGCAGTAAATGCGGGAGTGTTGACGTCGCCGCCGGGGAACTGGTACTCGGTGTTCTCGCTGCTGTCGATCACGGAGCCGGGCGCGTACTGTTTGATGTACTGCGTCCGCCCGGTCAGGGAGCTGGTGGCGGCGATGTCCGCCTCGGACTGCTGGAAGGACTGCAAGGCCGCCAGACTGTAGCCCTTGTGCTTGCGGATCACGGCGAACGTGGCCTGGATCTGCGCCATGAGGCTCATGTTGCGGAGGAGTTTCTCGGCGCGGTCGAGGTTCTTCCGGACCGGAAAGAAGGTGGGCAATCCGCGCTTGGACGAACGCGGCACGTTGAGCTTCAGGTGGACGATTTCGTCGACCGACACCCGTTCCGTGGCCGTGCCGGTCTGCGGGTCCTCGACCACCCAGTACGCCAGGATCCGCTCGACGTCGAGCGGATCGGTCTCCACTCCGAACAGAAACGCCCGCGGGTCGCCCTTCTGATGCGGCGGCGTCTTCAGGTGTTCGGGCTCGACGGCGCGCACCTCGGTGAGGCCGCCGTTGCCGGCGAAGTAGCGCGTGATGAACTCGCCGTCCACGTCGGCGCGCTGCACCAGCTCCTGCTCCAGTTCCCCCCAACCGCTTCGGTCGATGAACTCGTCGAGGACAGCCTGGACCTGCCGGGCCAGCGGATCCTTGGCGGACCCCTTCTCGTCGGCCGGAGTGCGGGGATCGTCGCTCTTGCGCACGGCACGGTAGGTGAAGCCCTTACCGACGATGTAGGAGCAGCGGTTTTCTACTCCATTGATCGCGAATTCGTTGTTGGCGCATACTTGCCGGGAAATGTCCCGCACCATCTTGAGGCCGTGTTCGCTGATGTAGACCGGGAGGGTTTCCCCTTTCTTCTGCCGGTCCAGGTTCCACGGCACCTGCTCCTGGTAGCCGATGGGCAGCCAGAAGTCGTCCGCATCGAACAGCATCTCCCGCGGATCGACGTACTGATCGGTCCAGTTGATCTGCGACTCGAGCAGCCGCTTGCGCAGGGTCAGCTCGGCCGCTTCCACCTGCGCGCGGAGGTGCTTCAGATCGACCCCGTTGTCGTTGGGTGGGTTCATCAGTTGACGATCTCGTAGACGATGTGGCCGCTGACCTGCACCGCACCGCCCAGCGCGAGGTTCAGCGCCTCGCCGGCGGCGCACTCCAGCACCGCTGGCCGATGACCCTCCGAGGGCGACAGCCCGGCGTCGTGCGGCACTCCCGCAGCGCAGGTCATCGCCCCGGACAGGGCCGTGCTGCCCGACTTCCACTGGATCGCGACCGCCCCGGCTGCCACGAGGTGGTAGTGTGCGACCCGGATTCGCCGGCCTGCACCTGGAGCCGCCACCAGCTCGTGATCCGCCGCTGTTGCCGCGCTGACCGTCAGGAACGCCATCGCTTTACCCCTCTTCGGCAAGGTGGTCTTCGAGATCCTTGACAGACATGCCCAGGGCATCAGCGACGTGAGCCCGGATACAGGGACCCGAATAGTCGTCAGCCCGTGCGGCGATGCGCAGGAGTACCCCGCGGTATCTTTGGGCGCGGTCGATGGCGACTGCGAGCTGCTCGCGCAAAACGCTCGCTTCCTCGGTGATCAGCTCGATCATCAGCGGCCCCGCAATCGCCATCGCCTCACCCTCCCACTCGTCCGCCGATCCGCTCAGTCGTGCCGCTGGCCAGTTGCAGGGCCAGCCCGATCGCACCTTCGAGCGCGTCAGGGCCGTCGTCGTGCTGTCCGCAGGGGAAATCCTTGAGCTGCTGGACGAGCAGCTTTGCGCCCTTCGAGCCGCCCTTGAACCGAAGATGCTTGCGGAACAGGTACGGTCCGATGCGGCGAATGCGGATCGTCTTGTCGATCATGTTCTCGATCGGGAAAACGGGCCACGAGACGCCCAGCGCCATCGCCTGCCGCACGAACTCGTCCGCGAGCAACTCCTGAAAAACGTTGGCCTCGATGCCGATGCCGTGGGGCTGGAAGCCTCTCGCCAGCTCGAGCCCCTCCGCGACGATCCGCGGCGTGGGTCTCCGGTCGAGGTCGGCATCGACGTAGAGGATGCCGCCAGGGGCGACCGCGAGACTGATCCACGCGGAGTAGTCGCCGTACCTGGCATTCTTGCCCTTGGAGGGGTCGAGAAACATGATCCGCAACAGTGGACGAGATGGCCATTCGTCGAACCAGATGTCGGGGCCGAAAGTATTCCGGCGGCCACTCCGTGCCGCCTTCTGCCGTGGGGTCCTGCTGGTACAGAGCGGCCCACCAGAACGCCTCGATGTCCTTGCGGGTCGCCTCCAGCCGCTCGGCTGGGTAGCGCTGCGGCCAGAGCGCCTCGCCGGGTTGCCGTCCCAGCGGGTCACTCTCTGTGGCCAGGGCCGGCAGGCTGATCACCTCCCAGCGGTAGCCGTCGAGGTCGGCAGCCTGGGACAAGAGTCGCCCGGCCAGGTCGTCGCGGTGCCAGCGGGTCATGATCAGGATCACCGACCCGTTCGGCTCCAGGCGCGTGTAGGCCGTGGACTTGAACCAGTCCCACGCCTTCTCGCGCTGCGTCGGGCTGCGGGCCTCCTCGGCGTTCTTGACCGGGTCGTCCACGATCAGCACATCGGCACCGCGGCCGGTGATCGGGCCACCCACGCCAGCGGTGACCATGCCGCCCTCGCGGCCCTCGATCTCCCAGCGGTCCGCCGCACTGGACGCCCCCGACACCTTGACGCCGAACAGGTGCCCGGTGGCGCCGAGGACGTCGCGAGCCTTGCGGCCCCAGCCCGCCGCGAAGTTGGCCTCGTAGCTGGTCAGGATCACCCGGCGGTCCGGGTAAGACCCCAGGAACCACGCGGGAAAGTAGCGGCTGGTTAGTTCGCTCTTGCCGTGCCGCGGCGGCATGCTGATCACCAGCCGGCGGCAGCGGCCCGCAGCGACGTCGAGCAGCTTGCGGTTGAGCAGGGTAAGGTGGGGCGGACTGACCCAGCGTCCACGGCTGGCATGCCACGCCAGACCGCCCGGCGTGTGGCGCGCAACGTCGGCAGGGGAGACGGCGGGCGCAGCGGTAGCGGCAGCGGCGACCATGTCGTGCAGTATGCCGGTGAGGCGTGGCGGGGAACAAACGGCGGGTCAGGTCGGCGGCGACTCGGGAGGAGCAATCCGGGCAAGCAACTGACAGGCGAGGTCAGCCGCAACGGGGTCGGCGGCGACGGGCGTCCAGGGCCGCAGGCCGTCGGGTGTGACCGGGGCGATCTTCTCCACGAACATGCCGCGGTGTTTTCCCAGCAGCTCCAGGGCGCGCACCCGGGCGGAGTGGCTGCCCGTCTCGCCGCAGTCCTGAGCCTCGATCATGAGGCGCTCGATCACCCAATCTTGGGTCAGCTCCGTTCGCTTGGCGCGGTTGGCTTGTGCCTCGGCAATGGCGGCCGCTATGCCATGATTTGCCATGAGCTTTGCGGCGTTCACGGAAGCGACGTGGTCGTTCTTAGCCGCGTACCCCGCGCGCCGGTAGGCCGCCGCGGCATTGAGGTCTACCAAATATTCCCTGACGAACGCCTGCTGCTTGTCCGTCAGCTTCCGCTCCGCCACCGCTCACCGTCCTCTCAACGTCGCGATTTCCTGCTCGAG
>JADLBT010000323.1 GCA_020847555.1 Gemmataceae bacterium
CACTCATCCGAGGTCACGTCATGACCCTGACACGCCGCGCCTGGCTGAAACTCCTCCTCGCCGGCCTGCCTCTGTCCGCTCTCCGCGTGGGCCGCAGCGAATCGGCCCAGCCGGAACGACGGCCGGCACCACTCAAGATCACCGGGCTGCGCGTCACGCCGGTGGCGCTCCCCGACCCGCCGCTGCTCGCCGCGAGCGGCTGTCACGGCCCTTACTTTCTCCGCAATGTCGTCGAACTCGAAACCGACGGCCGTCTCGTCGGTGTCGGCGAGACGCGGGGCGGAGAGGCCACGACGCAGGGGCTGGAGAAGGCCCGCGCCCTGGTCGTCGGCCGGAACGCCTTCGCCTACCGCGCGTTCGCCCGGCAGCTGCTCGCCCTCAGCCCGGCCGTTTACGCCGCCGTCGAGATGGCGTGCCTGGACGCCTGCGGCCGCGCGACTGGCCGGCGGCTGTCCGAACTTCTCGGCGGTCCGGTGCGCGATGAGGTCGAGTTCGCCGCGTACCTCTTCTACCGCTACGCCGCCGACCACCCGCGGCTGCTCGCCGATCGCCGCCTCGTGGACCGGCGCGGCCGCGGGAAGGAGGCGCTTGACGACTGGGGCGAGGTCCGCACTCCGGAGGCGATGGTGCGCACGGCCGAGCGGTTCCGCCGCACCTGGGGCTTCCGCGTCTTCAAACTCAAGGCCGGCGTGCTGCCGCCGAGGGTCGAGCTGGAGACGATGCGCGCCCTCGACGCCCACTTCAGCGGCAAGATGCCACTGCGCATCGATCCGAACGCCCGCTGGCGCACCGAGACGGCGATCGCCGCCGCGAAGGATCTGCGCCGCGTCAACCTGGAGTACTACGAGGATCCGGTGCGCGGGCAGGAGGCGATGGCGGAAGTGCGGCGGACCACGATGCTCTGCATGAGCACGAACATGTGCGTCACTCGCTTCGAGCATGTCGCGCCGGCGGTCAAGCTGCATCCAATCGATGTGGTGCTGGGCGACCATCACTACTGGGGTGGGATCCCGGCGTGTCAGGAACTGGGGCGCCTCTGCGCGGCGCTCGGGTGGGGTCTGAGCCAGCACAGCAACAATCACGCCGGGCTGACGATGGCGGCGATGATCCACGTCGGCGCCTGCGTCCCGCAGTTGACGATCGCCAGCGACACGCACTACCCGTGGCTGCCCGAAGGGGCGGACCTGATCCAGGGGCCGAAGCTGTCCATCCGTGAGGGGCGGATGCGGGTGCCGGAAGGGCCGGGACTCGGGGTGCAACTCGATCGGGATAAGCTGGCACGAGCGCACGAGGTGTATCGCAAGTGCGGCATGCGCGAGCGCGACGACGCCTCCACGATGCGGCTGGTCGAACCGGGCTGGAAGCGGGAGCTGTTCTGAAACGCGGCCCGGCTCGGTGCTGGCGTGCCTACCCGCCCGCAGCGTCAGCGACGGGCGCTGCAAGTGTCCGTCGCTGACGCTGCGGGCTGGTCGGCACGCTTCGCGTTCGGGACAAGCACTTTTCCGGCCCGTCAGTCCGCTCTTCAGCGCCCCGTGGGGCAGGCGGATGGCCGGCACGGGGACGCGGCCGTTGGGCGTCCGGTTCCGCCACGGGAACGGATCGACGATCTCGACGGGCCGCGTCGAGATGCGCTCGCCCAGGATGCCCTCGAAGATGGAGGCGTACAGCTTCTCGATCGGCTGCAGGCTGTGGGCGGCCAGGAGCATGTGAACCCGGCCCTGGTTACCCAGCACCCAGCGGCGGCCAGCCCGGTCGGCGACCGGGGCGGCGCCGAGCGCGGCCCTGACCTGCGCCGTCTCTTGCAGATGCCGGAACTTGACGTCCGGCCCGTTGATCGGCACCGGCTGGAGCTTCGGCGCCAGCGGTCGGCCGCTTGGGTCGCGGTACGTCAGCTGGCTGTTCGCATCCTCGTCCACCGGCGGATCATAGGTGACCGGCTCGACAGCCAGGCCGTGTTCGGTGCGGAGCCTGGCGGCGTGAGCCTTGCGGAAGCTCGCCTTGAACGCGGCCCCGGTGCCCCTGGCGTCGGCGAGTGCCTTCGTGGCGGTCTCGACCACCCACTTCGCCTCGCGCAGCATGGTCGCCGCGTTCACTGGCCCGGCGACGCAGTGCAGCACCCGGCCATCCTGGGCGCAGAAGTAGGCGGCGACGTTCCCGCCCTGTTTTTGCTTGCCGACGATGCGGAAGGTGCCGACCTTCTGGTAGGCCGAGCAGAAGTGTTCGTTGAGGTACGTGCCGACCTCAGCGTTCGCCAGCGCGTTGACACGCAACGCCTCGGCGTTGTTTCAGGTGAAGTCCGGGTTTTCAAACAGCCCGGAGATGTGCAGCACGAAGACGAGTTTCTCCTCCTTGAGAGCGCTGCGGGCCGCCTCGCTCGGGTTCTTGAAGAACTTGACGGCGGTGCCGTGGTCGCCGGTGCATTCGGCAGCGGGTTTGTCCAGGACGGTGCCCGTCGGTTTCACCTTGCCGCCGGCCGGCTCGCGCGCCCCGGCGGAACCGAGCAGTCCCAGGACGAGGAGCAGCCCAGCCGCAGTGTACAGAAGGATTCGACGCACGTTTGACCTCCTTTACGAAGCTGGTCCCCGGTAGGCCAACCGGGGTCAGGGGCGGAACAAGCCCACACAAGACCCTTCATCAGTTTAGACGAACCGATTTCGGAACCCGAGTGGGGTTTTGCGCCCTTGTTACAAAGGGTGGCGCCCCGCGGGCCAGATCTGCCCGGCAGTTGGCCCACGGGGCGCCACCTGTGAACTTTTCCCAATCCCTTGCACACCATTCCCCCTGTCCCTGCACCAGGCTCAAATCAGGCACAATTCCCGTCAGTCCTCGACGGTCCGCTCCAGATCGTACCGATCCAGCCCCTTGCCGTAGCCGTCCGGCGTGACGCCTACCACCCGGAAGCCGAGTTTCCGGTAGAAGCCGACCGTTTCGTTGCTGGTGTTCAGCACAATCCTGTCAACCTCGGGAAGCTGGGCAATGCGCTCCAACCGGGCCAGGGCGAGCGCGCGGCCCAGTCCCTGCCCGTGCCGGTCGCGGTGGACCATCCCCCAGGTGAGCACCGCCGTCTTCCCTCCGTCGCGCACCCCGAACCCACCGCACCCGACCACGGCTCCGTCGTCGTCGCACAGGATGCCGAAATAGCCGGGCTGCGCATCCAGGAAGGCGCGGAAGGCGTCCCGGTCGCCCGGCCCGAAGTAGCGGTCGGCGTTGCTGTCGAAGATGGCGAGGCAGGCCGGATGGTCTGCGGCGAGGCAGGGGCGGTAGAGCATGGCAACGTCCCCTCCGGACGGAAGCCTACAATGTCGTCATGAACCAGACGCAACTCCGGGGTCTGACTGCCGCCGAGGTGGCTGAGCGCGTGCGCCGAGGGCAGGTCAACCGCACCCCACGCTCCGAATGGAAAGCGTACGCCCGCATCGTGGCGCGGAACCTGTTCACCTGGTTCAACGCCATGGTGGTGCCGGCCGCGGTCGCCCTCGTCGCCCTGCACGAGTACCAGGGCGGCATCGCCGTCAGCGGAATGGCGGTCGCCAACACCCTCATCGGCCTGGTCCAGGAGATCCGCGCCAAGCGCCACCTGGACAGGCTCGCGATCCTCGTCGAGTCGCGTGCTCGGGTGGTACGCGACGGGGTCGCGCAGGCCATCCCGGCCGGCGCGGTTGTCCTGGGGGATTGTATCCTGCTGGCGGCCGGCGACGCGGTTGTCGCCGACGGGCCAGTGCTCGACGCCCGGTTCCTGGAGGTCGATGAGGCGCTGCTGACCGGCGAGTCCGACCCGGTTCGCCGTCAGCCTGGGGACCGGCTGCTGTCCGGGAGCGTGTGCGTGGCCGGCGAGGGCGCTTACCGGGCGGAGAAGGTCGGTGGCGAGGCGTTCGCCCAGCACACCTCGGCTCAGGCACGCCGCTACCACTACACCGCCAGCCCGCTGACGCGCGTCATCGACCGGCTGATTCAAATCCTGTCGGTGACGGCGGTCGTGCTGTGCCTGATCTACACCACCGTCTACCTGCTGACCAGCTATCACGACGTGGCCGCGGTCGAGTACCCCGACCTGATCGACGCCAGGCCGCGCGAGGCGGAGCGGCGCGTCTACGTCCGCATGGTGGCTGCCACCATCACGTCGATGGTCCCGCAGGGTCTGGTCCTGACGGCGACCCTCGCCTTCACCATTGGCGCCGTCGTGATGAGCCGGCGCGGGGCCGTCGTCCAGCGCCTGCACGCGGTCGAGGCGATGGCAGCCGTCGATGTCGTCTGCACCGACAAGACCGGCACCCTGACAACCAACCGGCTGGAACTGGACCGGGTGGCGGCGCTCGGCGGCGGACCGGGCGCGACGGAGGTGCGCCGGCTGCTGAGCGTGTTCGCATCGGTGTCGATCGACCAGAACAACAAGAACATCCAGGCTCTGCGTGCCGCTCTTGGGGAGGCCCGCGCCGACCTGCTCGACCAGATGCCGTTCAAATCGCAGAACCGCTACAGCGCAGTCCGCGTGCGTGACGGCGAGGGCGAGCGCGTGCTGGTGATGGGCGCGTGCGAGGCGCTGCGTCCGCACCTCCGGGGGTCCGGGCCGGACGGCTGGGAGGCCACCTGGAAGGAGCTGATGACAACCGGCCTGCGCGTCCTGATGTTCGCCGAGTCCGACCACCGGGCGCCGTTCGTCGGGACGCTCGACGGCTTCCCGCTGCGGCCGCTCGCGCTGGTGGCGTTGAGCGACGAGCTGCGGCCGGAGGCCGGCGCGGTGCTCGAGAAGCTGGCGGACCAGGGCATCACCTTCAAGGTGATCTCCGGCGACAACCCGGAGACGGTCCGGGCGACGGTCGCCCACCTCAACCTGCCGCTGGCGCACGAGCCGGTCGTCACCGGGGACATGCTCGAATCGGCCCCGGACCGGGACGAGTTGATCGAGCAGCGCAGCGTGTTCGGCCGCGTCTCGCCGCAGCAGAAGGTGGCCATCGTCCAGACGCTGAAGGAGCGCGGCCGGTTCGTGGCAATGATCGGGGACGGCGTCAACGACGTGCTGCCGATCAAGAACGCGCAGCTTGGGATCGCGATGGGGGAGGGGAGCCAGGCGAGCAAGGCGGTCGCCGGGCTGGTGCTGGAGAACAACGACTTCGCCCTGCTGCCGGAGACGCTGGAGGAGGGGCGGACGATCGTCCGCAACCTGCGCCGGTCGGCGAAGCTGTTCCTGACGAAGAACGTCTACTCGCTATTCCTGCTCCTGCCGGGGGCGGTCGGCCTGCTCGGGCTGCCGTTCCCGTACGTTCCGCAGCAGGTGACGCTGCTGAACTGGCTGGTGATCGGCATGCCCGCCCTGGCGATCGCGCTGAGCCGGGAGCGCTCGCAGACGCCGACGCGGACCGACTTCCTGCGCGAGGTCGGGTGGTTCGCGCTCCGCACCGGGGTGGTGTTCGCGCTGGCCGGGCTGGTCGTGCTGGTGTTCGCCATGCACGTGTGGGCCGTATCCGACCCCGAACAGACGGTCCGCCGGGCGCGCACGTTCCTCCTGACGACACTGGTCTTGCTGGGGATCACGGCGTTGTTTCGCGCGCTGCGCGACGGCGAGAGCCAGCCGCTGCTGGGCGACCGGCGGTTCCGATGGGTGATGGGGGCAGCCGTGCCGGTGTATCTGCTGGCGATGTACTGGCCGCCAGCGCAGGAGTTCTTCCAGCTGGCGGCGCTGGACCTGACCGACTGGACGCGCGTGCTGGGGATCGCGCTGCCGGCCTGGGCGCTGTCGGTGCTCAGCGATCGCATCCCGTACGAGCGCGTGTTCCCGCCGCCCCGCGCGCGCCGGGCGCCGTCCGCGCCCGAAGCGTAAGCGCGGGATCTTGGCTGGCCCGTCGCTGGCGCTCCGGGCTGGTCGGACGGCGCCAGCGGAAGCCCGGCCAGGCTTCAGCCGCGCTCGCCCCCCGGCGTGGCCGTCTCGCGCCGCGCGACGGTGGGCCAGACGGCCTCGACGCGGTCGCCGCGCATCGCGTACAGGCGGTCGTACAGGTTCACGGTCGGGTCGCAGTGCGGCACGAGGAACGCCAGCCGCTCGCCGAGGCGCGGCAGCATCGCCCCCTTCGTGGCGGTGACGGTCCCGAACTCGTCGCCGGCGCGGGCGTAGGTCAGACCGTCACGCCCCCGCGCCTCCGGCCGGTGCGGCCCGTCGGTGGAGAACGCCTTGGTGCCGGCATCGACAGTGACGCGATCCGGGTGGGTGGCGCTGACCACGGTCGTCAGCACCGTCAGGCTCGGCCGGAAGTCGGTGTAGACGGGGCCGTCGCGGCCGCCAATGCGGCGATAATCGACGTCCATGAAGACGTAGGAGCCGACCTGCAGCTCGGTGACGCCGCGCACGGCGCTGTCGATGTTGTATGTGCCGGTGCTGCCGCCCGAGAGGATCGGCACGTCGAGCCCCGCCTTCGCCAGCAACTCACGCGTCTCGGCCGCCAGCGTCATCGCGGCGCGCGACACCTTCGCGCGGTTTGCGAAGCCGACCGCGTGCGAGGCGTGGCCGGCGTAGGCCTGCACCCCCCGCAGGCGCAGCGACCGCTCGCGGGCGATCTGCTGGGCCAGCCGCAGGGCGGGCTGGCCGGGCTGAATCCCGGTGCGCCGGTCGCCCACGTCCACGTCGATGAGGACGTCCACGACCACGCCGGCCGCCCGCGCCGCCTCGACGAGCAGCTCGACCTGCCGCGCGTGCCCGACCGCCAGCAATACCGCCCCCGGCCGCCGCGCCAGGGCGGCCATGCGGGCGAGCTTCGGCGGCTCGAGGACTGGGGAGGTGAGCAGCACCCCGCGGACGCCGGCGGCGACCATCGCCTCGGCCTCCGGCACGGTGGCGACGCACACACCGAGGGCGCCGGCGGCGACCTGGCGGCGGGCGATCTCCGGACACTTGTGGGTCTTCGCGTGCGGCCGCAACCCGCACCCGGCCCGCTTGCCGTGTTCGGCCATCGTGCGCAGGTTCGCCTCGAAGGCGGCGAGATCGATCAGCAGGGCCGGGGTGGGCAGGTCGGCCTTCGTCAGGGGCCGCGGCGGTTCGTGGGGCTGGGCGGTGGCCGCGGCCAGGCCGGCGGCCAGGCCGGCGCCGAGAAAGGTGCGGCGGGGGAGAGGCATGGTGCGCTCCTGGTGGTACGAAGGCGACGGTAGCCTGGCGACGGTGTTGTCCCAGTCCGGGCTGCCTTCGTCAAGGGGCAGGGTCCGCCCCGCGCGGTGGCCGGGTGGGCGCTGCGATCGCGCCGAACCGTGCCGAGGCCGCTCAGGGCCGCGCGCAGGAGCATTTTGGTCTGGCCAAGGTGCGCGGGGCGGGGCAGAATAACCTGTGGTGTGTGTCGTCTGACGCTGACGTGTCCTGGTTCCCTTTCTCGTCCGAGGATTGTGACGCCATGAGGAAGGCTCCGTTCATCGCCCTGACTCTGCTGGCCCTCTGGGTCCGGCCCGCCGGCGCCGTGGATATCAAGAACGTTCGTGCGGTCTACGGGCCGTTCGGAGGGGAGCGAGCCAGCAACAAGTTCCTGCCCGGGGACATTCTGTTCCTCGCCTTCGACGTGGAAGATCTGTCGATGGACACGGCCAGCGCCCTCGTCCAGTACAAGATCAAGCTGGAGGTGTTCGATGCCACCGGCAACCGGCTGTTCGGACGCGAGTCGAAGAACCAGCACTAC
Source organism: Gemmataceae bacterium (assembly GCA_020847555.1). The sequence continues at coordinate 7,653 of JADLBT010000323.1, forward strand.
CTGACCCTCGGCCAGGCGCGCGTGTCAGAGCGCGGCCAGGTCGTGACCGGGACCGAGCAGAAGCCCGGGAAATACACGGTGAAACTCACGGCGACCGACGTGCGCCTCAAGGAGCCGAAGGAAAAGTCCATCAGTTACAGCTTCGAGATCCTGCCGGCCGACTTCGGGATGATCCACCTCAGCTCGCCAGCGGTGGCCGTCCCGCTGCAGGAGTACACGACCCACGTCGCTCTCGTCGGGTGGGCCAAGGACGCCAAGAAGCTGCCCAACATCGAGGTCCGTCTGCGCATCCTCGACGCGACCGGCAAGCCGACCCTGCCCAAGCCGTTCGTGACGAACATCCCGAAGGATCTCCCCGAGGAGGTCGATCTCAAGGACCGGAGCATCCTGCCGCTGCCGTTCCCGATCACGATCAACCGGGCCGGACGGTTCACGATCGAGATCGAGGCGACGGACAAGATGGCGTCGAAGACCAGTCAGGTGAGGTTCCCGCTGCTGGTGCTGGAGCCGAGCGTGGCCGTGGCAGGCAAGTAAGCGGAGGGCGTGCGGCGGGCGGCCGGGAGCCGCACGCCCTGCAGGAGTTTTCCATGGATCAGAAGCAAGAACTGCTGGCGCGGATCGCCCAGTTCCGCAAGATGGCGACGGACGACCCGGACAACGAACTCGGCCACTTCCGCCTCGGCCAGCTCCTCATGGAGGCGGAGCAGTTCGACGACGCGGCCCGGTCGTTCCGGCGGGCGCTGGAGCTGAACCCGCAGTTCTCCAAGGTCCACCAGCTGCTCGGCACCTCGCTCCTGAAGCTCGGCCGGCGCGGCGAGGCGATCGCCGTCCTGAAGGACGGGTACGTCGTCGCCGACGAGATGGGCAATAACGTGCCGCGCGACGAGATGGCGAAACTCCTCAGGGAGCAGGGCGAGGCGCTGCCGGAGACGCGCAAGGCGCCGGCGCCGGCTGGCGGGCCGGCGGCCGGCGACGGGTTCCGGTGCCAGCGCCCGGGGTGCCCCTACGGGAGTCACGCGCGGCGGCTCGACCGGCCGCCGATGAACGACGAGATAGGCCGCCGTATCCAGGAGGTAGTCTGCGCCGACTGCTGGAACTGGTGGCTACGCGACGTCAGCATCAAGGTCATCAACGAGATGCATCTCGACCTGAGCAGCGACCGCGGGCAGCAGCTTTACGACCAGGTCATGCGCGAACAGCTCGGCCTGGACTGAGTACCCGCGGGGCGGTGCGGAATTTCGGATAAGAGGCGACATGAGCGAGGCGGGCGGCGGCGAGTACCTGGTGAGTTACGGCCGCAGCGGGGCCGTCGGCCGCTTTGTGGCCGCCCTGAGCGATCTCCGTCGCGGCGTGCGGGTGGTGGTCGCCGGCCCGCGCGGCGTCGAAATCGGCGTTGTCCTCTGTCCGGCGACCCCGCGCCACGTCCGCCTGTTGCCCGGGGGCCGAACGGGTTCCCTCCTCCGCCGGGCCGGCCCCGACGACGAGAGTACTGCCAAACAGCGCCGCGCCCTTGGCGACCAGCTCTTCGCCGACGGCCGGCGCCTCGCCGCCGAGTTGCACCTTCCCCTGGAGATTCTCGACGCCGAGGTTCTCCTCGACGGCCGTCGCGCGGTGGTGCAGCATCTCCGCTGGGCCGAGTGCGACTACGAGCCGTTCGCGGCGGCGCTCCAGGGGGCGCACGGCGTCGAGGTTCTGTTCGAGGATCTGGCGGTGCCAACCGCGCCGGATGAGGAGTCAGACGGCGGATGCGGCGAGCCCGGCTGCGGTCGTGCCGAGGGCGGCCGCGGCTGCACTTCGTGCGGGACCGACGGCGGGTGCGGGTCGTGCGGGACCGGGAAGGTGGACATGCGGGCCTACTTCGCCCACCTCCGCGAAAAGATGGAACAGCAGCCGCAGCGCACGCCTCTCCTCTGACCCCCCATCTCTGCGCTCGCGCCCTTTAACGTTACCGGACCGAACGCTGAGGCTTCGCCGAGCCGGAAGCGTCAGCGACGAAACCTGTCGAGCCGGGTCGTTGCTGACGCTTTCGGCTCGTCGGGATGTCTTGCCGGTCGGTGCGTCGCACGGCTACACTGGAACGCGGAAAGGTCGTCGCTCCAGGGGGGAAGTCCATGCTTCGCATTCACGACGGTGGCTCGCGGTTGTGTGACGGCCTGACGCGCCGCGAATGGCTCAGGGCCGGCGGCGTGGGACTCCTCTCTCTCCCGACGCTCCTCCAGGCCCGCCAGGACGCGGCCGCTGCTGAGGCCCGGCGCCCCCCAGGGCGAGCACGGTCGTGCATCCTTCTTTGCCTGCTGGGCGGCCCGCCGCAACACGAGACGTGGGACCCGAAGCCCGACGCCCCCGCCGAGATCCGCGGGCCGTTCCACCCGATCGCCACCAGCGTCCCGGGCCTGCGCGTCTGCGAACTGATGCCGCGCACCGCGCGCCTCGCCCACCACTGCGCCATCCTCCGCGCCATCTCGACCGGCGACAACGCCCACTCGTCGAGCGGCTATTACATGCTGACCGGGCAACCCCACCGCCCGATGAACGTCGAGAACGCCCGCCCCGGCGCGCCGAACGATTGGCCGTCGGTCGGCGCGGTCGTCAGGCACCTGCTCCGCGGTAATGGCGCCACGCCGTCGGCGATCACCGTCCCGGAACACGTCTGGAACACCGGCAACATCCCGTGGCCGGGGCAGGACGCCGGCTGGCTCGGCCGGACCGCCGACCCGTGGCTGCTCCACTGCGACCCGTCCCGGCCCGACTTCCAGGTGCCGGCCCTCACCCTCGCCTCCGACCTGCCGCCGCTACGCTTCGACGGCCGCCGCACCCTGCTCGACCAGGTCAACCGCCACTTCGCGGCCGCGGACCGGGCGACGGCCGGGATCCGCTACCGGGACCAGTACCGGCAGGCGTTCGACCTGCTGCGCTCGTCGGGCGCCCGCGCCGCCTTCGAGATCGGCCGCGAGCCGGCGGCGGTGCGCGATCGCTACGGCCGCCACCGCTTCGGCCAGAGCCTCCTGCTTGCCCGCCGACTGGTCGAGAGCGGGGTGCCGCTGGTGCAGGTGAACTGGACGCGCCTCGCCGGCAAGCCGAACGACGGTATGTGGGACACGCACGCGCGCAACGCCGAGAGTCTGCGCTCCTTCCTCATGCCGATGATGGACGAGGCGTTTTCGGCGCTGCTGGAGGATCTGGCGCAGCGCGGGCTGCTCGATGAGACGCTGGTGGTGTGGATGGGCGAGTTCGGCCGCACGCCGCGGCACAACGGCGCCGCGGGCCGCGATCACTGGGGCGCGGTGTTTTCGGCGGCGTTGGCGGGCGGCGGGGTGCGCGGTGGGCTCGTGTACGGTGCCTCGGACCGGATCGGGGCCCAGCCGCGCGACGGCCGGGTGCGGCCCGAGGATCTGACGGCGACGCTCTTCCACTCGCTGGGACTTTCCTCCGACACCGAGATCCGCGACCCGCTCGGCCGGCCGGTGCCGCTGAGCCGTGGCGACGTGATCCGGCCCATCCTCTCCGCGTGAATGCCCCGGGAGGGATTGCGGAGTCTGCCGCGGGCTCTTCAACCCAACCACCCAGTACACCCCGTTGCGCAGACCTCGATGCGCAGGTCGTCCGGGTGACCGAGAGAGATGTAGAAGCCTTTCCCGCCGTCCGTCTGAACGTCCACGCGACCGCCTCCGGCATCGGCCGGCCCTCGACGCGGCCGGTCACCAGCGGTATCGCCTTGCGGTCGAGCGGTGACATCTTGCAGAGCCACGACGGTATCGCGAACTTCTCCGCCCGAAGCGTAAGCGAGGGCCAACGCTCCCCCAACGCTGACACCGCGGGTTCGGGCGGCGCTGGTTACGCCCGGCGCCGTCCGACCAACCCGGAGCGCCAGCGCCAGGCGAGAGCCGGGCTGCGTCGGCAGCAGGAAAAGACGGCGCGGGCCATCGACGCCTGGCCCCTGACCTGGACGGAGAAGGCCAGGCAATGGGAGGAAGCGACAGGGACCAGCGGAACGACCTTCTGGCGTGTCTGCCAGCGATTGAAGAAGCAGGACGAAGACGAGCGCCGGTCTTGGCGGTTTGGCGACCTGGAGAAGTGGCTTCCCTCTTGCTCGGGGCAGATTGCAGCGATGGGCCAGCAGCGATGGACCAGGGCGGGCCGAAGAAAGACGATGACCGACCATTGCGCCTGGGGTATACTGCACAGCTGCACCCTATCGACTGCGGAGGATCGGATGAAGGGAATGGATCTGTTTGCGAGTGCGGGCGGGCTGACCCTGGGGCTGAAGGCTGCGGAGGTGGAGACGGTTTGCGCCGTCGAAGTTGACCCGTACCGGACGCAGACCTTCGCCACGCACACGCCGGGGGCGAAGATCATCACTGGCGACATCCAGCAGGTTGAGTTCAACGAGTACCGGGGCAAGGTCGGCCTGGTCTACGGCGGACCGCCCTGTCAGCCGTTTTCGTCGGGCGGACTGCGACAGGCTGAGTCAGACGAGCGGAACATGATTCCGCAGTTCATCCGAGTTGTCGAGGAAGTCCAGCCGGAAGCCTTCTTGATGGAGAACGTTCCCGGCCTGGTCGTGGACGACCGGATGAAGTACCTGAGAACCGTTATCTGCCAGCTTGAAGATCTAGGGTTCGTCGTCAACTGGCAAGTCCTGAACGCTGCCGACTACGGGGTTCCGCAGAAGAGACGACGGCTGTTCGTCGTCGGGCTGCGGAAGGAAGCGTTTCAGTTCCCCGAACCGACGCACGGGCCAGGCCGAAGCCGTCCGCATGTGCGGGTCAAAGATGTGTTGCCGAACCACCAGATCGGCGAGCCGAACCCGTCAAAGGTCTTCTACGCCAAAGACCCGGATTTGCGCCCCAGCCCCTATGACGGACACGTTTACAACGGCGGGGGCCGCCCGATCGACCGGGACCAGCCTTGCCACACGATCCTGGCTTCGGCGGGCGGGAACAAGACGCACTTCTTCGATGACTTGAGGTTAGTGCCTGCCTACCACCGGCACCTGATGGATGGCGGGAAACCCAGGGAGGGGACGTTACCAGGAGCCAGGCGGCTGACCGTGAAGGAATCTGCCATCATCCAGACCTTCCCTGAAGACCTGGTGTTCTCCGGGCCAAGATCGGCGCAGTACCACCAGGTCGGGGATGCAGTTCCTCCCCTGCTGGCCGAAGTGATTGGAAGGGCCATCCTGGAGCAAATGAACGGCAAGCGGACCAGGGGTAGCAAGAAGGCAGTCCAACGAACGTTGTTCTAATGGCGAAAAACCGGCGACCTCTGAAAGACAAGGAATCCCGGCGCAACGTCCTGGTAGAGCGGGCGGTCAACAAGGCGTTGGAGCGGGTTGACGACTTTGTTTCGGGCGAAGAAGTGGACCTGCCGACGCCGGCGCATCGGCGAGCGTGCGAGACGCTTCTTGATACCAGGTCTGCCAGCGTGAAGACGGCGGTTTTGTTCCTGGTCTTCTACTGGCTGGAAGATCAGACCTGGGACATGAACAGCGTCCCGACCGGAGCCAGGGGCCAGTTCGGCGACAAGAAACTGTGCGAGGAATTGACGAACCGGAGCATCACGCTTCACGGGAATATCACGGCCTACGGCGAGAACCTTGGCTGGAAAGGGAACGTCAGCAGCAAGACCATCAGGCTGTTGGAGGACAACCGCTTCAAGGACTTCCTCGCCCAAATTATCGACGCATGCAAGACCCCGGCTGAGATGGTGAAGATTGCCGACTACTTGGCGCAGCGCTTTGCTGAGTCCAGGCGGGAAGCTACCCCGTTGCCACCTGTGGGCCGTGACGTGTTGACCTTCGTGCGGGCGAAGGTTTTGTTCCACAAGTTGGTTGCCATCCCGTCAGAAGGCCACATTCAACAGTTCCTCATTGCGGCCCTTCTCTACGAATACCGGCGACGGCATTCTATCGAGATCACGACGCACCACCCCCACGCTGCGGACAAGTACGACGACACGGCGGGGGACATCGAAGAGCGGCGAGAGGGACAGTTTGTCCGGGCGTATGAAGTCACCGTTCGGGATGACTGGAAGAATCGCATTTCTCGCTTCAAGACGAAGATGGACCACTTCCATCTGTCGAAGTACATCATCATTGCGGCTGGCATCAACACGGATGATGAATGGAAAGTCCCGGCGACGATGGCGCTGAAGCTGGAACCGTATGAACGGGACATCGCCGTTGTGGACATCTATGACGTGATTCACTTCCTTGCAGCCGAGTTGACGCCACAAGAACTCCGGGCTGCCGTCAACCAGGCCCATACCTACCTCACCGACAGGAAACTGTCGGGCCGTCCCGACTTCATAGAGGCATATGTCAGCGCTGTACGGGAATGGCTGGAC
>JADLBT010000324.1 GCA_020847555.1 Gemmataceae bacterium
AAGTTGGCCGTCGAGCGGTGGATCAGGACGGCGATCGCCAGCGGCACCGCGACGGCGAGGCTGCCCAGGATCATCGCCACACTGACCAGATCGCTCTGTTCCTCCTGCTCGCGATACCAGCCCCAGTGCCCCAACCCCAGCACTACTAACCCGGCCGCCACGAAGAAGATCTCGGCTTTCTGCCACGGCGAGAGCGTGCCGATCAGGTTCACCACCAGGAACGTCAGCAGCCCCTCGATCGCGGCGACGGCCACATACCACCGCCGCCACCCGGCGTGCCGCACCAGTGCGGCGGCGACCAGACTCATCGCCGCCAGTACGCCGAGGACCACGGCCAACGTCCGCAACGGCGCCCGCCAGTCGCCCACGTCTCCGCGCACGGCCAGGTGTTCCTGGCCCACCGCCAGGCGCCCGACCGTCATCACGACCGCCGCCGCGAACGATACCGCCAGCAGCACGTTGGCACACCGAAACGCGGCGCCCGCCACCCCGCCCTGCCGGAAGCCCTCCAGCACCGCCAGGCGGTACACCGCGAGCAGCGCCAGTCCGGCCGCGGCGAACACGATCGGGTGGTACACGCCGCCGACCTGGAAGTAGAGCAGCAGCTGCCAGCCGGCGCCGCACACCGCCGCGGCCCCCAGGTACGGGCTGATGTCGTCATCCCGCCACGCCGTCGCCAACGTGTAGAACAGGGCCGCCTCCGCGAACACCAGCGCCAGTCGCAGGTTCAGCTCCAGACCGTGGTGCGGCGCGAACACCCGCAGCGCGTCGAATTGCAGTGCCGACAGCAGCACCGCCCCGAGCATGACGCCGGTGGCCGTGTGGGCGACCCACACGAGCGGACCTTCGGGAGTCGTCCCGCGGTAAAGCCGGGCCGCGACCAGGTACGCGATCGGCACCAGCATCAGCACCGGCCCCTGCACGTCCCACGCGGTGAGGCCGACGACCGACGCGAGCCCGGCGGCGCCGACCAGCGTCACCGCGCCAGTCAGAAAGAAGTACGCGACCGACAAGCCGGGAAGGCTTCGCCGGTACAGGTGCGCGGCCCAGCGGCACACGAGGGCGGTCCCCAGCATGGCGCCGACGTACCCCCAGCTGAACGCGAACCGGCTACCGTCGGCGCGCGGCCAGATCCGATTCAGCTCCGGGCTGGTCGCGCGCAGGTGCAGCAGTACGCCGTACAGCACCGGCAGGGCGGCCAGCATGATTCCCAGCGGCGGCAGCGCCCGGGCCACGTTGTGCCGGCGGCCCAGGCTCGCCTGGAGCAGGTTGGCGGCGCACGCCGTCAGCGCCAGCACCAGGATGACCACCTCGGACGGAATGACCGCGTCGATCGCCAGCAGCGCCAGCAGTTCCGACCACAACAGACAGAACGCGGCCAGGTAGACGTACACGCCGATCCTGCGGACCACCAGGTCCGAATAGAGGTAAACGGCGAAGCCAGCCAGAAACAGCCCCAGGGCCAGCCGCTTGAGCGCCGCGTCGGTGACGATGGCCGGCCGCTCCGCCAGGTTCCAGGGATGCACCACCGGCGACCACGTCCAGCCGACCAGCTGGGCGCCGAGCAGGAACAGGAGTCCGGCGCCTACCAGGGCGTGGCCGGAGAAGAAGAACGCCAGGCCGAACTGCTCGCGGCTGAACACGCCCGCGCCCGGCGGAAACAGACGCTCGGCCAGGATGCCAACGACGCCCACGCCGACAAGCAGCGCCGCGGGTGCGGCGACTTCCCAGAAGCGGTTCACGTCCCGGTCGGCGAGGATCAGCAGGCCGGTCAGCGCGGCGCCGCCCATCAGCACCGGGACGAACAGGGCGTCGCGCAGCACCAGCGCCGACGCGGCGTACAGGACGCAGCAGATCAGCGCGGGAAGCCACAGCCGACTGTCCACGGTGATGAGGTGGTGCGCGTCGTAGAACCACAGGTTGAGCGGCATCACGAGGCATGCGAGCAGGGTCAGCGCCCGGCCGGCGGTCTGGAAGCGCGTGCCGAGGATCAGCGCCCACCCGCCCACCAGGACGGCGGCGTTGGCCACCCCGAGGATGACGGCGATCGTCCTCGGGTTCTCGAACAGGCGCAGCGTGCCAAGCCAGATCACCAGCCCCAGCACCAGCAGCGCCCCGCCGAAGATGAGCAGCCACTGGACGTTCTTCGGGTCGAGGAGGAGTTCCAGGACGGGTTTGCGCGGCGCCGGCGGTTCGGCCAGCTTGGCGACCGGGATCGCCTCCGCCACCGGCATCACCATGGGCACGCGCTCCCGTTCGAGCCGTCTCATCAGCGCGGCGATGCGGCCGCGCACCTCGTCGAACAGAGCATGGACCTGGGGCAGCGACAGGCGGCGCGCCTGCCCTTGCCGCTTGATCTCCGAACGGAGCAGCATGAGGTAGCGCAGCGAGCGGACGCCGGGGCTCCCGAGCGGGGCGCCGCAGCGGTCGCACACGGCCTCGCGGCGGCCGCTGGCACGGCAGCTCCAGCAAAGCGTCGGCGGCGGCAAACCGAGGTCGCCCGGCACGAGTTGAGCGTCCTGGGCAGCTTGCACCGCCTGGTGACGCAGCCCGCCCTAGAAGGCGGCGATCGCCTGGTGCTGGGCGGCGCCGATTCGGCCCGCTGCGTGCCACTGCTCGAACCGCCGCATAACGAAATCGAGCGCATCGATCCGTTCGAGGGTGGCGGGCGATGCGTGGCAGCCGGAACACCCGTCGCGGGCATCGGGCGGCAGGGCCTGCTGGCAGACGGGACAGGCGTTGGGCGGGGCGACGACGGCCATGTGAAGCCTCCGGAGTTAAGAGGGCAGCGCGATCGGAACAAGGTCGAGTTACCGGAACTGGACAGGGGTGAGCGTATTGGACCACTCCCCTCGGGTAATTGCCAGCAAAATGTGGGTTCGTGGTGCGTCTGCTGCGCGCTCGTCTGTGTGGGCACGACCGGGCGGGAAATGTCACGACCTGCCCGCGCGAATTCGGGCGGTGGTTCCCGTGCTTTGCGGCCCGGCGCGGGCGGGGTAGAATAAGGCGATGCGGCGGCCTCGAGAGCCGGGCCAGGTGGACCACGAACCGAGTGACCCCCAACACCGATGGAGCAATCTCCCTCTCCTTCAAACGATCTCGTTCGGGTGCTGATCATCGACGACGAGGAATTCCTCGCCGAAACGATGGCCGAGAGCCTCGAGCGCGTCGGCTACGAGTGCGCCGTCGCGACCAGCAGCGCCGCCGGCGCGCGGAAGATCGATACCGAGGAATTCGGCGTCATCCTGACCGACCTGAAGATGGACGGCCTGGACGGGCTGGCGATCCTGCGCAAGGCGAAGCAGGAACTGCCGGACGCCGAGGTACTCGTCATCACCGGGCACGGCAACGTGCAGACCGCCGTCGAGGCGATGCGTCAGGGCGCGTACGACTACCTCGTCAAGCAGGGAAACCTCGCGGAGCTGCGCGCCCGCGTGGACAAGGCGGCCGAGCGCTACCGGCTCAACCACGCCAACCGCGAGCTGAAACGGCAGATCGAGGAGAAGTTCGGTTTCGAGGGCGTGGTCGGCAACAGCCCGCGCATGCACGACGTGATCGGCAAGCTCAGGAACACCGCCCCGACCAGCGCGACCGTTCTGATCCAGGGTGAGACGGGCACGGGCAAGGAACTGGTCGCGAAGGCGATCCACTACAACAGCCCGCGCAAGCACAAGCACTTCGTCGCGATGAACTGCACCGCTCTGAACGAGAATCTGCTCGATGACGAACTGTTCGGCCACGAGGCCGGCGCGTTCACCGGAGCGGACCGGCTGCGCAAGGGGCGGTTCGAGCACGCCAACGGCGGGACGCTGTTCCTGGACGAGGTCGGCGACATGCCGCTCGGCCTGCAGGCGAAGCTGCTGCGCGTGCTGGAGAACCAGGAAGTTTATCGCATCGGCAGCAACGAACCGATCAAGGTGAACGTGCGGCTGCTCTCGGCGACGAACCGCGACCTGGAGGCAGCCGTCGAGAGGAAGGAGTTCCGGGCGGACCTGTACCACCGCCTCAAGGTGGTGACGGTGCGTCTGCCGCCGCTGCGCGAACGGCTGGAAGATCTGCCGCTGCTGTGCTCGTACTTCATCGACGATCTCAACCGCAAGCACGGCAAGAGCGTCAAGAGCATCGCCGAACCGCTGCGCAAGGCGATGCATGCCTACGACTGGCCGGGCAACGTGCGCGAGCTGCGCAACCAGATCGAGAGCATGGTGGTGCAGGACCAGGATGGCGTGCTGAACCTGGACGACCTGCAGGAGGGCGACGCGCTGCGCCGGCTGCACCTGGCGGACGCCGGACCGATCGGGCCTACCGAGCTTGTGGGGCAGCCGCTGGCGGAGGTAGAACGCTACTACGTCGAGAAGACGCTCGACATGACGGACGGCAACCGCGAGGAGGCGGCCCGCCGGCTGGGCATCGGCGAGCGGACGCTGTACCGGAAGATCCAGGAGTGGAAGGTGCAGGACCGAATCCGCAGCGCCCTGAACGAGGCCGAGGGCGACCTCGACGAGGCGGCCAAACGGCTGCGCGTGCAACCGCAGGTGTTGCAGCGCAAGGTCAAGAAATGGGGTCTGCAACCCGCGCCGAAGACCTGACACGTCACGAACCTGACGAGCCGGAAGCGTCAGCGACGGACACGTCACGAACCGTCGCTGACGCTTCCGGCTCGTCAGTGCAACGCAATTGTAACTATGCCGCGCATCCGCCAGCTGCCCCACAATGTCGTCACGAAGATCGCCGCCGGTGAGGTCATCGAGCGCCCCGCCTCCGTCCTGAAGGAATTGCTGGAGAACAGCGTCGATGCCGGCAGCACGCGCATCGACATCGAGGTCGAGCAGGGCGGCGCCGACCTGCTTCGCGTCGTGGACGACGGCTGCGGCATCGCGACCGAGGATCTGCCCCTGGCCTTCGCCAGCCACGCGACCAGCAAACTTGCCAGCGCCGACGACCTCTTCCGCATCGGCACGTTCGGCTTTCGCGGTGAGGCTCTCGCGTCGATCGGCGGCGTCGCCCAGGTCACGCTGCAGTCGCGCGTGGCGAGGCACGCCTGCGGTGCCGAGATCATCTGCCACGGCGGCGACCTGTCCGCGGTCCGCGCCTGGAACGGCTCGCCGGGCACGCGCATCGAGGTGCGCCACCTGTTCTACAACACGCCCGTCCGCCGCAAGTTCCTGCGCACCACGACGACCGAGATGGGCCACCTGTGCGAGGCGTTCACGCGCCTTGCCCTCGCCAAGCCCGGCCTGCACCTGACGCTTCGCCACAACGGCAAGTCGGTTTATGAGGTGCCCGCCACCGCGACGCTCGTGGACCGCCTGGGTCTGTTCTTCGGCGCCGAGGTGCGCGACCGACTCTATCCCATCGAGGGGCTGCAGGGATCGGTGAACCTGCGCGGATTCATCGCGGACCCGGCGTGCGAGCGCGGCAACGCAAAGTTGCAGTACCTGTTCGTCAATGGCCGCTGGATTCGCGACCGCAGCCTCGGCCACGCTTTGCAGGAGGCGTACCGCGGGCTGCTCATGACCGGCCGCTACGCCGTCGCGTTCCTGTTCCTTGACCTGCCGCCCGACGAGGTCGATGTCAACGTCCACCCGACCAAGTCAGAGGTGCGCTTCCGCAACGGCCACGCACTGTACAGCCTGGTGTTCGGGGCGGTGCGCGAGTGCCTCAACTCGCACAACCTCACCGCCCGGCTGCAGGTGACCTCGACGCTCGAGGCCCCAACGGCGCAGCCGTCCGCTCCACCGCTGCCAGGGGGAAGGGAGGAGGAGAAAGCTCACGGGTGGCGTCCCGTGGGTCAAGTCTCCAGCACGGCGCCCACGGAGCGCGACTCGTGGGCTTTATCGTCCTTACCACCTCCCTCATCTCCATTTTCCCTGTCTGCTGCCGCGCCTGCCCCGTCGATCCAGGATCCGGCGCCGGCCCCCGCCGTGAACGCGATCCAGCTGCACAACGCCTACCTCGTGCTGGAGACGCCGGAGGGGATGCTGGTGATCGACCAGCATGCGCTGCACGAGCGCATCCTGTTCGAGCAGTTCAAGCACCGCGTTCGGACCGGAACCCTGGAGGTGCAGCAGCTGCTCATTCCCGACGTGGTCGAGCTGACCGCCGAGCAGGCGGCGCGGGCGCTGGAGCAGCGCGAGGCGCTGGCGGCGCTGGGACTGGTCATCGAGCCGTTCGGCGGCAACACGCTGCTGCTGAGCAGTTACCCGGCGCTCCTGGGCCGGCGCCCGCCGCAGGAGACGCTCAAGGCGGTGGTCGATCACCTGGCGAGCCAGGACCGCCCGCCGACGCGCGAGGTACTCTTCAACGATCTGCTCAGCCTGATGGCGTGCCACGCGGCGGTGCGCGCGGGCGACCCGCTCACGCCGGAGGAGATCGCCGCCCTGATCGCACAGCGCCAGTTCGCCGACGACACCCACCACTGCCCGCACGGCCGGCCGACGGCGCTGCTGTTCAGCCGCCAGGATCTCGACCGCCAGTTCCGCCGCACGTGACCACGGCGAGAGGTAGCGGTTTCAGGGTTTAGCCTCTCACCGTCCCTGTTAAACTGGATGGGAAAGGAGAGCCACTCATGCCGCTGCGCGACCATTTCCGCCCCCCGCTGGACGACACGCGCCACTGGGAAGGGCTTCACGGTGGATGGCCAATGATCATCGTCGCCAGTCTCCGTCGAAGGCTGCCACGCCGCTATTTCGCCGAACCGCGCGTCCATTCGGGCGCGAGCGCCGAAATCGATGTGGCCACTTTCGAGAGCGAGGGCGAAGGGGCGTTGGAGGATCCGGGCGACCGCGGCAACGGCGGCGGCATCGCGACAGCGGTCTGGGCGCCACCGCGGCCGACGCTGACCGTCGCTACTGATCTGCCGGCCCAGGATGTCTACGAGGTACGAGTCCACGACGAGAAGCGGCATTGCCGGCTCGTGGCCGCCGTTGAGATTATCAGCCCCGCCAACAAGGATCGGCCCGAGCACCGCCGCGCGTTCGCCGCCAAGTGCGCCGGGTTGCTGCGCGAGCGTGTCTCCGTCGTCATCGTTGATGTGGTAACGACGCGCACCCAGAACCTGTACGGGGAACTGCTCGAGCTGATCGGCCTGTCCGACCCGGCCCTGAGTCCCAGCCCGCCGACCCTCTACACGACTGCGTGCCGTTTGACGAAACGGCACGACGAGTGGCACCTGGAGGCGTGGGCTCATCCGTTGAGCCTCGGCCGGCCGCTGCCGACGGTGCCACTGTGGCTCGCCGACAACCTCGCCGTGCCGCTCGAGCTGGAGGAGAGCTACGAGCAGAGTTGCAGTATCCTGAATATCCCTTGAATCAGGGATTGGCCGGTCCGCAGTGGAGGGGCGCGATGGACTTCAGGCATGTGCCCGGTGCCGAGCCCGCGTACAGCGCCGTCGAACTCGGCCGCGGCGCCGATGGCGTCGTGATCGAGGTGTCCGACCACCCCGCGAATAAGCGCACGGCCCGCGCTTCCAAACGGCCGCCAACCTGCCCTTTCAATTCCCGGTCAACCCGGTAGAATTCCCTCCCGCCGAATTCCCCTGGCACGGAGGCCGTTTCCCATGCCGCGGATCCTGAACTACGTCTTCGCCGGGCTCCTCATCGGGCTGATCGTCGGCGTGCCGCTCGCCTACAGCTACCACCGGCACACCACGCTGCGCCAGTTCCGCGTGGTCGAGGAGGGCATTCTTTACCGGAGCGGGCAACTAACCCTGCCTGGCCTCAAGCGGCTGATCCACGACCACGGCATCAAGACCGTGGTGACGTTCCGCGATGCCGACCGCCCCGATCAGCCCCCGCCGGATCTGGCGGAAGAGCAGTACTGCCGCAAACAGGAGCTGAACTACCACCGCATCACCCCGCGGGCGTGGTGGGGCTCGGACGGGTCCGTGCCGGCGCGGATCGGGGTTCGGCAGTTCCTCAAGGTGATGCGCGACCCGGCCAACTATCCGGTGCTGATGCACTGCTTCGCGGGCGTCCATCGGACCGGCGCTCACTGCGCCATCTACCGCATGGAGTTCCACCGCTGGGACAACGAGAAGGCCATCGCGGAGCTGGTCGCCAACGGGTACGACAATCTCACCGACGAGGTGGATCTGCTCACGTTCCTGGAGCAGTACCGCCCGTCGTGGCGGGATGCCGAAACCAACTCAGAGCGCCAGTGACGGGCGCGGCAGGCGTCCGTCGCAGCTAACGTGCCTACCAGCCGCGAGCGCCAGCGCGCGGATCCGACTACGCGCTGGCGCTCGCGGCTGGTAAGCAATCCCGTGGGCTACCTTACTGGTCGGAGTGCTGGTATGTGCCGCCGCCCGAGCCCTTGAGATGCAGCGTGAACATCGGCTGGTCCGGGTCGGGCAGTAGCGCCGCGGCGCCGATGGTGACCTGGAACGTGCCGTTGCCGTTCCGGGACGTTCCGTCGATGCAGACGTCGAGGGTCATGACGAAGTCCATCTTCGCCCCCGGCTGGAACCGGACCGGGGCCGGCTCTCGGATCGCCTTCGGGACCATTTGCAGTCGGAACTCGAGTACGCCGAACTGGCGGTCGCCCTTCTTGTAAGCCTTGACCAGCTTGCCCGACGCGGTCGTTTTGGCCTGATCCAGGTCCATCTTCGTGTCTTCCTGGAAGATCTTGCCGAGGACGGCCGGATCGAGCTTCCACGTCTCGCCGACCTTGACTGCCTTGCCGGGCAGAAACATCTTCTCCAGCTCGCGCCCACCGAGCTTGCCCTTCTTGTTGAACTCCTCGTCGAGGGCTTTGGCGTCTGCGCCGGTCAACTCCTGCCCACCCTTGATCCGGAACTCGTACTTCTCTCCCTTCTTCTCGATCACGACGGTCTTGCCCTCATACGGGAGGGTGCGCTTCTCTCCCTTTTCGTTCACCCGCGCCTTGTCGTAGGTGCGCTCGACCTTGAGGGGCCGGTCCATGCCGGGCTTTGCGTCCACGATCAGCTGGTTGAACGCGAAGTCCTTGCCGCTCTCCTCCTTCTGCTCCTTGAGGACGTTGTCCTTGTTGTCGGTGATCTTGAAGTCGAACGTCCCCTTCTCCGTCGTCACCTGTCTGGACTTCTCGCCCCTGGCGTAGTCCTCCTTGATCTTGATCGTGTACGTTTCCTGACCGTGGGCGGAGCCCGCCAGCAGGCCAACCGCCGCCACCAACCCGAGAACGCGCTTCATGGCTTCTCTCCTGCACCAAACCCCGATGCGGGCACGGCTCGGTCCCCCTTGGAGGACGCCTGTACCCTGATAGGATGTAGCGAGAGCTATTGTATGGCGGGCGGCGGGTGGCAACAAAGCATCCGAGAAAAGCCCACGGGTCGCGCCCCGTGGGCTTTGGACCACCCACCGCCCGCCGCCAGGGCTCCGCGGAACAACGACATGCCAAAGCGTACCGACCTGAAGAAGATCCTGCTCATCGGCTCCGGTCCCATCGTCATCGGTCAGGCGTGCGAGTTCGACTACAGCGGCACCCAGGCGTGCAAGGCCCTCCGGGAGGAGGGGTACGAGGTCGTGCTGGTCAACTCGAACCCGGCGACCATCATGACCGACCCGGACACCGCCGACCGGACGTACATCGAGCCGATCACGTGGGAGGTGGTGGCGAAGATCATCGAGCGTGAGCGGCCGGACGCCCTCCTGCCGACGCTCGGCGGGCAGACCGGGCTGAACACCGCGATGGATCTGGCCCGCCACGGTGTCCTGAAGCAGTTCGGGGTCGAGATGATCGGAGCCCGGGCGGACGTCATCGACAAGGCGGAGGACCGGCAGAAGTTCAAGGACGCGATGATCAAGATCGGCCTGTCCGTCCCGCGCAGCGGGGTCGCGCGCAGCCTCGCCGAGGGGCTGGCGATCCGCGAGGAGATCGGCCTCCCGTGCGTCCTCCGGCCGAGTTTCACCCTCGGCGGGACCGGCGGCGGGATCGCGTACAACAAGGCGGAGTTCAACGAACTGCTCGCCCGCGGACTCGACCTCAGCCCGGTCGGCGAGGTGCTGATCGAGGAGTCGGCGATCGGCTGGAAGGAGTACGAGCTGGAGGTGATGCGCGACTGTGCGGACAACGTCGTCATCGTCTGCTCGATCGAGAACCTCGACCCGATGGGTGTCCACACCGGCGACTCGATCACCGTCGCGCCGGCCCAGACACTGACCGACAAGGAGTACCAGCGGATGCGTGACGCGGCCATCGCCGTCATCCGCGAGATCGGCGTCGAGACGGGCGGGAGCAACATCCAGTTCGCGATCCACCCGGACGACGGCCGGATGATCGTTATCGAGATGAACCCGCGCGTCAGCCGCTCCAGCGCCCTGGCGTCGAAGGCGACCGGCTTCCCGATCGCCAAGATCGCCGCCAAGCTGGCCGTCGGCTATCGGCTGGACGAACTGCGCAACGACATCACGCGCGAGACGCCGGCCTGCTTCGAGCCGACCATCGACTACGTCGTGACCAAGATCCCGCGCTGGGCGTTCGAGAAGTTCCCGGACGCCGACCCGACGCTGACGACGCAGATGAAATCGGTCGGCGAGACGATGGCGATCGGGCGGACGTTCAAGGAGTCGCTGCAGAAGGCGCTGCGCGGGCTGGAGACGGGCCAGTTCGGGCTGGGGTGCGACCGCAACGACCGCTGGGGCACGCCCGAGCAGCCGTCCCGCGAGGAGATCCAGGCCCGCCTGGTGACGCCGACGGCGGAGCGCATCTGGTACATCCGCTACGCCTTCAAGGCCGGGCTGTCGGTGGACGACGTCTACCGGCGGACGCGCATCGACCCGTGGTTCCTGCACCACCTGCGCGACCTGGTCGAGACGGAGGCCCGGCTGCGGGCGTGCGGCCGACTGGAGGCGGCGACCGACGAGCTGCTGTGGGAGGCGAAGCAGCAGGGGTTCTCCGATCGGCAGCTGTCGCACCTGTGGCACGCGACCGAGGCCGAGGTGCGCCGCCACCGGCAGGCGCGCGGCGTCGTGCCGGTCTACAAGCTGGTGGACACCTGCGCCGCCGAGTTCGAGGCGTACACGCCGTATTATTACTCGGCGTATGAAAAGCCGCCGATTCGTATCGCCGCAGATGAACGCAACTCAACACAATCAGGACAGGAAACCTCTCTGCCCGATTCCTCGATCCATGTTCCCCCGCGTTCATCCGTGGCCGAACCCGACGACGAGGTGCGTCCGCCGAAGGACGGCAAGGAGCGCATCGTCATCCTCGGCGGCGGGCCGAACCGGATCGGCCAGGGGATCGAGTTCGACTACTGCTGCTGCCAGGCGGCGTTCGCCCTCAAGGAGGCCGGCTACGAGACGGTCATGGTCAACTCGAACCCGGAAACCGTCTCGACCGACTACGACACCAGCGACCTGCTGTTCTTCGAGCCGCTCACCACCGAGGACGTGCTCAACATCTGCGACCGGATCCAGCCGAAGGGGCTGATCGTCCAGTTCGGCGGGCAGACGCCGCTGAACCTCGCCCGCGCCCTGGCGGCCCACGGTGCGCCGATCATCGGCACCAGCGTCGAGGACATCGACCGCGCCGAGGATCGGGAGCGGTTCCAGGAGTTGGTGGACAAGCTGCAGCTGAACCAGCCAGCCAACGGCACCGCCCTGGACATGCAGCAGGCGGTCCACGCCGCTCGGCGGATCGACTACCCGGTCCTCGTCCGGCCGAGCTATGTCCTCGGCGGGCGGGCGATGGAGATCGTTTACGACGAGGAGGCGCTGAAGCGCTACGCCGAGCGGGCGTTCGAGGTGTCGCCCGGCAAGCCGATCCTGATCGACAAGTTCCTCGAGTCGGCAATGGAGGTGGACGTCGATTGTCTCAGCGACGACGAGCGAACGGTGATCGGCGGCGTCATGCAGCACATCGAGGAGGCCGGCATCCACTCCGGCGACTCGGCGTGCGTGCTGCCGCCGCACAGTCTGCCGCCGGAGGTCGTGGAGGAAATCCGGCGGCAGACCCGCGACCTGGCGCGGGAACTCCACGTCCGCGGGCTGATGAACGTCCAGTTCGCCGTCGGACGGGACGGGACCGTCTACGTGCTGGAGGTCAACCCGCGCGCCAGCCGCACGGTCCCGTTCGTCGCCAAGGCGACCAACGTTCCGCTGGCCCGGTACGCGGCCCTGGTCATGGCGGGCAAGACGCTCGACGAACTGGGGGTGCGCGACGAGGTGGTGCCGCGCCACTTCTCGGTCAAGGAGTCGGTCTTCCCGTTCAACAAGTTCCCCGGAGTGGACATCATTCTCGGGCCAGAGATGCGCTCGACGGGCGAGGTGATGGGGATCGCCGACACGTTCCCGATGGCGTTCGCCAAGAGCCAGCTGGCGGCGAACAGCGCCCTGCCGCGGACCGGGACGATCTTCATCTCCGTCGCCGATCGGGACAAGGCGGAGATCGTGCCGATCGGTCGCGCGCTGGCCGGAATGGGATATCGGCTAATCTCGACGCGCGGCACGGCGAAGGCGCTGCGGCAGGCGGGGATCGCGGTCGAGGAGATCCCGAAGATCCAGGAGGGGCGGCCGAATCTGCTGGACTACATGAAGAATGCGCAGGTGGCGCTGGTCATCAACACTCCCAGCGGCAAGGGGGCACGGACCGACGAGGGCAAGATCCGGGCGGGGGCGGTCGGCCACGGGGTGACGTGCATCACCACTCTGGCGGCGGCCCAGGCGGCGGTCGAGGCCTGCGCCGCCCTGCGCAAGGGCGAACTGACGGTGATGGCCCTCCAGGAGCGCTTCGCCGCGCCGGCCTGATACCGGATCGTCTTGACTTTTCTTCGTGCCGCTGGCGGCAAGAAGAACAGCCGCGGTGATGCCGGATCCCCCCTTCTCTGGCAGGGAAGGGAGGAGGGGTTCGAGTGACTCCACCCATGCCTCTCGACATCTCCGCTCACGCCGTCCTCCGTCATTACCCTGCCCCGCTCGCGGGCGAACTGGTTCCCCTGGGCAATCGCGGCGGGTTCAGCGGCGCCCGCCTCTGGCGCGTCGGCGGTCGGGACAGCGGGTTGTGTCTGCGCGCCTGGCCTGAGGTGGGACCGTCCCTCGACCGACTCGAAACCATCCACGCCCTGATGGCCGCCGCACGCCGCGCCGGGCTGACCTTCGTCCCCACCGTCCTCCCCACCGCCGCCGGCCGGACGTGGGTGAAACACGCTGGCCGGCTGTGGGAGCTGACCTCGTGGATGCCGGGCGTGGCGGACTTCCACCAGTGCCCCACCCCGGCGCGCCTGGAGGCCGCGTGTACCGCCCTGGCTCATCTGCACCTGGTGTGGGCGAACGCGGCCAGCCCTCCCGGACCCTGCCCCGCCGTCCGCAGGCGGCTGCGGTGTGCCGCGGACTGGGCCGCCCTGGTCGCCTCGGGGTGGCGCCCGCACTTCCCCACCGCCGACCCGATCCGGCCCGACGCCGAACGCGCCTGGCCCCTGATCGTGTCCCAGCTACCCACCCTGGTCGATCGCCTTCACGCGCTGGCGGGGAGCCCACTCCCACTGCAGCCCTGTCTGTGCGACGTCTGGCACGATCACGTCCTGTTCGAGGGCGAGCGGGTCTGCGGACTGGTCGATTACGGGAGTGTCAAGATCGATCACGTTGCGGTCGATCTCGCCCGGTTGCTTGGCAGCCTGGTCCCGGACGACGCCGGGCGCACCGCGATCGGGCTGGCCGCTTACAACCGCCTGCGCCCCCTGGCACCCCAGGACGTGGCACTGGTCGCCGTCCTCGACGAAACCGGCACGCTGCTCGGCGCCGCCAACTGGCTGCGGGGACTCTACCACGACGATCGTCCGTGTGAGGACCGCGCGGCGGTCGCCGCACGGCTGAACCTGCTCGTCACCCGCCTGGAACGATGGGCCGAGCGGGGGGCAGCCGTTTCAACAATGGAGTGAAAATTATCCGAGCCCGAAACGTCAACGAGGGCACTGGTCGCGCCTGGCGCTGGCGCTCCGGGCTGGTCCGACGGCGCCGGGTAGGCCCGGCGCCGTCGGCGCCCGGCGGTCACTTCAGCTGCTTCAACTCGACGTTGCGGAAGTAAATCTCGGCGCCCTCGGACTGGAGCAGGATCCCTCCGCGGGTCACCTCGGCATCGGTCCCGACGTTGACCAGCTGACCGTTTATGACCAGCCGGACCGTGCCGCCCTTGCAAGTGATCTCGTACTGGTTCCACTCTCCGATCTTCTTCTCGACGCCGTCCTTCATGCGGAAGTAGTGGCGCGGCACCTTCGGATCCTGCCGCTTGGGATCGACCGTCAGCTTGAATCCGTCCACCAGCCAGAAGTCGCCAGCATGGCCCGCCATCAGCTGGGCCTCGACTGCCCTGGGCCAGATCTTGTCCGGACCGACGACGTGGACGAACACTCCGCTGTTGCGGACTCCGGACTTCGTGTGGACCTTGTCGCCCCACTTCCACTGCACCTTGAGGACGTAATCGCCGTAGTCCTTCTCGGTACGCAGGTAGCCGTTGACGCTCCCCTGGCACCGGATCGCGCCGTCCTGGATCGTCCAGATTTTCTCCGGATCGGCCTTCTTCTTCGGGTCGAGGAACTTCTTCCACCCGGTGAAGTCCTTGCCGTTGAACAGCTTGACCCACCCGTCGCCCTTCCCCTCGCCGCCCCGGGCCGGGGGCAGAACCGCCAGCGCCAGCGGCGCCAGCAGCGCCGCGACCGCCATCGTCGTGCGCACCATGTGGACCACTCCTGTTACAGGGACACAGGAAAGTTACCCGTGGCATTCTAGCCAACACTCCCCGACGGTAGAATGGCCCGACCCGGGCGCGCCGCCGTTGTGCCGTTCCACCACCTCCGAGGAGTTGCCGATGACACCGCAGGACATGGACAGGGCGCTGACCTCAACGCTGGCCGACTATCGCCTGAGCGGCGGAGAGAAGAAGGCGCTGCAGGCGCTGGTGGCCGACGCCCGCCCGGACGAGCACCAGCTGGCGGTGTTCCGCAGTCGGGCGTTCGCTCTGGCGCGCGAGGCCATGCTGACGTTGGAGGCCCGGCAGGTGGTCGAGTGGCTGGAGGCGGTCGTCAAGGTGCTGATGCCGCGAGAGGGCGATTCCGCCGTGCAGACGGACGTCCATTTCAGCCCCGGCGAGGAGTGCGCCGCCAAGATCGTTCACCTGTTCGGGCGGACGCGGGAGAGCGTGGACGTGTGCGTTTTCACGATCACCGACGACCGGATCGCCGATGCCATCCTGCGCGCCCACGGCCGCGGGGTGAGGGTGCGCATCGTCTCCGACAACGAGAAGGCCGACGACCTCGGGTCGGACGTGGGGCGGCTGGGCACGGCGGGGATCCCGGTGCGCGTGGACCGGACGCCGTACCACATGCACCACAAGTTCGCGCTCTTCGACGGGGCGCTGCTGCTCAACGGCAGCTACAACTGGACGCGCAGCGCCGCCGAGCACAACATGGAGAACTTCGTCATCACCGACGACGCCCGCGCGGTCCGCCGGTTTTCGGACGAGTTTGCGCGGCTGTGGGAAAGGCTGCGGTGAGTGGGAGTGAGGAGAAAGAGAGGCAGTGAAAGCCCACGGGCGGCACCCCGTGGGCCAGGTGCCGGAGACCTGGTCCACGGGGCGCCGCCCGTGGGCTTTGAGTTGTCCCGAGGCGGCGTGTGAGGTAGAATGTAACAGGGGAACCAAGACCCATTGGCCCCAACGCCAGGTCACCATCTTCCCCCGGGAGTACCGGAACGCTCCCCGATTTACCACCAGCGCACGGATACCCTGAACCTTCACCCTTACCCGGGGCACGGTTCCTCCCCGGCAAGGACAGCCCGCCGCCCGGCGAGCCTCCATCCAGTTCTGCGCGCGTCCTCACGGCGCCCCCGCCCATCCCAGCCCGGAGCGTCGCTCATACTCGAACGAGAAGGTGCAGCGTGGATCTCAATCGCCTCCACCCCGAGCCCAACGGCAACGGCCGCCACCTGTGGCACCGCGACTGGCTCAACGCCTACCCGGCCGACGTGCCGTCGTCGCTGTCGTACCCGGGCGTCCCGGTCAGCCACCTGCTGGAGTCGGCGGCGCAACGGTTCCCGGCCCGCCCCGGCTGCACCGTCTTCGGCGACTCCCTGACCTACGCCGAACTGGCCGACCGGACCCGCCGCGTCGCCGGCGCCCTGGCCCGCCTCGGCGCCGGCCGCGGAACGCCGGTCGGCATGCTCCTGCCGAACTGCCCGGAGTACGTCATGGCCCTGCAGGCGACGTGGCTCAGCGGCGCCACCGCCCTGCAGCTCAGCCCCCTCATGGTCCCGGAGGAGGTCGAGAAGTGGCTCCGCCTGACCGAGTGCCGCATCGTTGTCACGCTCGACCTGCTGGCGCCGAAGGTGATGGGAGCCCTCGACGCCGGGCTGGTGGACCATGTGGTGATCGCGTCGCTGGTCGGCCATCTGAGTTCGTTCCGCCGGTGGCTCTACCGGGTCGAGCGCGTCCGCCGGCGCGGGCCGGTGTGGGTGCGCGACCAGCGGCACGTTCATCGCTTCGACACTCTGCTGCGGGCCAGACCCTTGCGCGCCTCCCCCGATCTCGTCCCGGAGGAGGACGTGGCGGTACTCGCCCCGACCGGCGGCACAACGGCGTCCCCCAGGGCGGTGATGCTGACGCACCGCAACCTCGTCGCCAACGCCCTGCAGTTGCGCGTCTGGAGCGGCGGCGCGGACGGCACCGAGGGAGTGCTGGCGGTGCTGCCGTTCTTTCACCCCTACGGCCTGTCGGCGTGCCTGCTGAGCGGCCTGGCCAAGGCGGCGACGATCCACCTGCACCCGCGCTTCGAGGCCGACCCGGTCCTCGACCTGCTGGAGCGGCACCGCGTCGATCTGGTGCCGGCGGTCCCGGCGATGCTGGCCGCCCTGAATCGATCGCTCCGCGCCCGGCCACGCGACCTGTCGTTCGTCCGCGCCGTCATCTCCGGCGCGTCGGCGCGGCCGACGGACGTGCGCGCCGAGTTCGAGCGGTTCGGCGCTCGCCACCTGGTCGAGGGGTACGGCCTGTCGGAAGCGAGCCCGGTGACCCACGTCAATCCGCTCGGCGCCGGCAACCGGCCGGGCACCATCGGCCTGCCGCTGCCGGACACCGACGCCCGCATCATGGACGAGGAGGGCGGGGCACGCGAGGTTGCGGTGGGCGCGGTCGGGGAACTGGTGGTGCGCGGCCCGCAGGTGATGAAGGGGTACTTCCATAATCCGGTCGAGACGGCGTTCGCGCTGCGCGACGGGTGGCTATACACCGGCGATCTGGCGCGGCGCGATCGGGACGGATTCTTCACGATCGTGGACCGGAAGAAGGACATCATCAAGACGTCCGGGTTCCTGGTGTTCCCGGCCGAGGTCGAGGAGGTGCTGGCCGGCTTCCCCGGCGTGGCGGAGGCGGCGGTCGTCGGCGAACCGGATCCGGAGCGCGGCGAGACGATCAAGGCCATCATCGTCCCGCGCGGCCGGGGCAGCCTCGACCTGGCGGCCCTGGAGCGCTACTGCGTCGAACACCTCGGCAACCACAAGCGGCCGCGGCGCATCGAGGTGGTCGCCGAGCTACCCAAGAACTTCCTCGGCAAGGTCCAGCGCCGCAAGCTGCGCGAGGCGAGCCGCAACTAGCGGGTCGGCTACCAGCCGCGCGCTGGCGCCCGTGGGCGGCGAGTACCTCGCCCAGTTTCTGCCGCAGCACGTCGTTCATCGAATCCCTCCGCGAGTGCCGGGCGGCGGAAGGACCGCCCCCGGAAGATTATACCTGGCGCGCGCCGGAACGGGCCGAGGTCATAAGATGAAACCCTGCTCGTCACCCCGGGCGCGGCCGCGGGGCAGTGCGGAGCAGCACAACATCCCCAGCACTTCGCCCGGTTGCGGAACGCCACACCATGCCTGACTCGGTTTCTCGCGAAGCACTCGTCCCCGCCCTTCGGTCCGCCCTCGACTTCGCCGCCGCGCAGTGCCGGCGCGTCATCGAGAAGTATCCCGGGTACACGCCGATGTACACCGTCGGCGGGCTGTGGAACCGCGAGGGCGAGCGCTGGACGCACTGGTGCGAGGGCTTCTTTCCCGGCATCCTCTGGCTGCTGTACCGCCACACGAACGATCCGCAGTGGCGCGAACAGGCCGAGCGATACACGCGCCCGCTGGAGCCGCGCCGCCTGGACCGGACCGTCCACGATCTCGGGTTCCTGTTCGGCTCGACGTACCTGCGCTGGTATCGGCTGACCGGCGCGGAGCCGCTGCGTCAGGTGCTGATCGAGGCGGGCCGGACGCTCGCCCTGCGCCGCCAGAAAGGCGGCTACCTGGCGTCGTTCGTCGCGCCGAACTCGCTGTTCATCGACATCATGATGAACGTCGGCATCATCTTCTGGGCGGCCAACGAAACCGGCGACACCGCCCTGCGCCAGGTCGCGCTGGACCACTGCCGCACGACGGCCCGCCACCTCGTCCGGCCGGACGGCGGGACCGCCCACGAAGGGATCTTCGACGTGGACACCGGGGCGTTCGTGCGCGCGAGCACGCACCAGGGGTGGAAGCCGCAGAGCGCCTGGTCGCGCGGCCAGGCGTGGGCGCTGTACGGGTTCACGACCGCGTACCGGCTGAGCGGGGAGCCCGCGTTTCTCGACACCGCCCGCCGGTGCGCCGACTTCTACCTGCGCCGCGCCCCCGCCGGCCTGGTCCCGCTGTGGGACTTCGACGTACCCGACGACGGCAAGCAGCCGTGGGACAGTTCGGCGGGCGCCATCGCCGCGAGCGGACTGTGGGATCTGTCCGAGGAGATCGGCCCCGACCCCGACCGCGACCGCTATCGGCAGGCCGCGCTGACGATCCTGCAAACGTTGTGCGCCGACAACTTCCTGGCCCGGTCCCGCCCCGCGTTGGAGGGCATCCTGATGCATGGCGTTTACCATTACCACAAGGGGCTCGGGGTGGATGAGTCGGTCGCGTGGGGCGAGCACTTCTTCGTCGAGGCGCTGCTGAAGGCGCTGGGGAACAGCGCGGAAGCAGGGAGGTAGCGATGCGAATCGCGGTCGTCAGCGACACCCACAGCCGGTACGCCACGGTCGAGAAGGCGGTCGAGCGAATCGCCGAACTGAAAGTCGAGCGGGTGCTGCACTGCGGCGACATTGAGGATTCGGACGTGGTGTGGATGTTCCCGGCGGGGACGCACTTCGTCTACGGCAACTGCGACGGGACATCGCGGCACAGCCTGCAGCGGGCCGCGGCCGACGCCGGGATGACGTTCCACGAGCCATACGGCAGCCTGAAGCTGGCGGGCAAGAAGGTCGCGTTCATCCACAGCGACGACGCGCGGCTGTTCCGGCAGCTGG
Source organism: Gemmataceae bacterium (assembly GCA_020847555.1). Next base: position 19,268 of record JADLBT010000324.1, read on the forward strand.
AGTTGGCGAACGAGTACGACTACCTGTTCTACGGCCACACGCACCGGGCGGAGGAGCGCCGGACCGGCCGGACGCGCGTCATCAACCCGGGGGCACTTCACCGGGCCGACCCGAAGACGTTCCTTGTCCTCGATCTCATTAGCGGAGAAATCGAGTCGGTCGTGGTGGAGTGAGTATCAGCGCCACCCGATTCTACCTTTCATCTGGAATGGGTAAAGCCCGTGGGTGGCGTCCCGTGGGCCAGGGACGTGTTCCACGGGACGCCAGTTGTAATTTCTACCCGGGTTGTTGTAAGGCGTGCAGTCCTGGGGAGCAGGGAAACCTGCCCTTTTCCTGACGGCGGTCGTGTGCTATGTAGCGGCCCGCTCGCCTGACAGCACGGACGACCGCGGCACGGACGCCGCCCGCCCCCCGGCACGCAGGCCAGCCCGAATCCCCCACACATCTGGCAGGGCTCGCACGGCTCCCCGCACCTCCTCGGCCGCCGTGCGCCCGGAGGAAATCCGATGATGCGCAAGGAAGCGCTGCTGTGCGCGAGTTCCCTCGCGGCCGTCCTGTTCGTGCGCCCGCCGCTGAGTTTTGGCCAGTCCTGAGGCCCGAGCGGGTGTGTCCCCGTGCCCGGCGGTCTGCCGGGTTTCGCCGCTCCGGTTTTCGCGCAGCCGGTTATGGTCCCGGCGCGCCCACGGTTCGCGCCCGGCCGAGCCCCGGCCAGGTCGAGGCAGCCGGCGCCGTTCGTACCGCAAACACCGGCTCCCGCGCCGACGCCCCCCGCCCAGGCGCTGAACCTGCCGGCGGCGGCCCCCGCGCCGCCGCTAGCGGCAGCCCCCGCGCCACCGCCGGCGGCGGCCCCCGCGCCGCCGCCAGCGGTGGCCCGCGGAAAGATCGACGACCCGGCCCTGGCGTGGAGCGCCAGCGCCCGGCTGACTCTCCCGCCGCCGGAGCAGCTGGGGATCGCCGCCGCACCACCTGTGGCGGCCGGCGCGCCGCCCGCGAGCGTTGACTGGAATACGACCCACGCACAACTTCGCACTCTCGGGGCCGTCGGGATCCAGCTGGCGCGGCTCCCCGCGGGGGAGTATCGGTTTGGGTTCCTTCTGCCGACCGACCGGGCGGACGTGACCCGCCACGTTGAGGCCGTCGGGGCCACGGAGGCGGAGGCCGTGCGCCTCGCCCTCGACCGCGCCAGACGCCCGCAGTAACCGCCGAGTTCGCCACGCTCGCGGTCAGTGGAGCCCGGGGCAGGGTGAGCCCGCCCGTGCCGTCCGCACGGACGGGCTCACCCCACGCCGTTTGCCGGTTCGGCGCACACCCTCCTTCTGCTCCCACCCCTGCGGCCCTTCTCCGGGGCGAAAAATATGCTATAAGCCCTCAGGGGATAATACGCACCCTCTCTCCCGAGACATCCGCCATGGCCAGGACTGGACTCCAGGGGATTGCCGAGATCGTTGTCCGCCGCGCGCAACGGCAGGGATACGTCACCCCGCGCGAGGTGCGGGCCGAACTGACCCAGGCCGGGCTCGCCGACAGTCAATGGAAGGACGTGCTGGCCCTCGCCCGTGAGTCGCTGCACTATCGCCAGGGCCGCTACTACCACCTTGACCCCATCAGCCCGCGATTGCAGCAGGAGCAGAGTCAGCAGCAAATGGTCGCCACTGCCGTCCGGCAGGTCATCCGCCGTTACCGCGAGACGACCGCCGAGCAGGAACGCCGGCAGCAGGAGCGCATCGATTTCATCCAGCCGGTCGAGGCCCAGACGGCCGATGGCCGGCAGATCAAACTCCTCAGCCGCGACCTGTCGCCGACGGGCATGCGTCTGCTCACCAGTCGCAGCCTGCTAGGGCAGAAATTGCGCGTCTTCTTGCCGGCCCCAGGCAGGGGCGCTCCCACCGGGCTCGTGGTACGGATCCTCTGGACGTGTGCCGTGGGGGACGATCTGTTCGAGAACGGGGGAACCTTCGTGGAGCTGCTCCGCGAGGACAGTGAGAAGACCGCGACGACGTCATAACAGGGCCTGACCAGCCCGGAGCGCCGGCGTCGGGCACTCCGGTCTGATAATGCTCTTGCAGTTAGCGGCGCTGCTGGTCCCGGTCGATCTGTTCGATGACGGCGCGGATGGCAGACTTGTAATCGCGTGCGGTCGCCTCGTAGACGCGGTTGAACTCGGCGTTCTCGGGGTGGGGCACCGAGCAGGTGAACTTGAACCCGTCGCTCCACGTCTCCTGCCGCTGCCACGCGACGCGGCGGGCACGCAGCTGGGCCTGCAGCTGGTCGTAGTCCAAACCTCCGGCGGACGCGGGCCAGGTGCTGACAGGGGTGACACCGCCTCGGGGCAGCGGGGGGACCGGCTCGACCACTGGCTGCGGCGGGTTGAGCTTGAACCCGCCGCTGGTGGCGCTCTTCGGTTTCGAGGCCAGCAGATCGAACCTGTCTTCCTTCCCTGTCCCCGTCTTCTCCCAGCCGCCGGTTGCCGTGCCCCGTGAGCCGCCGATGGCCAGTGGGGTGCGCCCGCTGCTATCGACCAGCGGATCAACGTAACCCCCACTGGGATTGTTCTGGGCGACCGCCGCGATACTGGTGGAAGAGGTGCCCGCCGCCAGCGCCGGCACGGTCTTCGAGCTGCGGGCGCGCGCCGGCGTGGCGTCGCTCTGGATCGACGCCTTCTTCAGCCGGTGCCCGCCGATGAGCGGATCCTCTTCCGGCGTGATCTTCATCCCCTTGCTGCAGCCAGGCAGAGCGGTCAGCACTGAGAGCGCGCACAGGGACAGGGCACCGGCCAGCGGGACGACGCGCGCCCTCCAGCCCTTGCTCGCTTGCCCTCGTTGCGGCACCCTTTGCATAGTGACCCGTTTCGCGCGGCGGCTAGATTGAGGTTTTCGTCAACTCTCTCAATCGGCAGTGGGACGGCGGGAGCTATAGGAAAAACGGGGGCATCGTGCAATGGCAGGTTTTCGCATCGCGGTCATCGCCGGCGACGGCATCGGCCCCGAGGTCATCGACCAGGCCGTCCGGGTGGCGGACGCGGCCCGCGTCCGGGACGGTGCCGACCTGGCGTGGGAGCGCCTGCCGTGGAGTTCCGCCCACTACAAGGAAACCGGCCAGATGGTCCCGGACGGCGGCTGGGATCTGCTCCGCCGCCACGACGCCATCCTGATGGGCGCGATCGGCGCCCCGGACGTGCCGGACACCGTCACCGTCAACGGCCTGCTGCTGCCGATGCGGCGGAAGTTTGACCAGTACGTCAACCTCCGTCCGGCCTACCTGTTCGAGGGCGTCCAGTCGCCGCTGCGCGACCGCGCCCCCGGATCGATCGACCTGGTCGTCTACCGCTAGAACACCGAGGGCGAGTACTCCACCATCGGCGGACGCCTGTACGAGGGGATGCCGGCCGAGATCGCCATCCAGACCGCCGTCTACACGCGGCGCGGGTGCGAGCGGATCATGCGCGCCGCCTTCGAGGGAGCACGCAAGCGGCGCAAGCTGGTCACGTCGATCACCAAGTCGAACGCCCTGGTCCACGGTATGACCCTCTGGGACGACGTGTTCCGGGCGGTGGCGAAGGACTACCCGGACGTGCAGACGAACTCGCTGCTGGTCGATGCGGCCGCGATGGACCTGGTGCGCCGTCCGCAAATCTTTGATGTCATGGTGGCGAGCAACCTGTTCGGCGACATCCTGACGGACCTGAGTTCGATGGTGACCGGGAGCGTCGGCCTGGGAGCGAGCGCGAACATCAACCCGGAGCGCACCTACCCGAGCATGTTCGAGCCGCTGCACGGTTCGGCCCCGGACATCGCCGGCAAGGGCGTCGCCAACCCGATCGCGGCGGTACTGTCGGTCGCCCTGCTGTTCGACCATCTGAACCTGGCGAAGGGCGCGGACGCGATCCGCGGCGCCGTGGCGAAGATCCTGAAGTCCGGCCCGCGCACCCCGGATCTGGGCGGCAGCGCGACCACCGTCCAGGTCACCGAGGCGATCCTGGCGGCACTTGGTGGCTGAAGCCCACGGGCGGCCGCCCGTGGGCTTTGAACGGTCCTGTTGTGCCCCCCTTGCCTCTCCTAGCGCGATGCCACCGCCGCCGGCGCGTCGGCGGTTTGCAGCAGCGCCCGAAGCGCCTTGTAATCCGTTTTCCCCGTCCCGAGGACGGGAATCGTCGGCACGGGGCGGACCTCGTCGAGGCGCATCACGCCGCGAAACCCCTCCGCCAGCAGCCAGGCGTTGGCCTCGCGCAGACCGATCGGCTCGGTGCTGAACAGAACGATGCGGCGGCCGCCCTCGCCCTCGACCCCCTCGACGGCGACGCGCGGCCCGGCGTCCGTGGGCGGGTAGCGCCGAGCAAACGGTTCCTCCAGCGCCGGCAGCGAGATCATCTCTCCGCCCGCCTTGAGGAACCGCTTCTTCCGCCCCGACAGCCGGATGAACCCGTCGGCCTCGACCTCCCCCAGATCGCCGGTGACGTACCAGCGCCGTCCGTCGCGCTCGCGGAACGGCCTTTCCCCCTGGCCTCCGAGGTAGCCGGGAAAGACCGACGGTCCGCACACCCACAACTCTCCCCGCCGGCCGGACGGCAACGCCGTCTCGGTGTCGGGATCAACCGCGCACACCTGCACACCCGGCAGCGCCGGGCCGACGGTGCCCGGGCGAGCCGCCCCCGGGCGATTCACCGCCACGGCCGGCCCGCACTCCGTGATGCCGGACCCCTCCAGCAGGGATGCCCCGGGCACGGCCGCGCGGCACGCCTGGTGCAACGACTCGGGGCACTTCTCCGCCCCCACGAAGAGGAGCCGCAGCGATGCCAGATGCTCCGGCGCCGCGCGCCCCAGGATCGCGCCGACGAAGGTGGGCGTGCCGGCCACGATGGTCGGGCGGTACGACGCCACCTTGCGGGCGAGGGCCGGCGCGGCCGTCGGGTCGGGGTGCCGCACCACGCGGAACCCGGCCAGCAGCGGCATCAGCCCCGTCAGCGTCAGTCCGAAGCTGTGGAACGCCGGCAGGAAACCGAGGATGCTATCCCCCCGGGTTATCCCCAGGACGGCGAGGGAGGCGCGCTGGTTGCTGAGCAGGTTGGCGTGCGTCAGCGGCACCGCCTTCGGCGCCTTCTCCGACCCGCTCGTGAACAGAATCACCGCTGGGTCGGTCGGCGCGACTTGCGGCACCCGCCTGCGAACCCGGCCGGGAAACGCCCGGACCGCCAGCAGGGTGCGCAGCTGCTCCCACCGGCGGATGGTCTTGCGGACGTCCTCCAGGCAGACGTACTCGGCCCCCTCGACCTGCACGCCGGTGCGGTCCAGGAACTGGCGTGAGGTGACGACGTGCGTCAGGCCGGTGGTCCGGGCGGCGTGGGCCAGGTGGGCCGGCCCGGTCGTCCAGTTGAGCACGACCGGCACCTTGCCCGCCCACTGCAGCGCCAGCAGCGCCACATCACACCCCACCGACGCCGGCAACAGCAGGCCGACGTTCGGCCCCGGCAGCCGGCGAAAGCGCCGCGCCAGGGTGAGCACGCCGACCATCAACCGCCCGTAGTTGAGTGTCCCGGACAGATCGTCGGCGACGGCCACGTCTTTCGGGTGCGCCAGGGCGCGGTTGACGAGAGCCTCCGGGACGGTCTCCCCAAGGATCGCTGCCGGGCCGCCGTCCGACGCTGGCCGGAACCACGCTGGCGGGGCCGGGCGCGCGGGCGCCCCCGCGGCCAGCCCCTCCGCCAGCAGCCACAACACCCCGAGGGTCGCGGGTGCCTCGCCGCCGCCGAACCCGAACCGCTGTTCGACTACCAGGGTGAGGTCCATCCGCGCCAGACTGTCGAGGCCCAGGTCTTCCAGGTTCGTCTCGGCCCGCTGCTCCTCCTCGGCCAGCGGGCGGTGCAGCTTGCCTTCCAGGAGGTGGGCGATCTCGACCCTCGTTCGCGGCGTCACCCGGCTGACGTCAACTGCGGCCTCGGCGCTGGCAGCGAGGGGGGGGAACTCGTAGGTGCGCGGCCCGAAGAGGAAGTGGTACGGCACGAACGTCGGCTGCTCCGGGCCGTCCACGTTGTAGCGTGCCTCGAACCAGCGGTTGACCCGGCCCCGCTCGAGTTCCGGCAGTTCGCCCCGGCCGATGACCTCCAGGGTCACCTCGACGCGGCGGCGCGGCATGAACACGAGCAGGTTGGCCAGGAGCCAGCCGGCCGCGGCCCGCAACTGGGCCGCGAGGCGTGGCCGGGTGCCCGTGCAGGCGTAACTGAAGCGGCTTCCGCGCAGCCCGCGCGTGCGGACCAGGACGATTTGCGCCTCCGGGACGGCGCGCAGCACGTCGGTTAGCGCCCCCGCCGCCCGGAGGTGTTCGACCGTGTCGCGCTGGACGTGGCCGGCCGGCCAGAACATGAAGTTCTCCCCGCGGCGCAGCCCCTCGATGACGCCGGCGACCGCGCGCTCGGCCCCGTGCCGAGCGCGGGCGCTGGGCCGGTCCAGGTCGGGCACCAGCTCCGCCCCGACGAGTTTGATCAGCGGGCCGCTCAGCGGGCTGCGGAAGTAGTCCGGGTCGAGGAAGACGCCCTCGTACATCAGCGAGCGGGGGCGCAGGGCAGGCCACAGCACGGCAAGGACAATGGCGGGATCGATGTAAGCGGGGTGGTTGGGGAGGATCAGCACCGGCCCCTTGAGGCCGCGAAGTTTCTCCCGCCCGTGGACGCGCACGCGGTAGCGCAGCGAGAGAACCAACCGAACGAAAGCCCAGAAGGCGGCACGCACCAGGCGGAGCATCAACGTCCTCCATGCCCGTGGGCGGTGAAAAGCCCCTTGCACAACCGCCTCCTTGAACTGGCGCTCGCGGCTGGTACACACGTCCGATAAGCGAGCGGGGCCGCCAGGCGGTCACACGTCGTAGTAGAGCATGAACTCGTAGGGGTGCGGGCGCAGCCGGATGGCGTCCACCTCCTTCTCGCGCTTGTACCAGATCCACGTGCCGATCACGTCCTCGGTGAACACCTCGCCCTGCAGCAGGAACTCGTGGTCCTTTTCGAGGCTGCTCAGCGCCTCGTCGAGCGCCCCCGGCGCCTTCGGCACCTTCTCCAGTTCCTCCGGTTCCAGGTCGTAAATATCCTTGTCGAGCGGCTCGCCGGGGTGGACCTTGTTCTTGATGCCGTCGAGCATCGCCATGAGCATCGCCGAGAACGCCAGGTACGGGTTGCTCGATCCGTCCGGACAGCGGAACTCGATTCGCTTGGCCTTGGGGCTGTGCGAGTAGACCGGGATGCGGATCGACGCCGACCGATTGCGCTGGCTGTACGCCAGGTTCACCGGCGCCTCGTATCCGGGCACCAGCCGCTTGTAGCTGTTCGTCGTCGGGTTGGTAATGGCGCACAGTGCCGAGGCGTGTTTCAGCAGCCCGCCGATGGCGTACAGGCCGATGTCCGACAGGCCGGCGTAGCCGGATCCGGCGAACAGGTTGACCGGGTCGCGCGCCGTGTTCTTCCACAGCGACGTGTGAACATGCATGCCGGTGCCGTTGTCCATGAAGATCGGCTTGGGCATGAACGTCGCACTCTTGCCGTGCTTGCGGGCGACGTTCTTGACGATGTACTTGTACTTCAGGACGTTGTCGGCCATCTCGACGAGCGGGGCGTACCTCATGTCGATCTCGCCCTGACCGCCGGTCGCGACCTCGTGGTGCTGGGCCTCGATCTTCAGCCCGCACTGGATCATCGTCAGCATCATCTCGGTGCGGACATCGTGCAGGGCGTCGGACGGCGGCACCGGGAAGTACCCCTCCTTGTAGCGCAGCTTGTACCCGAGGTTCGGCTTCTCGTCGCGGCCGGTGTTCCAGGCGCCCTCGATGCTGTCCAGGTAGTAGTAGGCGCTGTTCTGCGTCTGGTCGTAGCGGACGTCGTCGAAGACGAAGAACTCCAGTTCCGGGCCGAAGAAGGCGATGTCGGCGATGCCGGTGGACTTCATGTAGTTGACGGCCTTGCGCGCGACGTTGCGCGGGTCGCGCGAGTACTCCTCCTTGGTGATCGGGTCGTGAATGTTGCAGATCATCGTCAGGGTGGCGTCGCGGCAGAATGGGTCGAGGAACGCCGTCTCCGGGACCGGGATGACGAGCATGTCCGACTCGTTGATCGCCTTCCAGCCGCGGATGCTGGAGCCGTCGAACCCGAGCCCCTCCTCGAAGGTGGCCTCGGTGAGCGCCTCGGCGGGGATGGTGAAGTGCTGCCACAGGCCGGGGAAATCCATGAAGCGGAGATCGACGGCCCGAACTTCCTTCTCGCGGATCAGGGCGAGGACTTCTTTGGGTGTCACGGCAGGGGCCTCCAGAGAGATTCGCTGCACGGCTTGGTATACGAAGCCCGCGCCGGCCGCGTCCACGAAAATCGTCGCAAGGCGGTGCGGCGTCTCGGTTTTCCGGCCGGATTTCGCTTGACGGAGCGCCCGGACAGTTCAACAATCGCCAATGGCTTCCGTTCGCTTCGGAGTCGCGAGTTCCATCCAAAGAGGGAGGTTGTCGAATGGTGCGCCTCTGTTCGGCCGTCGGCTTTGCGATGCTGCTCGGGGTGTTTCTGGTTGGGACAGGACGGCCCGACGAGCAGGGAGAACCCAGGAAACAGCCCACGAAACAGTTCCAGGTTCCACAGGGGTGGGGCAAGCTGGGCCTGAGCATCGAGCAGAAGAAGAAGATCTACGCGACGCGGGCCAGCTTCTACAGCAAGATCCAGGCCCTCGAGGACCAGATCGACCAGCTCAAGAAGAATGAGACGCAGGAACTGGTGAAGATCCTCACCGAGGGCCAGCGGGAAAAGCTCCGCAAACGGCTGGCGGAGAAGTTCCCCGACGTCGAGAAGAAAGCGCCCGACAAGAAGGGTTCCACGGACAAGAGCCCCACGGACAAGAAGACCCCGTAGGCACCGATGGCGCCGCGGGGTTGCGTGGTGCTGCCCTGGCCGGGCAGTCAGACGACGGGACGGCACTCGCGGGGAGTGGAGTCGATGTAGTGTTCGGCGGCGCGGGCCAGATCGAGCAGAGCGTTCAGCGGCGGGACGAGGGTGTGTCGGCCGATCCGGCCCACGCGCCGGGCAACGCTGGCCAGATCGAGCAGGGCGGCCAGGGGAGGAGCGTGGCGGCGCCCGCAGTCGCGGCACACCGGCTCGCGGCTGTCGGCCAGCGCCAGGTAGGGGCCGACGCCCGCAGCCTGGCGCTTGCCACACAGGGCGCAGGTTTCACCCTGCAGCTGCTCTCTCAGTGCAATCGCCAGGTTCGCCATGCTCTGTATTCCCTTTCCGGGGGGCGCACGGGGCGTTGAGCTTGCTCGCCGCGCCCCTCCTGCGGGGTGGGGCGCCGTCGGCCCTCTCTGCATTAACCCATCGGCCGTCGGCCCGGATCGGGTCGCCCCCCGGGCGGGAAAAAAGGCGCCGCTGGCTGGTCCGAGGTGCAGGTTCCCCCTCTTCCGTAAGACGTGCGGCGCGACCGGCTGACGAGCAGAGAAAAGAGAAGGGAAGTCCCGGAAGCTCTTGAAGCGGCGCAAACCGTGCCGTCTGGGCAAGGCCGGCGTTGCTCCGGGGGGCCGGGTAAGCTGCGGCGACCGTGCCGCCCCCGCAGGATCCGCCCCATGTCGCCCACCTCCCGCGGTCCGCCACGCGCCTGGCCCAGGTCCGCTTGACTCCTGGCGGGTAGCGGTTTACGATGTGGCCCCGTTTTCGGAACAGTCGGATAATCCGTTCGCTCCCCATCGGCAGGCCATTCGTGAAAGGAGGTCAGCCCGGCGCCTGCGGCACGTCCCGCGATGCGCTCTGCAAGGGGGATTGCAGAGGGGGACGCATCTCGCGGTCACACATGGAAGGAAAGGAAGCACACGCATGGATCGCACGTCACGTCTTTTCGGAACAACGCTCGCTCTGGTGTGCCTGGTCGCACCTCACGTCCGCGCGAACCAGCTCACCTGGACCTACGAGGGATCCGGCACCACGGTGGTCAACGCCGACCACCCCGGTGACGGTGGGGTGTCGTTCACCTACGACCCGAAGACCACCGCCATCGGCGACACACAGATCCCGGTCGCCAACCTGTGGACCTTCAGCACCGCCACCTCGACCACGCCCGACAAGTTCACCGGCGCGCCCTACGACGTGTCGCTGACCCTGACCGACGGCCTGTCCGGCCAGTCCGGGACGGCGACGTTCACCGGCGCCCTGAGCGGCACCCTGTCGGACCGGCACGCGCTGCTCGCCAACTCGGTTGCCGGCGGATTGACGCAGGCGCTGACGCTGGGTACGAGCGTGTACACCGTCACGCTCGGCGCGTTCGCCCCGCCCGGGCCGCCCAGTTCCAGCAACAGCGGCAGCCTCAGCGCCCTGGTCACCATTACGCCCGCGACCGTCCCCGAGCCGTCCACCCTGCTCCTGGCGGGGATCGGCTGCGCCGGGGCCGGCCTGGTCGGGTGGTGCAGGCGGCGTTCCGCCGGCCGCCCGGCCTGAGCCCGCGTTTCGACTGCAAATCCCCGGCCTGCGGGAGCTTCCCGCGGGCCGTCGCAGGGGTCCGCCCGGTGCCGACACCGCCCAGGTAAAGGCGCCGGGCGGCCCCGGATAGATTCGGCCGGCCGGTCTCGCCGTCCCGCAAACGGCAGCCCCACGCCGGCCAACCCAGCCTGTTACCTCCCCGACCGGCAATCCTCGCCCGTTGCCTTCACCAGACCCAGAGACCCATGCGCAGACTTAACGCCAAACTCCTGTTTTCCTTCCTCGGCGGGCTCGTCGTGCTGTCCGGCACCGTCTTCGCGGTCCATCGCCTGCAGGCCGGCAACATCAGCGATGCCCTGCTGTACCAGGCCGACCAGGCGGGCAAGGAGAACCGCCCGGACCAGGTGGCCCGATATCTCAACCGCTACCTGGAGTTCGCCCCGGACGATCACGACGCCCGCGCCCGCCTCGGCAAGACGCTGGCCGACCCGCGCCTTGTCGTCACCACGCGCGGCCGCGACCGAGCCCGGTTCGTCCTCGAACAGGTGCTCACCCATGACCCGGACCGGCACGAGGCGCGCCGGTGCCTGGCGAAGCTGCTCCTCGACGCCCGGTATCCGGACCAGGCGGAGGAGCACCTCAAGTACCTCCAGAAGGCCCGACCGACCGATCCGGAGGTGGTCGCGCTCGTCAGCCAGTGGCAGGAGCTGCGCGGCCGGCCGGAGGAGGCGCTCGACAGCCTGCGCAAGAGCGTGCAGAGCGCGGACGCGCCGGCCGGCAACCACGTCCGGCTGATCGGCTTCCTCCGCGGGCTCGACCGGGGCCGCCGCGGCAAGCACTTCACGGAGGCGGAGCGCCAGCTCGCCGAGGCGACGCGCAAGGCGCCGGAGGACTGTGGCGTGCTGCTCGCGGCCGCCGACCTGGCCCAGGATCGCGGGGAGCTGAAGGAGGCCCGCACGCACGTTGAGCGCGCGTTCAAGAAGCACCCGACCGAGGGGCGCGTCTACCTCGCCCTCGGGCGGCTGGCGCTGCAGGAGAACAAACGGCCGGACGCTCTGGCCGCCCTCCGGGCCGGGATCGAGGCGGTCCCGCTCAAGGATCGTTTCGAGCTGCAGTGGGCGCTGGCGAACATCCTCCTGGACGGCGGCGACCTGGACGAGGGCCGGGCGGTCACCCGGCAGATCCAGGACAACAACCCCGGCCCGGGAGCGGTCGATTATCTGCAGGCGCGGGCGCTGATGCACCAGGGACGCTGGTTCGAGGCGTCCCGGCTGCTGGAGGGGGTGCGGGCGCTGTTCCAGACCGTCACCCCGCTGGCCGTCCAGGTCGAGCTGCTGCTCGCGTCCTGTTACGAGCGGATGGAGGAGCCGGCCCGGCAGCTGGCGGCGTGCGACCGGGCCGCCCAGATGGACCCGGACAACGGCCCGGCCCAGCAGGGCAAGGCGAAGGCGCTGTGGGCTCTCGGCCAGACGGACGCGGCCATCCTCCAGTACCGGGCGATTGTCGCCCGCAACGTCGAGCGCAAGGCGCCGGTGAGCGGGCGGGTCGAGCTGGCCCGGATGCTCCTGCTCCGGGCGATGGAGGCAGAGAAGGCCGACTGGCGGGCGGTCGTAGCCGAACTGGACGCAGCCGAGAAGGAGCAGCCGGGGACGCCCGACGTGGTCCTTCTGCGGGCGGAGCTGTACGCGGCTCGCAAGCAGTACGACGAGGCCGGGGCCGTCCTCGGCAAGGCCCTCCAGGAGCGGCCGAAGCACGTCGAGTTCTGGACCGCGGCGGCCGGCCTGGCCGACCGGAAGGGCGAGCCGGAGAACGCCCACCGACTCCTCGACGAGGCGAAACGGCAGGCCGGCGATTCCGTCGAGCTGCGCCTCGCGCGGGCACGGCTGTGGGCCGGGCGTCCCGACCCCGACGCGGTCAAGGCGCTGCGCCGGTTGGAGGAGAAGCGTGACGGCTTCACCCCCGAGCAGCAGACGGCCCTGCTGAACGGCCTGGCCGAGGCGAACTACCGGGCCGGCAACCCGGCCGATGCCGGGCGTCTGTGGGCCGAGCTGGCGAAGCAGCCGCGTAACGCCCAGAACCTGAAGCTCCGCCTGCTCCTGTTCGACCTGGCCGTGCAGCAGAAGGACGACGCCGCCATGCAGCGCCTGCTCGACGAGATCCGCACCCTCGAGGGCGGTGAGTCGCCGGTGTGGCTGTTCGGCCAGGCGTCGCGCCGACTGGTGAAGGCCCGGCAGGGGGACCGCAAGGCGCTCGCGGAAGCCCGGCAGATGCTCGACCAGGTGGTGGCGCAGCGGCCTGCGTGGCCGGCCGTCCTGCTCGCCCAGGCCGAGGTGGAGGAGATGCAGGGGAACGTCGAGCAGGCCATCACCTACTACCGGCGGGTGATCGAGCAGGGGGTGCATACGCCGCGCGTCGTCCGCCAGCTGGTCCAGCTGCTGACCGCCCGGCAGCGCTACGCCGAGGCCGAGCAGGAGCTGCGCAAGCTCCGGCAGCTGACGCCCCAGTTCCGGCGCATCGCTGTCAACCTGCGCGCGGGGAAGGGGAGCTTCGAGGATCTGCTCCGCGACGTCGATGAGGCCGCTCCGGAGACGTCCACCGACTACCGCGACCACCTGTGGCGCGGCCAGGTGCTGTCGTCCGGCCGGCGCAAGTCGGTCGAGGCCGAGAAGGCGCTGCGCCGGGCGGTCGAGCTGGCCGACACGAAGCCGGAAACGTGGGTGGCGCTGGTCCAGTACCTGCGCGACACGGCCCAGAAGGACCGGGCCGCGGCCGAGATTGAGCGGGCGCGGGCGAAGCTGACCGGCCCGAGCGCGCCCGCCGCCCTGGCACAGTGCTACGAGCTGGTCGGCCGCCCGGACAGGGCGCGGCTGCAATACCGGGCCGGGCTGGAGGCCCAGCCGCACGACGTCCACGCCCGCCGCAACTTCATCGGCTTCTGCCTGCGGACCGGCGCCCACCAGGAGGCGGAGCCGCACCTGCGCGCCATCCTGGACCGGAAGGTGAAGGCGACCGACGCGGACGTGGCCTGGGCTCGGCGCGGGCTTGCGCTGACGCTCGCCACCACCGCCGACCACCAGCGCCTGCCCGAGGCGCTCAAGCTGGTCGGCCTCGCTCTGGACGCCAAGGGCGAGCCGGTGGACGGGCCGGCCCCGGCCGGCGGGTGGCCGGACGAGGATCAGGTGACCCGGGCGCGCGTCCTCGCGACCCAGACGCGCCGGCCGACCCGGACGCGGGCGGTGGCGATCCTGGAGGAGATCCAGAAGCGCAAGGCGCTGGCCGCCGACGACCAGCTGCTGCTGGCCCAGCTCTACCTGACGATGGGGCCGGAAGAGGTGTGGTGGGCGAAGGCGCGCGAGCAGCTGAGCCGGCTGGTTGCAAACCACCCGCGCAACCCGCTGTACCTGAGCGCCTACACCCAGGCGCTGCTGCGGAGCGGCGACACGCTCGAGGCAGACCGCATCATCAAGATGCTGGAGCGCGTCGAGAAGGAGCGGCAGCTGTCGCTCGGGGCGGCCGAGCTGCGGTCGCGGCTGCTGGAGGCACGCGGCAAGGGCGAGGACGCGCTGAAGGTGCTGCGGGCGTATGCCGAGGCCCCCGACGCCACCCCCGACCGTGCCTTGCTCTGCGCCGGGCTGGAGGCGCGCCTGGGCCGGGTGAAGGAGGCGGTCGATCAGTGCGAGCAGGCCCGCAAGCAGTGCCGGCCGGAGGCGATCGGCGGCGCCGGGGTGGCGCTGCTGCGCGCCGCCCTGTCCGCCCGCGGCCACCGCGAGGACGTCTGGCGCGCCCAGGCGGCCCGCATCGAGGCGTGGCTGCAGGAGGCGCTGGCTGCCGCTCCCGACAACACCACCCTGCGGCTGCAGCTGGCGGACCTGGTCGATCTGCTCGGCCGGCCGAGTGACGCGGAGGCGCTGTACCGCGAGGTGCTCCGCCGCACCCCGGGGAACCACGTCGCGCTGAACAACCTCGCCTGGCTCCTCACCCAGAAGCCGGGCGGGGCGGGCGAAGCGCTGAAGCTGGTCCAGCAGGCGATCGATGCCCGCGGCCCGCGGGCGGAGTTGCTCGACACGCGGGCGGTGGCGTACCTGGCGCTGGGCCAGGCTGACAAGGCGGTCGCGGACCTGGAGCAGGCCGTCGCCGACGCCCCGACCCCGGCCAAGCACTTCCACCTGGCCCAGGCGCACCAAAAGTCGCGCAACACCCAGGCGGCGCGGCAGGCCCTGCAGCGTGCCACCACCGCCGGCCTGACCGCCGAGCGTCTCCACCCCGCGGAGCGCGAGGCGTTCCAGCGGCTGAAGGCCGAG
>JADLBT010000325.1 GCA_020847555.1 Gemmataceae bacterium
GAGCGCGAAGAAGGATGTCTTCTTTGCGCTCTTTGCGTCTTTGCGCGAAACACGGAACCTGACCTTGCGGCTTTGCCCAAAGTAGGTAGGCTTTGTGGGATCCGGGCCACCGAACCCGAAACAGGAAGGACTCATGGATACTACCCAGCAGACCCGACTGCGGAAGTTCGTCGCTTACGCCCTGCTCTCCTGGTTCGTCCTCGCGGCCGTCGCCCCGTGTCTGCCGCCGGCCGCCGCGCAGGCGCCGACGGTCGAGGCGGCGCCGCCGCCCGCCGCCGCGGAGGAGAAGCCGACCTTCATCGTCCGGATCCTGCAGAATCTGTTCAACAGCCGGGAACTGATGAAGGTGCTCGGCGAGCGGGAGTACGTCCTGCTGGCGTTCGTCGCGCTGAACGTGATCGTGTTCACCGAGACGGGGCTGCTGTTTGGCTTTTTCCTGCCCGGCGACTCGCTGCTGGTCGTGGCTGGCGTCGTCTGTTACGCGGCCGGCTGGAACCTGCCGCTGCTGCTTGTGACGTTGGGCCTCTCGGCGATCGTCGGCGACAGCGTCGGGTACGCAATCGGCTACCGTGTCGGGCCGCGCATCTTCAACCGCGAGAAGTCGTGGTTCTTCAACAAGGAGCACCTGCTGAAGGCCCAGGACTTCTACGAGCGGCACGGCGGCAAGACGATCATCCTGGCCCGGTTCATGCCGCTCATCCGCACCTTCGCGCCGGTCGTGGCTGGCGTCGGGCGCATGGAGTACCGCCGCTTCCTGTTCTTCAACATCTTCGGCGGAATCGGGTGGGTGGTGAGCATGATCCTGATCGGGTACTACCTGACGCGGTTCATCAACCCAGCATTCCAGCCGATCTTTGGGGAGAAGTTCGACGTTCTGGATCACATCGAGAAGGTGGTGATCCTGGTCGTGCTGCTGTCGATCTCGCCGGGGATCTACGTCTGGCTCCGGAGCAAGTTCGGGCGGAAGCCGCAGCCGGCGGCGGGGGAGAAAATCCCCGTGCAGGCCGCGAAATGAGCCCATGCTGACGTGTCTGTTGACCAGCCGCGAGCGCCACGAGTGGGAAGAACCGCGCGCTGGCGCCCGCGGCTGGTCAACGCCGCTCAGTACCCCGACGCCTTGCCGTTGATGCGGCGGTCCGCGGCGCCGTGGTAGCGCCCGGTCGCCGGATCGACCCAGATCGAGTGGGCGTCGCCCTGCGTTCCGCCCAGAACCCGGTGACCCATTCCCTTCAGGCGCTCGACGGCATCGGTCAGGCGTTCCTTCTTCTCCAGCCGCGCCACGTCCGGGAACCACTGGTGGTGCAGGCGCGGCGCGTCCACCGCCTGCTGGACGTCCATGCCGAACTCGAGCACGTTCACCACCACGCACAGAACCGTGTTGATGATCGTTCGCCCGCCCGGACTGCCGGTCACCAGCACCACCTTGCCGTCCTTCGCCACGATTGTCGGTGTCTGCGAGCTGAGCATGCGCTTGCCCGGCGCAATCTGGTTCGGAGCGGTGCCGATGGTCCCCGCGCGGTCGGTGTGGCCGGGGCGCCAGTTGAAGTCGAGCATCTCGTTGTTGAGCAGGAAGCCGGCCCCCTTCACCACCACGCGCGCGCCGTAACTGCGCTCCAGCGTGTACGTGTTCGCGACCGCCATCCCGTCCCGGTCGATGATGGAAAAGTGCGTCGTGCTGTCGCCCTCCGCCGCCAGCGCGATATCCGGGGCGACGGCGGCGCTCGGCGTCGCCTTTGTCAGGTCGATCGCCTTCGCCAGCTTGCGGGCGTACTCCCTCGTAATCAGGTGCGGCGGGATCTTCACGAACGCCGGGTCGCCGAGGTGG
This sequence comes from Gemmataceae bacterium, assembly GCA_020847555.1. Next base: position 1,826 of record JADLBT010000325.1, read on the forward strand.
CGGGCTCGGTCGGCGTAGGCGCGACGCATCGTCTCGAACATCACGTGCAGCGTCTGCGGCGCGAAGCGCCCCTGCTTGCGCAGGTCGAAGTTCTCCAGCACGTTCAGCATCTGGACGAGGCAGACGCCGCCGGAACTCGGCGGCGGCGGGCCGTAGACGTCGTATCCGCGGTAGGTGCCGTGGACCGGCACGCGCTCCATCGCCCGGTAGGCGGCCAGATCCTCCTTCGCGATCAGGCCGCCGCCCGCCTTCATCTCGGCAACGAGCTGGTCCGCGATCGGCCCGGTGTAGAAGGCGTCCGGCCCCTTCGCGGCGATGAGGCGCAGGGTGCGGGCCAGGTCGGGCTGCACCAGCCGGTCGCCCGCCTTCCACCTGCCCTTGCCGCCGTCCTTGCCGAACACGCGCCGCAACTCGGCGAACGCGCGCCCCTGGGCGACGACGCCGTTAAGGGAACCCGCCAGCTGCGCGTCGAGACTGAACCCCTTCTCGGCGAGCCGCACAGCTGGCTCGATCAACTCCTTCCAGGGCAGCTTGCCGAACCGCTTGTGGGCGAGTTCCATGCCGCGCACCGTCCCCGGCACGCCGACGACGCGATGGCCGTAGCCGCTCTCGCCCGGCTTGAACATCGTTTTCGTGGCCGCGCCGGGGGCCGTCTCGCGGTACTCGATGACGACCGGCTTACCCTTCGACGGGTGGACGACCATGAAGCCGCCGCCGCCGATGTTCCCGGCCGGCGGGTAGGTAACGGCCAGCGCGAACGCGGTCGCGACGGCCGCGTCCACCGCGTTGCCGCCGCGCCTGAGGATCTCCAGCCCGACGTCGCTGCCCGGCGGGGAGACGGACACGACGAGGCCGTTCTTCGCCTCAACGGCTTTGGATTTCGAGCCGGAGAGACCAAGAGGCACGAAGCAGAGAAGGACGGCGAACGCCAGGACGAGTACCGGCCCGCGAATCTTCATGCTGTTTCTCCCTTGAGGAATCCACCTGTCCGCAAGCGCGCTCAGTCGCTTGCGGACAGGCGGGTGGCGGCCCGCCAGGCCGCAAGCGGCACGACGAACGCTGCGGGCGATTCCGAATTACGCGACCTCGGCATCGGCGTCGCGCTTCGCCAGCCCGAGGTTTTCCACGATCGCCTGGCAGCTCGACACGCGGTTGAGGCAGTAAAAGTGAATCCCCGCCATGCCGTGCCGGATGGCCTGGGCACAAAGGTCTGTCGCGACCTCGATGCCGTACTGGCGCACCGATGCGTCGTCGTCCGCGTAGCGATCGAGGGTTTCCAGGATGGGCGGCGGCAGCCTGGCCCCGCACAGCGAGGTGAAACGCTTGATCTGCCGGGTATTGAGGAACGGCAGGATCCCCGGGACGATCGGCACCTTGACGCCGCGGCGATTGCGCAGGTAGTCCTCCATTTCGAGGAAGTCCCGCCAGTCGTAGAAAAGTTGAGTGATGAGGAACTCGGCGCCGGCCTCGACCTTGGCCGCCGCCCGGTCCCAGTCGAGGCGTCTGTCGCCGCACTCGACGTGCCCTTCGGGATAACAGGCGGCCCCGATGCTGTAGTCGCCGCGCTCGCGGAGAAACCGGATGAGATCGACCGCATACGCGAACCCACCCTCGACCGGCCTGAACGCCGTCTCGCCCTTCGGCGGGTCGCCGCGCAGCGCGAGCAGGTTCTGGATACCGAGCGACGTGGTTTCCTCCAGCAGCGAGAGCAGCATCTCCCGGGTGGACCCAACGCACGTCAGGTGGCTGACGGCCTCGATGCCGTGGTCCTGGCGGACGCTGGCCACGACGCGCAACGTGGTCCCGCGGGTGCTCCCACCGGCCCCGTAGGTGACGGAGATGAACGACGGCCCCAGTCGCTTCAGGGCGGGCACCGTGTCGCGGAGGAGCGTGGCCTCGGCCGCGGCGTCCTTTGGCGGGAAGAATTCAAACGAGATGACCGGCCGCTGCCCGGGCAGGTGACGCCGGTAGAAGTCGCGCACGTACAAGTGAGATCCCTCCCTGTCGGAAAAGTGGCCCGGGCATGGGCAGAGCGCCGGCGCTCCCCGGGCCTGGGGGTGATGCCGGAACCAGGGAATTGTCCCGGAATCCTCGCCCTTTGCCAAGAGCTACCGGACCAAACGCGACGAGCCGGAAGCTCAGCGCCGGCTTTGGCCAAGCTGCCGTCGCTTACGCTTCTGGCTCGTCAGCGTCATGGGGTTTGGTCCGGCGGCACCAAGATGGCCCCTCCTCCGCACCTGGCCCACGGGCCGCAGCCCTCTCCCGTGGTCCTCCCTCAGCGCCGGGCGGTCAGCACGGCCTTCAGATCCCGGTGCTGGGCGTCCTCCCACGCCTGCTCGGTGCCGATGGGCAGCCAGAAGGTCGCCGGTACCACCTGGACCGGCCGCCGGGCGGCCATGCCGGTGACGTAGTCGGTGATCTCGTACTCGCCGCGCGACGACAACCGCAGCTCGAGGTCGAACACCTCGTGCGGGAATACATACGCCCCGGTGTTGGCCGGGTAGCATCCTTCCAGGTCCGGCTTCTCGACGAGACGCTCCAGCGTCCCGTCCAGCTTCAGGAAAGCGATGCCGTACCGCCGCGGCTCCTCGACCGGGTGGACGAGGACGCCGGCCTCGCACGCGGCCAGCGCCTCCAGGTCGGCGGCCCCGTACAGATCGTCGCCGTTGAGCACCAGGAAGCGGTCCGAGTGGAGGACATCGCGGCAGCGACGCAGCGCGTCGCCGGTCCCGCGCGGCTCCTGCTGGGGGACCGTGGTCCAGTCCTTGAAGTGGTCCTGGATGCGCAGGTACGCCTCGACCTGCTCCGCCAGGTAGTGGACGACGACAACAACACGGTCCACGGCGGCCGGCAAGGCGCCAAGAGCCCAGTCAAGGATCGGCCGGCCCTGCACCGGGAGCAGCGGCTTGGGCGTGTGCAATGTATGCGGCCGCAGGCGCGTCCCCAGGCCGGCGGCGAGAATGACGGCGTCCATGATTCCCTGACCCTCCCTAGCTTCCCCCGGCCGCCGGCATTCGCTCAAGGCGCCGAGGTTTCCGAGTCGAATATACCACCAGACCCAGTGCCTGTCGCCCGGGGCGCCCGCGCCGGCCGCTACCGCCGCGCCGTTCCTGGCCGACCGCTCCCAGCCAGGAGGGGCTGGGATGGGCGCGTGTCCGGCGGCGGTTCGACGCGGGGAGGAAGGTCCGCGCCGGGTTCGCCGCCGTGCGCCAGCCCGCCACGGATGAACCTCACTGAAGAGTTTACGAGAAAGGAAAGGACTCCATGCATCGGACGTTCGTTTCGCTCACCGCCCTCAGCCTGCTGGGAATCGTGATCGGGTGCAATTCGCTCGACAAGGCCGACTCCCACGACTGCGACTGCGCTCCCGCTCCTGGACCGGGTTTGCTGCACCCGGTCCCCACGATAGGCGGTCCTGCCGCCCCCGCGATTGTCGAGCCCGCTTCTCCCGCGATCACGGATCCGGGTCTGGAAAAGCTCAAGCCCATGCCGCCGGCCAGTGATGGCATCAAGAAGGGCGAGGCCGAGGAGATTCCGGCCCCCAAATGAGGTGCCGGAGTGACAGGGTGACCAGGTGACCGGAGCCCAGGCCCACGGGGCGTTACCCGTGGGCTTTCTTCGGTCACCTGGTCACGTTGTCACTTCTTCGCCGTCCCCCGGCGGGCCTTGCCGCGCTGCGGCCGGGCGACGACCGGCGGCGGGGCCGGGATGGGCGTTTCGTTGAGTCGGCGCTGCGCGTTCTGGGTGGCGATCTCCAGGAAACGCTCCTGACTGCGCACGACCGGCTGCCCCGGCTCCGGCACGAGGCGCCGGTAACTCCCGTCCGGCAGCAGTTCCCGCGCCTTGCAGTTGTCCGCCAGCGACGTCGCCAGGATCTCCTTGATCACCCGCTGCTTCAGGTCCGGCACCTCGACCGGGAAGATCACCTCCACCCGGCGGCTCAGGTTGCGGTCCATCCAGTCGGCCGACCCGATGTACACCTGCGGGTCGCCGTTGTTCTCGAAGTAGAAGATGCGGCTGTGTTCGAGGAAGCGATCGACGATCGACACGACGCGGATGTTCTCGCTCACTCCCGGCACCTGCGGGCGCAGGGCGCAGATGCCGCGGCAGATCAGGTCGATCTTGACCCCCGCCTGGCTGGCCCGGTACAGCGCCTGCACGACTGCCGGTTCCAGCAGGCCGTTGATCTTCGCGATCACCCGGCCGGGCCGACCGGCCCGTTGGTTGGCCGCCTCCTGCTCCAGCCTCTCGATCACGAACGCCTGCATTCGGCTCGGCGCCACGATCAGCTTGCGCCACTGCGGCAGCTCGCAGTACCCGGTCAGGTAGTTGAACAGGGCCGAGGCGTCCTCGCAGAAGTCCGGGTGGCAGGTGAAGTACCCCAGGTCGGTGTAGATGCGCGCCGTCTGCGGGTTGTAGTTGCCGGTCGCGAGGTGGACGTACCGGCGGATGCCGTCCTCCTCCCGGCGCACCACCAGCGCCACCTTGCAGTGCGTCTTCAGCCCGACGAACCCGAACACGACGTGGACGCCAGCCTTCTCCAGCTCGCGCGCCCAAAGGATGTTGCGCTCCTCGTCGAGCCGGGCTTTCAGCTCGATGATCGCCGTCACCTGCTTGCCGTTGTCGGCCGCCCGCTGCAGAGCCCGGACGACGGGAGAGTCGCTGCTCGTCCGGTACAGCGTCTGCTTGATCGCCAGGACGCGCTCGTCCGCGGCGGCGGTCTCGATGAAGTCGGTGACCGGGCCGAACGACTCGTAGGGGTGGTGAACGAGAATGTCGCGCGCCCGGATGGCTGCCCAGACACTGCTCGCCTGGACGAACTCCGGCACCGGCTGCGGGACGAACGGCGGGTCGCGGAGCTGGGCGTACCCGGGCAGGCCGTGGAGTTGAAACAGCCCGGTCAGGTCGAGCAGGCCCGGCACCCGGAAGACGTCGGGCGGATCCAGGTCGAGCGCCTCCATCAGGAGTTGCTCGACCTCGGCCGAGGCGTCGGCCTCGATCTCCAGCCGGACGGCGTCGCCGCGCCGCCGCTTGCGCACCTCCTCCTCGATCGCCTTGAGGAGATCTTCCACCTCCTCGTCGTCGATCTCGTACTCGCTGTTGCGCGTCACCCGGAAGACGGTCGCGCCGAGGATCTCCATGCCCGGAAACAGTTCCGGCATGTGGATGCGGATGACCGTCTCCAGCGAGGTGAAGACGTGCCCCCTCACCCCCAACCCCTCTCCCCC
>JADLBT010000326.1 GCA_020847555.1 Gemmataceae bacterium
TCCGATTCGCGCAAGGAGCCGACCCCGCCGGCCGGCGAGGGGCAGCCAGCGCCGCCCGCCGAGGACGAGCCCACCCTTCTCGTTCCCGCGCCGGCGCCCCAGCCCGCCAACCCCGACACCCGCCCGGCCGAGACGCTGACCCGCCTGGAGGCGCCCGCCCACCTGGAGACCCCGACGCTCACCCATGCCGGCAACGAGAGGACGCCCGCGTCGGGAGAGGCGCCGCCGCGCCGCTTCGGCGATTACGAGGTGCTGGCGGAGGTGGCCCGCGGCGGGATGGGCGTGGTGTACAAGGCGCGGCAGGTCGAACTCAACCGCGTCGTCGCCCTCAAGATGATCCTCGGCGGGCGGCTGGCCAGCGAGGAGGACTTGCAGCGCTTCCGGACCGAGGCGGAGGCGGCGGCCGGCCTGCAGCACCCGAACATCGTGCAGTTTTACGAGGTCGGGGTGATCGACGGACAGCACTTCTTCAGCATGCAGTTCATCGACGGCTGCACCCTGGCCCAGCGCCTCAGCGCCGGCCCGCTGCCTCCCCGCCACGCGGCCCGGTACGCCCGCCAGATCGCCCGCGCTGTCCACTTCGCCCACCGCCGCGGCATCCTCCACCGCGACCTGAAGCCGTCCAACATCCTGATCGACGCCGACGACGAGCCGCACGTCACCGACTTCGGCCTGGCCAAGCGTCTCGGCGGCAGCGACAGCGGCCAGACCCGGACCGGGTCGATCCTCGGGACGCCCAGTTACATGGCTCCCGAACAGGCCGCCGGCAAGAAGCAGGTCGGACCGACGACCGACGTGTACGGGTTGGGGGCCGTCCTGTACGACCTGCTCACCGGCCGCCCGCCGTTCCGGTCCGACACGCCGATGGACACCGTCATGCAGGTGCTGGAGACCGACCCGGTCCCGCCGCGCCTGCTCAACCCGAAGATCGACACGGACCTGGAAACGATCGTCCTCAAATGCCTGGAGAAAGACCCGCGCCGCCGCTATCCGACCGCCGAGGCGCTGGCCGAGGATCTGCAGCGCTACCTCAACGGCGACTCGATCCACGCCCGCAGCTCGACCGTCCTCGACTGGCTGACGCGGGCGCTGGACCGCAGCCACCACGACGCCGCGTTCCACACCTGGAGCACGATGGTGCTGCTGATGGCGGCGATCATCTTTTTCGAGCATCTGGCGGTGTACGTCCTCGTTCAGACAGGCGCCCCGCGCAGCGCGATCATGGGCGCGCGGCTGAGCCAGTTCGTCCTGATCGGCCTGCTGTTCTGGAAGAACCGCGGCAGCCGGCTGCTCCCGACGAGCGCCCCCGAGCGAGAATTGTGGACGATCTGGCTCGGCTATTTGGCGGCGTACGGGGTGAGCCTGCTCGTGGTGCGTTCGCTCGTCAGCGAGGGCGTGATGCGACCGCCGGACCCGAAGCCGCAGGGGTGGGACGATCTGATCCTGTACCCGTTCTCGGCGGTGCTGACGGGGCTGGCGTTCTTCATCATGGGAAGCAACTACTGGGGCCGGTGCTACGCCTTCGGGCTGCTGTTCTTCGGCGTGGCGGTGGCAGTGACGCAGCACCTCGCGGCGGCACCGCTGGTGTTCGGGTTCCTGTGGGGCGCGACGCTGGCGGCGCTGGGTCTGCACCTGCGCCGTCTCGGGATCCGAGCCACGGAGGACCGGCACCGACACCACGCCGACACCTTCTCCGGGTGAGCGTGCGGCCTCCCAGCCCCAACCAACCCGGAGCGCCAGCGCCGGGCACTGCCAGCGCCTGTTGCTGGCGCTCCGGGCTGGTCACTGGGCCACCTTGCCCGGCTCCGGTTCCCGCGGCCGCTGCTCCTTCTCCAGCGCCTGCGCGTTGGCAGGCGAGGTGATGTAGACCGCATCACCGACCAGTGCCATTTTCAGATCGCTCATGTTGGTGAGCATGCGCAGCGCAGCCTCCAGCGTTATGTCGTTGGTAAAGGCCGCCGTTACAGGGGTCTTGAGTTTATCCCCCACCCGGGAATCCACGGTCACGCTCAGGCCGGTGAGGGCCGAGAGATAATCGAGCGCCTCGCCAAGAGGGGATCCATCGAAGAGGGCCATGACCCGCCGCTGCAACAGCTGCTTCGGACTGGCCTGTTTTCGCGTGGTCACCTCAAGATAACCCGCCCGCACCAGGAAGGTCGCATTGTTCGTGGGAACCTGCGCAAGCGCCACGCGCAGGGCAGTTGCCACGGTCATCCGGCGCGGAAACACCGGGAACCCGACCTGGCTCTCAAGGACAGACACGGCGTCGGGATTTTCCTCCTTGAAGGCCTGCACATCGACCAGGATGGGCAACACGTCGTCATCCTTGTACCGCGTGTTCAGGTTGTCCTGGAGAACCCCCAGTATCTCCTTGAGAATCATTGGACCCTGGAAGGCTTTCGTGTCCAGGGTTTCTTCCAGCACCTTGTGAAGGGTACGCAGCTGCATGAGCCGTTCGCGCGTCGTTCCCCTCTGCGCCTCGACGGCCTTGCCGGCCGCGGGTTTCTTCCCCTCGCCCGCCGCGCCGCTGTGAGCGGGCGGACCTTGCAGACCGAGCAGAACCAGTGCCAGCGTGACGAGGCCCGGGATGGTTGCAGGTCGCAGCATGGAACGTCTCCTCGGATCGAGGTGCGGAGAAAGGATGGGGTGGCGCACTGCGGACAGCCCCGCTGTCGATTGTACGTCGGCGCGGTGCCGCGCCAAACACAACACCGTAGACCCCGCAGCGTTGGCGGAAGGTTGCTCCACGGGCGTTGCAGCACCGTCTGGGTAAGCTCTTCCGCTGCCACGGACCGCTAGCTCTTCAGCAGGGCTTTCATGTTCCGCCTGTACGCCTCGACGCCCGGCTGACCATACGGATTTATACCCATGAGCCGCCCTTCCACGACGGTCGCCAGCATGAGCAGCTGCATCAGCTGGCCGAGCGTGTGCTCCGACACCGTCGGAACGATCAGGTCAGCCGTCGGCCGGCCCACGTCGGCGTAAGCCTGGCTGGTGGCTCGGTGGGCCGCGTCCATCAAATCCGGCAGCCCCTTGCGGTTGTACTGATTCAGCTCGTCCTCGTTGCGGTCCGCCATGCCGACCAGGATCGGCGGGTAGCGCCACGTCCTCACCACGAGGTTGTTGACCACCTTGTCGCGCGCCCCTTCCTGGTGCTGCTGGCCGCGCGCGTGCAGATCGCGCGTCTGCACCACCGTCAGCGGCGTCGGTCCCTGCCCGTGCTTGCCCAGGCTCTCCGCCAGGAGGTGGTCGTACCACAATCCGAGCGCCTCCAGCTTTCGAGACCAGATCGACAGCACCCGAATCGACTTGCCCGCCTGGGCGGTCAGCAGGTAGTTGACCCCGGCGTACTGCAGGACCGGGTTGCGCTCGAACGGCTCCTCGAGGAACCGCCGCGTCATCGCGCTGGCCCCCAGCAGCAACGCACGCACGTCCAGCCCCATGATCGCCGCCGGCAGCAGGCCGACCGGGGTGAACACCGAGAATCGATCGCCGATGTTGTCGGGAATGGTGAAGATGTCGTCGTCGGCGTACCCCTCCGCCCGGCACAGGTCGCGGAGCTTGCCGGTCGGGCCGGTGATCGGGACGAACAGTTGGCGGAGCCGGTCGCTGTGCGACCCGTAGTACTCCACCGCGTCCCGCTTCAGGGTCCGGTAGGCAGCCGCCGTCTCCAGGGTGCCGCCCGACTTGCTGATGACGACAGCCCCCCACCGCTCGTCGCGAACCTCCGGATCGATGCACGTCGTCTGCAACAGGTCGAGCAACTCCTGCAGCGCGTCGTTATCGACATTGGTCCCCTCGAAGTAGATGCGCGGCAGGCCCGGCCGATCCTTTGGCGGCAGCTCGTTGTGGTGGGCGCTGCGCAGCGCCTCGAACAGCGCCCGCGCCCCGAGGTAGGCTCCGCCGATGCCGAGGATGACCACCCGGTCCACCTGGTCGCGCAGGAAGGACGCCTTCTGGAGGAGCCGGCCGAGCGGTCCGGCCTCCTTCTGGCGACGGTCCTGCTCGAGTAGCTTTTGCGGCCAGTCGATGAACCCGGCGTCGAGCGGCTGCATCTCCGGCGGCACCTGGCGCAGCTCCCGGTCGGTCGCGATCTGGCTGCGGATCTGCAGCAGCCGGGGAGTGAGATCCTTCAGCGCCCCCGGGGGAAGGAAGTGGCAGGCGCGCAGCTCGGCCGCTGGCGTCCACTCTTCCGTTGGGGGGACCAGGAGCGACTGGTACTGGTAGCTGATCGCCTCGTCGGGTAGCTGCATTTCCTGGTCCCCTGGGGCAGCGGTCAGCGAGTGGCGGGCGGCGGCCCGCACCAACCCGTGACCTCCCTGCCGGCCGCTGACCGCCGCGCGCTGACTGCTCTCTACTGTACTCTACAGTTTGCTTTCGGTAAACTCCACAACATGAACATGCACCCCCTGATGCGCGAACTGAGCGAGCCCAGCGACAGCAAAATCGTCCTGGTGGTGGCAGACGGCCTGGGCGGGTTGCCCCAGGTTCCGGGCGGGAAGACGGAGCTGGAAGCGGCCCGCACTCCCAACCTGGATGCCTACGCCCGGGAGGGCGTCTGCGGGCTGAGTACCCCGGTCCTGCCGGGCATCACCCCCGGCAGCGGACCCGGCCACCTCGGGCTGTTCGGGTACGACCCGCTGGAGTACCGGATCGGCCGCGGTATCCTGGAGGCGCTCGGCATCAACTTCCCGGTCGGCCCGCGCGACGTTGCCGCTCGCGGTAACTTCTGCACGGTGGACGCGGGCGGGCTGATCGCCGACCGCCGGGCCGGCCGGCCAACGACCGAGCGCTGCGTCGCCATGTGCCGCAAGCTCCAGCAGATCCGCATCCCGAGCGTGGAGCTGTTCGTCGAGCCGGTTCGCGAGCATCGGTTCGTGGTCGTGTTCCGCGGCGACGACCTCGGCGACCACGTCAACGACACCGACCCGCAGGTGACCGGGCAGAAGCCGCTGGAGGCGAAGGGGGCGGACCCGGCCTCCCAGAACACCGCCCGGGCCGCGAACGACTTCGTCGCCCAGGCGGCCCACGTTCTGAAGAACGACGCCCCGACGAACATGGTGACACTGCGCGGGTTCGCGCGCTACCCGAAGATTGACACCATGCAGGAGGTGTACAAGCTGCGGGCGGTCGCGATCGCCGTCTATCCGATGTACCGGGGGCTAGCGCGGCTGGTGGGGATGGACGTTGCCGAGGCCGGCTCGACGCTGGCGGACCAGATCGACACGCTCGGCCGGCTGTGGAAGGACTACGACTTCTTCTTCCTGCACTACAAGTACACCGACAGCACCGGCGAGGACGGCAACTTCGACGCGAAGGTGGAAATGATCGAACGCCTTGACGCGGTGATGCCGCGTATCCGCGACCTGAAGCCGGACGTGCTGATCGTGACGGGCGACCACAGCACGCCGAGCAAGCTGCGCAGCCACAGCTGGCACCCGGTGCCGACGCTGCTGCTGGCGGACTCGTGCCGGCAAGACGCGGTGGTCGATTTCAGCGAGCCGTCGTGCCTGCGCGGGGCGCTGGGGCAGTTCGAGGCGAAGTACCTGATGCCGCTCGCCCTCGCCCACGCGCGCCGCCTGGGGAAGTATGGCGCGTGAGCAAGGACCGATTCGCAGGACAAGAACTGGACCGCGGGCATGGTGTTTCGGGGAAAGA
>JADLBT010000327.1 GCA_020847555.1 Gemmataceae bacterium
CTCACCCGAACCAGGCGGAGGCCTGGGACCAGATCGTTGACTGGGGGGCGGACCAGTTGCGGAGCGTCATCCGCCAGCGCAACCTCGATGCGGCGGTGGTCAAGCGGCTCGAAGGCGAATTGAAGACGCTCCAGACGCTGGCAAAGCAAAGCCACCGTCAGCTGTTCAAGCCGTTGAAGGGCGTCGGTGGGTATCCAAGGGCCAGGTACACGACGACACCCTGCCCGCCTATGTGGAAGAAGACCGTCATGGGCTGGGTGCCGCCAGAACTCCGCGTCCGGGTCGATGCATTCCAGCGGGCGATTGCAGGCCTGAAATCGACAGCCGTACGGACGGGTGCGAGTGCCAACTACCGGCTTGGGGGCGGCTGGCGTGGGTTCACCGGCGGACTGGGAGCAATCATGTTCCTGACGGGGGACGTGCGGGACATCATCCCGCCGGGGATGTACCGGGCCGGCGTCGACCCCTATGCGCCCGCGCCGATCATCTGACGCGGCAACTGGGTGGGGCACCGTGGAGGCATGGCGTGGCGAGGCCAGGCCAGGCCCGAACCACGCGGCATGCCGTGGCGGGCTGGCAGCTCGAGTTTGAGCAGCGCACGAAGAAGGGGGATGGTCGGGGTGCCCAGATTTGAACTGGGGGCCTCTTCGTCCCGAACGAAGCGCTCTGCCAGGCTGAGCTACACCCCGGGGAGGCACATCGTAACAGGACGGGCGAGTTGGCGGAAATGGCGCCCCCGCGCAAAGAACTGCGTACGCCCATAGACAATAATTGTGGCGCTTTGCTAATGTTGGCTACTGCCTATGCGCTTGAGCGGTTTCTCGGGCGCCAAGTCCGGGCGCGGCGAAGGGATGCCCCCAGATGGCCAGCATCACCCCGTTCGATAACTACCTCGACCTCGTGGAAGCGGCCAGGGAGCTCGACATCCACCCGCAAAGCCTTCGCCGGCTGATCAAGCAGAAGAAGATCCCCGCCACGCTGTTCGCCGGGAAGTACCTTATTGAGCGGGACAAGCTCGAGATGTTCAAGAGCAACTACGACCCGCGCCCCGGCCGGAAACCGATCCGCCGCCTCCTCTAGGACGCTGCGAAATGCCCATCACCATCCTGGGGCCCGCCCATCACCTTGCCTGGGAGGAATGGGGGCCGGCCGACGCACCTGCCGTGATATTGCTCCACCCGCTCGGCGCGGACCACCGGGCCTGGTTGCCGGCCGTGGTCGCGCTCCAGGACGACTACCGCCTGGTGACGCCCGACCTGCCGGGCCACGGCCGGAGCAGCATGCCGGCCGAAGCTGGACCGGCGGAAATCGGCACGATTGCGGACGCCGTCGCCGCAGCGATCGAGGAGGCGGAGGCCGGGCTGAGCGTGCTCGCCGGCGCGGGGCTGGGGGCGGCGGTCGCGCTCGAACTCGCGGCGAAGCGGCCCGAGAGCGCGGCCGGGCTCGCACTCGTCGACCTCACCGCCGGCGGGGACGGCGAAAGCCCGGACACGGGACTGGCACAGATGAGGAAGCTGGGGCCGCAGGGGGTGGCCAGGCAGAAGGCAGCAGCCGTGCGGGACCCGTTCATCGCCGGGGCCGTGCGGGACCAGTACCGCCGCATCGGCGCGGAGGGGTACCTCACCGCAGCCGCCGCGCTGCGTGCGTGGCGGCCACCGGACCCGGCGCCAATCCGGCACCTGCCAACACTCCTGGTCGCGGGTGAGGATGCGCCGGGGAGGTCCGCTGCCGAGGAACTCACGGACGGGTTCGAGGCCCTCCGGACGGTGCTCCTGCGCGGCGTTGCCGGCGCCGCGCTCAACGAGGCGCCGGAGTTCGTAGCTGCCGCCATCCGCGCGTTCCTCTTCGATGTCGAACGGGGCATGCCCGTGGCGGGCCACAGTCTCCACTGACGGGCGCACTCTGGCCACGCTGATCATCTTGCGCGGGCCTGTTAGCATCGCGCTGTGGACGAGATCCGCGTAGCCGTTTCGGGGTCCGGGAAGATGGGGCGCCAGGTGATGGGCGCGCTCGCGATCGAACCCGGCATGACGCCCGTGGCCTACCTCGATGGCCTGTCAAAGGGCTCCGCGGTTGATGGGCTGCGCGTGTACACGTCCCCCGCCGAATGCCTGGCGGAGACAAAACCGGACGTCATCATCGACTTCACGAACGCGGACTGGACGCCCGGACTGGCAGAAGCGGCGCTGGCCGCCGGCACGAGGCTGGTGATCGGGACGACCGGCCTCCCCGCCCAGTTCATGGAACGGCTGGAGGAAGAGGCTAGGGCCCGGAAGGTGGGTGCGGTGGTGGCGGCGAACTTCGCCATCGGCGCGGTGCTGATGATGCACTTTGCCCGCCAGGCGGCCCGGTTCTTCGACAACGCCGAAATCATCGAGCTCCACCACGACCAGAAGGTTGACGCGCCCAGCGGCACGGCCGTCACCACCGCCCAGCTGATGCGGGAGGCGCGGAAAGACCCTTTCGTGCACCCCAACCCCGAGAAGGAGACGCTGCCCGGCGCGCGGGGAGCCGAGCATGGCGGCATCGCGATCCACTCGGTGCGCGTGCCAGGGTTCGTCGCGAGCCAGGAAGTGATCTTCGGGGGCCTTGGGCAGACGCTCACGGTGCGGCACGACACGACGGGCCGGGAGTCGTTTATGCCGGGCGTGATCGCCGCCACGCGGGCGGTCATGGAACTCGACCACCTGGTCATCGGCCTCGACCGGCTCTTCGGGCTCGAATAGCCGTCCGGCGGACGTCAGGCCCGCCGGTCGAAGGTACTCCCCACATTCGGGTCGAGCAGCGCCACGATCGCGGCGCCGGCGTCGCGCTGGACATCGAGCATCTTCGCAGCAACGGCGAACGCGACCTTGGCGCGGAGCGGGCTGCCCGTCGCGAGGGCGTCGTCGATGGTGTTGGCCGTGCCGCGAAGTGCGTCCATACCCGGGTATCGGCAGGCGGCGCCCGCCTCCGCAGTGGACCCGGCGGCCGCAACTGTCACCGGCCCGACCCGCGGCGGCAGCGAAGCGGCGCCGACGATCAGGCTGATGGAGCACGAGTTCGACCCGCTGACGCTGGCCTACCACGAACTTCGGTCGTCGCTCGGGCTGGTCGTGATGCAGGCGCGGGCGGTGGCCGGCGAGACGGGCGAGCCCGAGACGCGGCGGCGGTGCGAGGCGATCGCGGCGCTCGCGGAGCAGCTGGTGCGGACGTCCTCTGTCCTGTTGCGCAGCGAAGAGCTGGCCGGGGCGCC
>JADLBT010000328.1 GCA_020847555.1 Gemmataceae bacterium
GCTGATGATCCCCAACCTCGGCGAGTTCTTCGACCCCGCCGGCCTGCTGGCGGGGCTCGACGGGCTGCTGATGACCGGCAGCGTCTCCAACGTGCATCCGCGCCACTACGGCCTGCCGGCCTCGCCGGAAGCCGAGCCGCATGACGAGTCGCGCGACGCGGTGACGCTGCCGCTGATCCGCGCCGCGATCGAGCAGGGCGTGCCGCTGCTCTGCATCTGCCGCGGCTTCCAGGAGCTGAACGTGGTGCTGGGCGGCACGCTGCATGCCCGGGTGCACGAGGTGCCGGGCCGGATCGATCACCGCAGCCCCAACACCGGCGACCACGACGTCGACTACGCCGCCCGCCACGCCGTGCGGCTGGTCCCGGACGGCCAGCTGCGGCGCATCCTCGGGCGCGACGAGATCCAGGTTAACTCGCTGCACTGGCAGGGCATCGACCGCCTGGCCGAGGGCCTGGCGGCGGAGGGCACCGCGCCGGACGGCACGATCGAGGCGGTCGCGGTCAAGGATGCCCGTGCCTTCGCCCTGGGGGTGCAGTGGCATCCCGAGTTCAAGGCCATGGCCAACCCGGATTCCGTGCGCCTCTTCAAGGCCTTCGGCGAGGCCGTCCGGGCCCGCCGCGAAGCCCGTGGGCGGGCCGCGGCGGCCTAGCGGCGCCCGGGCGGCGGGACATCCCCGCGACCGGACGACCAAGCAGCCATGCAAGTTTTGCGGGGGCTGGGGCTTGGCGGAACCGCAGCGGCTTCCCAAGTCTTGTTGCATGAGACGGTGACGCAACAGCGCACCGTCCGGAAGCGGCGGAGGCAACGACGCCCTTTCCCTCCGTGAAGCATCGGTGGCCCAACCCCTCCCCCCGGGCCAAGTCCACCGCCACGGAGACAGACAGGAACGCCCGGCACCCCCCCCTGCCCGGGCGTTCCGTCTTTTTGGGGCCAACCCAATCACGAGACCTCCTACCGACGCGCGGGTTGCCGCGCTGCCGGCCGCTTGGCTAGGGTCGCGGGCCCGCCGCCGGACGAGAGCTCCCATGCCCAAGATGCGCATTGCCACCTGGAACGTGAACTCGGTCCGCCAGCGGCTGGACCATCTGGCCCGCTTCGTCGCCGCGCACCAGCCCGACGTGCTGGCGATGCAGGAGACCAAGGTCGACGACGACAGCTTCCCGGTCGCGGCGATCCAGGCGCTGGGCTACCGCTTCCACGTCATCCACGGGCAGAAGAGCTACAACGGCGTCGCCATCTTCTCGCGCCTGCCCTTCACCGCGCCCGAGCCGCGCATCTGGTGCGGCAAGGACGACCGCCGCCACGCCTCCCTGCTGCTGCCCGGCTACGTCGAGCTGCACAATTTCTACGTCCCCTCAGGCGGCCCGGACCCGGACACCGAGAAGAACCCCAAGTTCGCCCACAAGCTGCAGTTCCTCGAGGAGATGGCGGCCTGGGCGAAGGCCGACGAGATCTGGAAGCGCAAGGTGCTGATCGTCGGCGACCTGAACGTCGCGCCGCTGGAGTGGGACGTCTGGGACCACAAGCGCCTGGTGCGCTCGGTCGGCCACACGCCGCGCGAGTCGGCGGCGATGGCCAAACTGTGGGAGAGCGGCAAGCTGGTGGACGCGCCGCGCCACTTCGTGCCGGCGCCCGAGCAGCTCTATTCCTGGTGGGGCTACCGCTTCCCGCAGTCCTTCGAGAAGAACTACGGCTGGCGGCTGGACCACGCCCTGGCGAGCCCGAAGCTGATGCCGCAGGTCACCGCGGTGACCACGGTCAAGGACACGCGGACCTGGGACAAGCCCTCCGACCACGTGCCGCTGCTGATCGACATCGGCTAGCCGGCCGGGCGGTGGGGTTGCGGGCCGCCGGCGCGGCCGCAACCCTCACGACAGCGTATTGTCCTGCAAGAGACCACTATCCTTTCGTCTGCGGCAGGGGGTCGCTTGACGCTGCCCGCGATTGGCCGTAGGTAACGCAATTACGTTGTCCCGCCATGAACTAGAAGCATAACTCCAGGGAGGTCGGGCGGCGCGCAAGAGTGGTGCAGGGCAGCCCGAACGGGCGCCCCGCCGGGTGCCTAGGGGTGGGCGCCCGCTGCCAGCCGCGCCCGCGTGACATTCGACCCGGGATCGGGACCCGAGGGAGGATGGATCAGACGATGGCTGCCGCGGCGGGCCTCGACACCTTTCCCAAGTTCCTGCGGCATCACGCCGCCGCGCGGCCGGACCGCGTGGCGATCCGCGAGAAGGACCTGGGCATCTGGCTGACCTGGACCTGGCGCCAGGTGCAGGAGGAGGTCCGCGCCATCGCCGCCGGCCTGGCCGAGCTGGGGCTCGCGCGCGGCGACCGCATCGTCATCGTCGGCGACAACCGCCCGCGGCTCTACTGGACCATGGTGGCGGCGCAGGCGCTGGGTGCCATCCCGGTGCCGGTCTACCAGGACTCGGTGGCGCGCGAGATGGCCTACGTCGTCGAGCACGCCGGCGCCCGCATGGCGATGGCCGAGGACCAGGAGCAGGTCGACAAGCTGCTGGAGATCCGTGCCGGCGTGCCGGCGCTGGAGCAGATCGTCTACAGCGACCCGCGCGGCCTGCGGAACTACGCCCAGCCCTTCCTGGTCTCCTGGGAACGCCTGGCCGAGCTCGGCCGCGGCCGGGTCGCCGCCGACGCCGGCTGGTACGACCGCGAGGTCGACCGCGGGCAGGGGGCGGACACCTCGATCATGCTCTACACCTCGGGCACCACCGGCCAGCCCAAGGGCGTGGTGCTGACCTACGACAACATCATCAAGACGGCCGAGGCCGGCATCGCCTTCGACCGGCTGACCGAGGACGAGGAGGTGCTGGCCTACCTGCCGATGGCGTGGGTGGGCGACCACACCTTCTCCTTCGCGCAGTCCTACATCACCGGCTTCTGCGTCTCCTGTCCGGAATCCGGCGCCACGGTGATGCAGAACCTGCGCGAGCTGGGGCCGACCTACTTCTTCGCCCCGCCGCGCATCTTCGAGAACATCCTGACCACGGTGATGATCCGCATGGAGGACGCCTCGCGCCTCAAGCGGCGGATGTTCAAGCACTTCCTCGAGGTGGCGCGGCGCGTCGGCGGGCGCATCCTCGACCGCCAGCCGGTCGGCCTCTGGCCGCGCCTGCAGTACCGCCTGGGCGCCCTGCTGGTCTACGGGCCGCTGAAGGACACCCTGGGCTTCAGCCGCATCCGCCTCGCCTACACCGCCGGCGAGGCGATCGGGCCGGAGATCTTCCAGTTCTACCGCTCGCTCGGCGTCAACCTGAAGCAGCTCTACGGCTCCACCGAGGCCTCGATCTACATCACCATGCAGCCGGACGGCGAGATCCGCGCCGACACGGTCGGCCGGCCGGCGCCGGGCGTCGAGCTGAAGCTCAGCGACAACGGCGAGGTGCTGTTCCGCAGCCCCGGCGTGTTCAAGGAGTACTACCGCAACGCCGAGGCCACCGCCGAGGCGAAGACGCCGGACGGCTGGGTGAAGACCGGCGATGCCGGCCTGATGACGCCGGACGGGCACCTGCGCATCATCGACCGCGCCAAGGACGTCGGGCACCTCACCGACGGCACGCTGTTCCCGCCCAAGTACATCGAGAACAAGCTGAAGTTCTTCCCCACCATCAAGGAGGCC
>JADLBT010000329.1 GCA_020847555.1 Gemmataceae bacterium
CCTCCTGGAGCGCGTCGAGCAGGGCGTTGCGCTTGGCCCGATAGACGTCGCACAGGGCGGCGACGTGGCGGTCGTATGCGCCGGTGGCGAGCAGCCGGTCGAGCAGGTGCTGAGTGAGGTTGTTCGACCCGAAGTCGTGGTTGCCCTTGAGGCGCAGCAGCGGCGCCAGCAGGTCGCGCGGCAGGAACCCATAGCCGGTCTTCAGCCCTGGCGCGCACGGCTTGGAGAACGTCATCGCCAGGATGACGTGGGCGTTGTCCTCGTCGAAGCTCTTGATGGTCGGCAGATCGACGCCATCGTAGCGCAGCTCCCGGTAGGCAGCATCCTCGAGGATGAAGAGGCGGTGCTTGCGGCTGTACCGGCGGGCGAGTTCGACCAGATGCTGGCGGCGCGGCAGCGACAGCGTCCGCCCGCTGGGGTTCTGGAAGTAGTCGCAGACGTAGATCATCCGCAATCGATCAATCTCGCCGGTCCGGTCCAGCCGGGCGAGCAGTTCCTCCAGCGCGTCCGTGTCCATGCCGTGTTCGTCCATCGGCACGGCGAGGGTGCGGGCGCCGAGGCTGTTCAGCGTCCCCTGGTAGACGAAGTAGGACGGAGCCTCGGTGATCACCAGGTCGCCGGGGTCGAGGAGCAGCTCGCCGAGCAGGTACAGCAGCTGCTGCGACCCGGTGGTGATGACGAGATCGTCCGCGGTCAGGGACACGTCCGCCGCCGTGACGTCGTCGAGGGCGACGGTGCGGGCGAGGAGTTTCTCGCGCAGGGGGCCGTACCCCTGGGTGGTGCCGTACTGGAGGGCAGCGCGGGCAGCCGCCGGGCAGCCGAGGATGTCGTCGAGCGCGGTCCGGACCTCGTCGGCCGGGAGTGATTCGTAATCGACCAGACCGGCAGTGAGGCTGATCAAACCCGGGTTCTCGACCGCCTGCTGCATGAAGTAACTGATCGGCTGGTCCACGGTCTGGTGCGAGCGGGCGGAAAGGTGAGCCGGTGCGCGGTTCATGGTGATCTCTGGGTGAGACGGAAGGAGCTGGGTCTCGGTGACAGCGTAGCCGGACACCCGGGGACCGACAAGGAACGGCCGCACGTAATCTCGGTGGCGGCGCGTGGCGTGCTCGGTTATTCTGGCGGGGGCGGCCACGACTGCATTAGAGCACGGGGAGGAGCCGCTGAGTCCGGCGGCCGGGAATGCGGGTGGAGCAACATGAACGACTGGCAGCGTGGGGATCCGATGCACGAGGCCCAGTACGGCGACCTGCGCCCGCAGGTCAATCCGCGCGCGGCCGTCACCCTCGCGGACCTGCCGCACGACCGGCCCGCCCTCCGCGCGATCCTGCTCGACCGCTTCCTCCAGCTGCGCCGGCCGATCGCGAACGCCAGTGCCGGGGGCGGGTTGGCGATGCGCCTGCACGACGCGGGCTCCTTTTTCTATCTCGTCGAGGCGCTGCAGCGGCTCGGCTGCCCCGAACTGGAAGACACCCTGTGCGTGCTGCTCGACGAGTTCACCCAGCTCGACACGCACGCCTACGACGAGCTGTACCTGTGGAGCATCGTCCAGCTGAGCCGGACCGGCGCGCAGCACGCGCAGACCTACTGGCCGCTGGTGCTGGCGCTCGACCTGCAACACCGCGCGGCGCCGTGGCAGCGCCCGGCCGGCGTTCACCCGGTCGAGCAGCCGTACCGGCTCACCGAACTGCTGTTCTACTACTACGCCATCTACACCCTGCGGAAGCCGTCCACCGCCGACTACGTGGACTCGCGGCAGCGCACCTGGATACCGGCTCCGTCGCTGTGGGAGCAGCTGGAGCCGCTGACCCCGACGTTGCGCGAGGACCAGCTGCGGCTCGCGCGCGAGGCCCTGCGCGATCTGAAACGGGCCGAGCGGGGACGGGCCGTCTTCGGGGACGCGGCCGGATTGCTGGCCCGGTGGTCCGGCCGGTAGGCGCGGCTGGCCGCCGAAACGTCATACCCGCGCGGTCGCGGAACTGGGAGAACCGAGTAGATCGCCCGCCGGCGCGGGCGGGACGGCAAGCAACGGGTCGGCGGAGGGGAGAGTCATGGGCGCGGTAGCCGGGGCGCGGTGCATCGGGATCCTGACGAGCGGCGGCGATTGTCCGGGCCTGAACGCGGCCATTCGCGGCGTCGCCAAGCCGGCGCTGAGCGACTTTCACATCGAGGTGATCGGCATCGAGAAGGGGTTCCGCGGCCTGGTCGAGAACCACTCGCGCGTCCTTCACCCGCACGACGTTTCCGGCATCCTGTCGCTGGGCGGGACGATCCTCGGGACCAGCCGGGAGAAGCCGTACAAGATGCCGCTGCCCAACGGCCAGACGATCGACCTGACGTCCCGGGCCATCGAGACGTACAACCGCCTCGGACTCGACTGCCTGGTCTGCCTGGGCGGGAACGGCACGCACAAGGTCGCGTACAGCCTGATGCAGCAGGGCATGAACGTCATCGGCCTGCCCAAGACGATCGACAACGATCTCGCCGGGACCGACATCGCTTTCGGGTACGACTCGGCCGTCAACACCGCAGCGCAGGCAATCGACCGGCTGTACTCGACGGCCGAGGCGCACCTGCGTGTCATGGTGATCGAGCTGATGGGCCACAAGGCCGGCTGGCTGACGCTGGCGGCGGGCCTCGCGGGCGGGGCCGACATCATCCTGATCCCGGAGATCCCCTACGATCTCGACAGCATCTGCCAGCACCTGACGGAGCGGCGCCGGCGCGGCAAGTGGTTCAGCATCGTCGCCGTCGCCGAGGGGGCGCGCCCGCGTCAGACGGCCGTCCCGGAGGGGGCGGCGGTCGCCGTCGAGAAGGCCGGCAAGAAGAAACACAAGAAGGCGAAGGGGGACCGGAAGGATGGCGACGGGGCGGCCGCGTTCGACGCTCTCGGGGACGGGCGGGCGAGTTCGGCGGCCGCCAAGGCGATCAGCAAGCGGCTGGGGATGGAGACGCGCGTGACGGTGCTGGGTCACCTGCAGCGCGGCGGGGTGCCGACGCCGTTCGACCGCATCCTGGCGACGCGCTTCGGAACCCACGCGGCCGAAATGCTGGCCCGCGGGGAGTACAACTGCATGGTGGCGCTAAAAGGCGCGGACGTGACCGCGGTGCCGCTGGCGGAGGTCGCGGGGAAAACCAGGCTGGTCCCGCCGGATCACCCGCTGATCCGGACGGCGCGGCGCGTCGGCACGAATTTCGGGGACTGACCGCAAGGCCCACGGGTCGCAACGCTGCAACGCGCTCGCACCAGCCCGGAGCGCCAGCGCCGGGCGCGACAGGCGCCCGGCGCTGGCGCTCCGGGCTGGCGGTGAATCACGACGCCAGGCGCGGCAGGAACTCACGCGCCCTTCTTTTTGCCCTTCTTCTTCCCTCCGCCCCACAGCGGCGGCACCATCCCGCTGTTCCAGCGGTCCCAGGCGGCGCGCAGTTCGCGGACCACCTCCGGGCGCTGGGCGGCCAGATCCTTCGCCTCGCCGATGTCGTCCTTCAGGTTGTACAGCTTGACGCCGGTGCTGTCGTACTGGACCAGCTTCCAGTCCCCCTTGCGGGCGGCGAACTGGTTGCCGAAGCGCCAGAACAGCGCCTCGTGCGGCGCCCCCTTCGCCTTGCCGTCGAGGTGCGGCAGCAGGTTGACGCCGTCCAGCTGCCATGCGGCCGGCGCCTGCTTGCCGGCCGCGGCGAGGGCCGTCGGGTGGATGTCCAGGCTGATGATCGGATCGTCGAATGTCTTGCCGGCCGGCAGTCGGCCCTTCCACTGCATGAGGAACGGCACGCGCACCCCGCCCTCCAGAAGCTGGCGCTTCGACCCGCGCAGCGGCCCGTTGCGCGCCCCGTTGATCGTTGTGCCGACCATCGTCGGCCCGCCGTTGTCGCTCAGGAAGAAGATGAGGGTGTCCTCCTCGATCCCCTTCTCACGCAGCTTCGCGAGCACCTTGCCGATCGCGTCGTCCATCGCCGACAGCATCGCGTCGTAGGTCTGGCGCTTCTTGTCGTCGATTTTCGGGAAGCGGTCGAGGTACTTCGCGGGCGCGTGCATCGGCGTGTGGACGGCGTTGAACGCGAGGTACAGGAAGAACGGCTCCTTCGCGTGACGGTCGATGAACGAAACCGCCTCGCGCGCAATGGCGTCGGTGAGGTACTCCTTCTCCTCCGCCGGGGCCTTGCCGCGCAGGATCGTCTTCGCGTTTTCGACGAAGTAGGAGTGGGCGCCGCCCAGGAAGCCGAAGAACTCCTGGAAGCCGCGCTCGAGCGGGTGCATCTTCGGGCCGGCGCCGAGGTGCCACTTGCCGACCAGCCCGGTGACGTACCCCAGGTCGCGGAGCCGGTTCGCGAGGGTCGTTTCCGACGTCGGCAGACCCTGGCCCCCCTTGGCGCCGGGGTTGAACTCGTGGCCGAACCGGGTCTGGTAGCGGCCGGTCAGCAGGCCGGCGCGTGTCGGGCTGCAGTACGGGCCGGAGACGTACCCGCTGGTGAACCGGACGCCGTTCTTGGCGAGGGAGTCGATGTGCGGGGTCGGGATGTCCTTGCACCCGTGGCAGCCGATGTCCGCGTAGCCCATGTCGTCGGCGAGGATGATGAGGATGTTGGGCCGCTTCGCCCTGGCCCCGGCCGCCGCCTCCGCCGGGCCGGCGGCCGGCAGGGCGAGGGCGGCGAGGGCGGCGAGGGCGGCCGCCTTCCAGTCGAGTCGGGATCGCAGCACGGTGGTTTCCTCCGCAGAGGTGTTTCGGAACGCTCCTGCGGAGGAAACCTATCCGGCGAGCCAGCCCGGGGCCAGAGAGGAGGCGCTGCCGAACTCTCGCCGGGGTCAAGGAATAAAGCCCGGGCCGGCGCACCGCGCAGCCCCGAACCGGCCTTCCCCCGGCGCTTCTGGCATAAGCGGCGCTGCGCCGCTACCATCTACTGAGGAGAAACAGAGGATCGCCGCCCGGTCGTTTCAGGAGAGAAGTATGCAAGCTGCTTACCGAGGTGCCGCCCTGGGCGTGGTCGGTCTGCTGCTCCTGCCGCTCGCACAGGGGACCGGCCGGACGCAGGAGAAAACCGCCGGCGCCGTCGAACTGAAGGTCGTCAGGTACGACGGGCTCGCCGACGAGATCAGCAGGCACCGCGGCAAGGTGGTCGTCGTCGATTTCTGGGCCGATTACTGAACGCCGTGCAAACAGGCATTCCCGCATCTGGTCGAGATGCGCCGCAAGTACGCGAAGGACGGCCTCGTCACCATCTCCGTCAGCGTCGATCCGGTGACGGACGACGACGGCAAGGTGGACGGCGCGAAGGTCAAGGAAGTCCTGGCGTTCCTCCAGAAGGAGGAGGCGGCGTTCCCCAACCTCCTGCTGAACGAGTCGCAGGAGTTCTGGGAACGCAAGATCCACCTCAAGGAGGAGGGTGTCCCGACGGTGTTCGTGTTCGACCGTCAGGGCAAGTGGGCGCAGTTCAAGCCGGGCAACGGCACGCTCGTCAAGGACGAGGGCAAGAACCCGCACCCGACCCGCCTGGGCAAGCATTATTACCGCTACACCACGGTCGAGGCTCTGGTGCAAAAACTCCTGAAGGAGAAGTAACCGGCGTTTGCGGAGCGCCCCGGCGCGGAGGGCGGAACATGGTGCTGCTCGACTTCAGTATGACCCCGCTGGGCAAGGGCGAGAGCGTCAGCCCCTACGTCGCGCGCTGCCTGGAGGTGGTGGCGGCGAGCGGACTGGCCTACCGGCTGCATGCGATGGGCACGACCCTGGAAGGGGAGTGGGAGGCGGTGTTCGCGGTCGTCCGGCGCTGCTACGAGGCTCTCGCCGCGGACTGCGAGCGAATCACCTGCACGATCAAGGTGGATTATCGGCGGGGGCCGGCCGGGCGGCTCGACGCGAAGGTGCAGCGCGTGCAGGGACTGGTCGGCCGGCCGCTCCAGACCGGGGCGCGCGGCGAGGGGGGTGCCGTCTGAACACGAACCCGACCGACCCGCACAGGCAGCTGGCGGCGGCGCTGGGACGGATTCCCAGCGGGCTGTTCATCCTGACGGCCCGGCGCGGCAACGCCGAGACGGGCATGCTCGCCAGCTGGGTGCAGCAGTGCTCCTTCGATCCACCGCAGGTCAGCCTCGCGCTGCAGCGCGGCCGCGAGATCGGCGCCTGGCTCAACCCGGGCGACGCCTTCACGATCAACATCCTGGACGAGACGCAGACCGACATGATCGTCCACTTCGGGCGCGGGTTCGCGCTCGGCGTGGCCGCGTTCGAGGGGCTGGAGGTGGAGCGCCCCGCCGAGGGCGGCCCGATC
>JADLBT010000330.1 GCA_020847555.1 Gemmataceae bacterium
CATCTCGTCGTCGTCGGGCAGCGCCGACGCGCTCGAAGCGCTGGGGGTGAAGATCGACCTGACACCAGAGCAGGGGGCGAGGTTGATCGAAAAGGTGGGGATTTCGTTCCTCTATGCGCCGAACTTCCACCCGATCATGCTCAAGGTGTTCGGGCCCGAGCAGCAGCTGGGGATAAAGACGATCTTCTTCACGATCATCGGGCCGCTCATCAACCCGGCGGGCGCACCCTACCACCTGATGGGGGTGTATCGGCCGGAGCTCGTGCCGATGGTGGCGGAGGTCGTGGCGCAGCTGGGCATGAAGCATGTGATGGTGGTGCACGGCCTCGACGGGCTGGACGAGATCTCGATCATCGGCAGGACGAGCGTCGCCGAGATCCGCGACGGGAAGATAGAGAAGTACGAAATCGCGCCGGAGGACTTCGGGCTGGGGCGGGCGACGCTGGACGACGTAGCGGGGGGAAGCGCGGCATTCAACGCCTCCGTTATCCGGGACGTCTTCGACGGGAAGGACCGGGGCCCGCGGCGGGATTTCCTGGTCCTGAACAACGCGGCCGCGCTCTATGTCTCGGGCCGGGTCGGAAGCGTCGCCGAAGGTATCGGGCTGGCGCGCGCAAACATCGATTCGGGTGCCGCGCGGGCGAAGCTGGACGAGCTGGCGACGGCCTCGCAGGCCGTCTGAGGGACGTGGCACCGGGCTCCAACTCGCTCTGTGCTTCGATCCGGCGTCGTCAGCGAGAAGGCGCCATGCCGGTGCTTTCGGAGATCAAGTGCCGTTCGCCGCGGGACGGCGATCTGCTCCGGGGACGGGACCCGCTCGCTCTCGCGAAGGTCATGGCGGCCGAAGCGATCGCCGGGCTTTCCGTGGTCACCGAAGAGGCGTGGTTCGGCGGGAGCCTGGAGATCCTGCGCGCAGTGGGCCCCGTTGCGGGCGTACCGATCCTCAGGAAGGACTTCATCGCGAAGCCTGCCCAGATGGCGGAGACGGCCAAGGCGGGCGCTTCGGCGGTGCTCCTGATCGTGCAGCAGCTCGACGCGGATCGGCTGCGCCTCCTCCAGGCCGAAGCACACCGGTGCGGACTCGAAACGGTGGTGGAGGTCCACTCGGAGGCTGACTGGCAGACGCTGGTCGATTCCGGGATTGGCCCGGACGTCGTCGGCGTGAACAACCGGAATATTGCCGTGGGAGAGACGGACGAGGCGGACGTGACGGTGACCGAGCAGCTCGCCCCGCTCGCACGGGGGAAAACGCTGCTGCTCAGCGAGAGCTCGCTGCGCGACGCGGCGGACGTACGACGAGCGCGGGAGGCTGGCGCTGACGCGGTGCTCGTCGGCACGAGCATCCTTCTGGCCGAAGACGCGGGCGTGCTTCTGCGGTCGATGGTTGCGGTGGGGTGGCGCGCATGACGAGGGTCAAGGTCTGCGGGCTGACGAACGCCGAGGACGTGCGTCTCTGTGTCGCGGTGGAGGTCGACGCCCTCGGTTTTGTGGTGGAGTTCCCGACGCCGGTGCCCTGGAATCTGCCCCGGGAGCAGGCCGCCACCTTGATGGCGGCGGTGCCCCCGTTCATCGCGCGCGTCGCCGTCGTCTCCGGCGACGCGACCACCCTCGTCGATCTGGCGAGGAAGACGGGGGCCGACGTGTTGCAGTTGCATGGCGACGAGACGCCGGAGACGGTCGGAGCAGTGGTAGCCGCCCTGCGAGGGACGGGCGTCCGCGTCGTGAAGGCGCTGCGCATTCCGGGCGGTGGGAGCGGCGAGTTCGGGAGCTGGCTGTCCGCGGGCGATCGCTTCGTGGCGGCCGGAGCGGCGGCGATCCTGCTCGACCCCCGGTCGCCGGAGCGACCGGGAGGGACAGGGCTCACACTCGATCGAACGTTGGCGGCATCCCTCTGCGCGACGGCAAAGTGGCCGGCAATCCTCGCCGGTGGACTGACCGCCGAGACGGTCGCCGAGGCTGTCGCCCGGGTGCGGCCCTATGGAGTGGACGTGCTGACCGGCGTCGAGGACGCGGAGCACCGGAAGGTGCCGGCGAGGGTCCGGGCGTTCGTTGCGGCTGTGCGCGCCCAGGAGCAGCGGGCCGTCTCGTCAACGCGCTGAGCGGCCGGGTGAGCGCAGACCCCGGAGCAGAGCCTCAGTGGCGGATGGGGAAGGGCGGGACGACGAGGCTCGGGTCGGGGATGCCGCGGACTTCCACGGCTTCGAGGGTGCGCGTCGCCATAGCGAGTGGGGCGAAGAGCGAGACCGAACGAGCAGCGCTCACCCCCCGACGATGGCATGTCGGGTGCCGGCCGTCCGCGTCCATCCGGCCCCAGGCGAGGGCCTGTTGCGCTACAGGTTGGGGTTGCCCTGCGTCGGTCGCTGCACGGGAGCGATGGCCGGGTAGGCGAGCTTCGTGCCCGTTGGTGCCGGAATCAGCACGCGCACAGGCGACATGGCGTCGGGCGACGGCATGGCCGATGGCGGAGCGTCGGCGTCCATGACCAGGATGTCGCCAGATTCGGCGGAGGCTACGACGACGGCGCTGCCGTCGGGGGACCAGGAGGGGTGGGGCCAGGCAGGGTCGGGCGGCGCACCGAGGAAGGCCCCGCCCACCTGGCGCTGCGCGGTGAAGTGGTCGGTGAGCACGGCGACGGCCAGCGCGGCGCCGCGGGCGATGACGCCGGCGAGGGCGTTGCCATCCGCGGACCAGCTGAAGGAACTGTAGGTCGGGGCGGCTTCGCGTAGCCACTGGACGACCTTCTGAACGGCACCGGAGGCGGGGGTGACCAGCGCCATCGAGCCGGGGCCGTAGGAAGCGGCGATGAGCGAGCCGTCGGGGGAGACGCTGGGGTCGTCCACTTGGGCGTCGGCAACGAGCGGCCGGGGGTCGGCGCCGCCGAGAGCGACCGTTGCGAGCGGCCCTCCCCGGGCGGCAGCGTCCCCATTGCTGAAGAGGACGGCCTCGCCGTCGGCTGTCCAGGTGGGCCGCCGGCTATGCCCGTCGCTCGTCAGGGGCCGCAGGGCGCTGCCGTCGCGCGCGACCAGGTAGACGTTCTGCTCCTGTGCCGAGGGGCCGAAACTGAAGGCGAGGCTGGTACCGTCGGGCGACCAGGCGATGCCCGAAAACACGCCTTGCGCCCGAGCCACCTCCGTTCGCGTGCCGTCGGGCTCGTCGATCACGAGGATGCCCCGGCCGCTGGCGTCGACTCTGGCGTAGGCGACGCGCACGCCGAGCTCGCCGAGGGTGGTCGGGCCGGGGAGCTGCACAGCCTCTGCGGTGGGCGTCGGGGTTGCAGCCGGGGAGGCCTTCTGCGAGGCGGTGTCGACGGAGCACAGGAGGCCAACGCTGAGCGCCAGAGCGGCAAGACCGCCCAGGCCGAGCCCGATGGTTGCCGCGCGGACGACTCTCACCCTGGCAGGCAGTGTAGGCGAGGAAAACGGAACGACGCGGAAAGGCATGACTCCTTGGGGTAGCTGCTTTCGAGCGGACTCCGATCGCTCGTGGCAAACCCGGTCGTTTTCCATTCGACGGCGAACCCCCTGTTCGCATCTGGGGAAAAGGCCCATACTGAGTGCGGGCCGGCTGCGTTGCCTTCGTTGTCGAGGCACCTCCCACGCTCCGCTCCGGGCAACCGACGGCCCATTTCCTTTATCTCTTCCCCGGCCCTCTGCGCTGTTTATCGTGGCGGCTGCGTCCCTCGGACATGGACTGCCGCATGGCGAAAGGGACGCTTACCTTCGCCGGCTTCCTTAGAAGGTTCCGAAGATTCACTCATCTCGCTCAAAAGCCTCGGCGTGATGCTCACGTGGAGGTCGAGGAACGCCGCGCTGCACGGATCCTGCAGTTCGCTTCCTCTCGCTTCGACGAAACGACGCCAGCCACACGAGCGCGCAGCCGGCCAGCCCGGCATCGCAAACAACCGTGGGCAGCTGGCCCATGGCGGGACTTCGAGACGGTCCCGGACGCACACAAGAGCAAGGAGCAAGTCCTGTGAAAGCACCGAAAAGACTCAAACCGGTGGCCCTGCTGGGCGTAGCACCGCTGGCGGCGGTGGGCATCTGGGGCGGCGCAGCGTTCGCGAGCGGCGCCGGCGGGGGGTCCAGCCTGAGCCTCGACCGGCCGGCCCTGGTCGGCCAGCAGGCAACGAATGACTCGCGCGTGGACGACTACGTCGCCCGCTTGGCGGCGAACCTCGGGATCGACGAGCAGACACTGCGAGACGCGCTGAAGACAACGAGCCTGCAAGAGATAGACCAGGCCCAGGCCGACGGTGCCATCACCCAGGCAGAGGCCGACCGGATGCGCGCGGCGGTCAACGCTGGCAAGGGGCCGCTCTTCGGCCTACCGGGCGGCCACCACGGTCGCGGCGGCCCGGGCTTCTTCGCCGGCGACGATCTGGCGGCGTTCCTCGGTGTCGACGAGGCCACGCTGCGCGCCGACCTGCAGGGCGGCAAGACGCTGGCACAGGAGGCCGCCGACCACGGTAAGTCGCGCGACGAGCTCAAGGCGTTCCTGACGCAGCAGTTCGCCGCCGGCGTCGACGAGGACGTCCAGGAGGGCCACCTGACGGCCGACGAGGCAGCGAAGAAGAAGGCTGACTTCGCCAGCGGGCTGGACGCGCTGGTCGACGGCCAGGGTGGGCCGGTCGGCAGGCACGACGGCACGCGGGGGATGCACCGGGGCGGGTAGGGCGCCTGCCTGCCGGCATCCCGAAGAGGAGGGGCGGGGCTCAGTCGAGTCCGGCCCCTCTCTACGCGTGGTGCAACGGGTTTGTTACCGGCACCAGAGGCGGTTTGCGCAGGAAGCGAGAGAGATGACCGAGACTGGAGCGGGACGTCGCCTGGCAGCGGCGGGAAGGAGACTGGGTGATGAAGAGCAAGTTTTCGATAGCGGGGCATCCACTCCATCCGGCGCTGGTGGCGCTGCCGATCGGACTGTTCATCTGGGCGTTCGTCTGCGACCTGATCTACCTGGGGACGGACCACAACAAGCAGTGGTACGACATGTCGTTCTGGACGGGGATCGCGGCCATGATCTCGGCGCTGGTGGCGGCTCTGCCTGGCTTCGGGGACTACCTGACGATGGCGTCGCGCAGCAACGCGCGCAGCATGGCGATAGCGCACATGGGGCTGAACCTCAGCGTCATCATCCTCTACTTTGTGGCGATGCTGCTGCAGCTGGACACGGGCGCGGCGTCGGGCGGGCAGCTTGGAGCCGTCGTGGCGCTCCATGCCGTCGGCACCGGGGCGCTGCTGCTCTCAGGCTGGCTGGGCGGGGAGATGGTATACCGCAGCCACCTGGCGATCATTCCGGACGACGCGTCGCTCGAGCAGACGGAGATGGAGCACCACGCCCGGCCGACGACGCGGCCGGTACACCACACCTAGGCGTCTTCGCCGGCAAAGTGGGCTCGAACGCTTCCGGGGGTGACACCCGGGAGCGTTTTCTCGTTCGTCGCAGGGCCTTTCGGGCGCGTCGCAATAGCGCGAATGGACGCCGGTAAAGCCATCGCCCTGCAACCGGCCTGTTACCACCGTGGAAGACGCGTTTATCGGAGTAGCCCCGGCGCTACCTAGAGTGGAGGAATCCTCGACAAGGCAAGGAGAGGGCATGTGCGTGCCGGCTACTGGTCCGCCCGCGCCGCCGTCTGGCTGGCGCTGACCATCATGGCGCTCACTTAGCGCGTCGGCCCGCCGGCACCCGGGCTTCCGTTCGCTTCAGGGCCACAGGGCGCGGCCACCCTTACCGGTGGGCGGGCAGCGCTGTGCCCGAGCGGGTGGCAGCCGGGTGTCGGGCGACGGGCAGCCGGGCGGAAGCGCCCACCACCGAGCGGTCCCCTCGGGGGAACGGAGGAAAACGAATGACACTGGCCCTTCACGGCAAGTCGAGAAGGAGGCGGGCGGTCCTGACGATCGCGGGCGCCTTTGCGATCCTGGCGGGGGTGACACTCGGCATAGCGGGCCTGAGCGACAGCCGCGCGAGCGGAAACGGGTCGCCTGCTGCCTGCGACACGGGCGTCCAGGCGACCGGCGACGGAGCCTCGCAGACGTACACCGCACCGAACGGCGAGACCGTGACCGCGGTGTGCATCAAGTCGGGCGCGAACATGTTCGGTGGCAACCAGCACAGCGGCCTGTTGTCGGCAGACGGCCTGTACGACGGCTGCTACACCGTGTCGGGTGTCGGCACGGCGTCGGTGAGCGTGACGCGTGGAAACGAGAGCCCAACGTGCCAGGACATAAGCCATGTGGACATCGTCCTCGGCCAGGGGAACGGGACCACGCCAACGGTGCCCCCACAGACATCGGGGGCGATCGACGTCCACAAGGTAGTGAGCGGCAACGCCTCGGACA
>JADLBT010000331.1 GCA_020847555.1 Gemmataceae bacterium
AAGGAAGAATGCACAATGAGGACTGAGCACCGGGGACCGAAGAATGAGCGTGTGGCGCGGACCAGCACGACCGCCCATCCTCGTTTTTCAGTCTCCATTCTCCACTTTTCATTCTTCATTCTGCCTCTTCTCGGCTTCCTCGTCTTACTCCTGGATTTGTCCGGTTTCGCGTCGGCGCAGGCAGCGCTCCGCGTCGGGTTCGCGGAGACCGACATCACTCCGACACTCGGCCAGCAGCCCGTCTACCTGGCCGGCTTCGACCGCAATCGCAAGGCGACGAAGGTCCACGATCCGCTCATGGCCCGCGCCGTCGTCCTGAGCCACGCCGGCCGCAAAGTCGCCCTCGTCTCGCTCGATCTGGTCGGCCTGTTTCACGACGCCGCCGAGCGCGTCCGCAAACGCCTCCCGGGGTTCGATTACGTCCTCGTCTCCTGCACCCATAACCACGAAGGCCCGGACACGCTGGGATTGTGGAGCCCATTTGAAACCGGCATCGACCGCGCCTACCTGCAGCGCGTCGAAGACGGCGCTGTCAGGGCGGTGCAGCAGGCCGACGCCGCGCTCCGCCCGGCCGTGGCGGCAATCGGCGCCGCCCGCGCGCCGGCCCTGGTGCGCGACAGCCGCGCGCCGTTCGTCAAGCACGACGAGCTGATCGCCCTGCGCCTGCACGAACCGGGCGGCGCGAAAACGCTCGGCCTGGTCGTTCAGTGGAACTGCCACCCCGAGACGCTCGACCGCAAGAACACCGAGGTCAGCGCCGATTTCGTCGGCTACACGATCAAGCACCTCGCGGAAAAGCACCGCTGTCCCGTGGTCTACCTGACGGGGACGGTGGGCGGGCTGATGACCTCCCTCGGGCTGGAAGTCAAGGACGCAACCGGCCGCCCGCTGGCCGACGGCACCTTCGAGAAGACGGAGCGCTACGGCCGTGCGATCGGTGAACTTGCCGACAGGGCGCTGCGCGGGGCGAAGGCAGTGCGCCTGACGCCCTTCGAGGTGCGGACGCGGACGGTGTTCCTGCCGGTGGACAACAAGACCTACCTGCTCGCCGCGAAAATCGGCGTGCTGAAACGGCAGATGTACCTCTGGCGGGACGACCCCGCGAAGGCCGAGCCAACGAAGGAGATCCCGGCGAAGGAGCGGGTTTGCATTCGCAGCGAGGTCGGCCTGCTGCGCCTGGGCGAGCTGAAGGTGGCGGCCATCCCGGGCGAGATTTATCCCGAACTCGTCCTGGGCAAGGTCCAGGATCCGCCGGATCCCGGGGCCGACTTCCCGAAGGCTGCGGCCGAACCGGGCATCTACGCCCAGTTGCGCGGGCCGTATCGCATGGTGGTCGGGCTGGCGAACGACGAGGTGGGGTACATGATCCCCAGACGGCAGTGGGACGAGCGGCCGCCGTTCTGCTACGGCCGCAAGCAGGCCCAGTACGGCGAGGCGAACAGCCTCGGGCCGGACACGGCGCCGATCGTGTGCGGGGCGTTCCGAGAGTTAGCGGTGGGAAAATGACAGGCCTGCCCTGCGTTTCGCGCGCCCCGGTGGCGGAGGCGCGCGAAACGCAGGCACGGCGCGGTCACGGACTGTACGGCGACGGCGTCGCTGGCGAGGGCGTCAGGCGCGGAGGCGGCGCCAGCGGCACCGCTCCTTGCGGGACATCGCCCCCCGGCGCGCCGACCCCAGGCGGTCCGCCCGGGTGAGTGAGGAAAGGCCCCTCGGTGAGGGAGGACGCCTCCGACGTGAAGTGGCCCTCCACTGGCCCGTTGCAGCACGGGGCCTGCGGGGCGGCCGGCAGGACCGAAACCGGCGGGGCGCCCATCGCGACGGGGGCCGCAGCCGGGGCGGCCATCGCGACCGGGGTAGCGACGACCGGGGCTGCCCCAACGCCGGGGCAACACGGGGCCGGGGGACAGCACGGGGCGGGCGTCGGGCAGCTTCGGGTCAGGCAGGCACAGCAGCCGCCGAGGCCGCCGAGGCTCGCCGCCAGCGCCAGCGAGGCGAGACGTCTGCGCAGCATGAACGGATCCTTCTGGCTAGCGGGTGTCGGAACAGGCGGCGCGACAGGCGCCGAGAACCAAGGAGAGGGAGACTGGCGAGCGCCCCACCTCCTGATGGGCTTGCGCCCATGCCTTACCATGATGCGCCAGGAACCGGGTCGGGGCAAACGACCTTGAGGGAATTCCCCGCCCGATGAGCGCGGCAAGGTTTCAACACGCCGCACAGTCCTCTCGCGCCGGCGCCGCCGCCCGGGAGGACTGTTCCGCCGTCTCCACCCCAGTCCGCACAACCTGTCTCACCTCGGCACGCGGGCAAACCCCGCGCTGAGGTGGAATGTGCTTGCCGCCCGGAAGGTTGCGCCGCTATCCTCAATCAAAGGGGCCACTCGCACCGGCCCGCCCCGCTGCCGCCTCCCGCTGCACTTGCCCGCTCCACTGGTTTCAACCCGGAGTGACCGGATGGCTCGCGTTCTGCTCCGTTTGTGCGTTGTGCTGTGCCTCGCCGCGCCGTGGGGTCATCGGGCGCCCACGGCCGCCGCCCAGGCGCCGGCCTCGCTTCCGCCCGATCACGCCGAACGCATCGCGAAGGGCACCGATCTCTTCAAGAAGCACATCCGCCAGCTCCTCGCCGAGCGCTGCCTGAAGTGCCACGGCGGCGAGAAGACCCGCGCCGCTTTCGACCTCAGCACGCGCGCGGATCTGCTCAGGGGCGGCGACAACGGCACGTCGGTCGTTCCCTACGCAGCGAAGAAGAGCCGTCTCGTCCGGCTCATCGCCCACCAGGAAGAGCCGCACATGCCGGCCAGGGAGGCGAAGCTCAGCCCTGCCCAGGTGGCGCAGGTCGCCGCCTGGATCGACCTCGGCGCTCCCTACGACCGGCCTCTGAGCGAGCGGAAGGTCGCCGGCAAGAAACCGATGACCGTCACCGACAGGGACCGCGCGTTCTGGTCGTTCCGTCCGCTGCAGGATTCGGCCCCGCCACAGGTCAAGGACACGGCCTGGTGCAAGACGCCGGTTGACCGCTTCATCCTCGCGAAACTGGAAGACCGGCACATCCGGCCGAACTCGCTGGTGGACCGGCGCACGCTGATCCGCCGGGCGTACTTCGGCCTGATCGGCCTGCCGCCGACGTCGGAGGAGGTGGAGAAGTTCCTCCGCGATCCGGCGCCCGACGCCTACGGCAGGCTCATCGACCGGTTGCTGGAGAACGCCCACTTCGGCGAGAAGTGGGCCCGCCATTGGCTCGACGTCGCCCGGTTCGCCGAAAGCAGCGGATACGAGCACGACTACGACCGGCCGTTCGCGTACCACTACCGCGACTTCGTCATCAAGGCGTTCAACCAGGATCTGCCGTTCGATACCTTCGTCAAGTGGCAGCTCGCTGGCGACGAGTACGCGCCGGCCAACCCGCTCGCGGTCACGGCGACCGGCTTCCTCGCGGCCGGCGTCCACAGCACGCAGATCACGAAGAACCTCGTCGAGATCGAGCGCTACAACCAGCTCGACGACAAGCTGCGCACCCTCGGGACGGCCATGCTGGGCCTGACCATCGGCTGCGCCCGGTGCCACGACCACAAGTACGACCCCATCCCGGTGCAGGACTATTACCGGATGCTGGCCACGTTCACCACGACGGTGAAGGCGAACGTGGACCTCGATCTCGACCCGGAGAGCTACCGCAGGGCGAAGGCGCGGTTCGATGCCTCGAACGTGAAGGCGATGGAGCCGGTGCGCCGGTCCGCGGCGGAGCCGCTGCCGCTGCGCCTCGCCGGCTGGGTTCGGAGGGCGATCGAGCGGGTGTACGCGCAGGCCGGGCCGCGGCCGAACACGATCAAGGCGTTGATCGCCAGCGAGGGCGTCCCACCGCTGCGCATGCACAGCCAGGGGGCCGACTTCTTCGAGCAAACCTACTTCCTCAAGCGCGGCGACGTGGATCAGAAGGACGGCGTCGCCCCGCCGGGCTTCCTGCAGGTGCTGACGCGCGGCGCCGACGCCGAGAACCGCTGGAAGGTCGAGCCGCCGCAGGGATCGAAGCTGTCGTACCGCCGCCGCGCCCTGGCCGAGTGGCTCACTGACGTGGACCACGGGGCCGGCCACCTGCTGGCGCGCGTCATCGTCAATCGGCTGTGGCAGCACCACATGGGGCGCGGCATCGTCGCGACGCCGAGCGACTTCGGCTTTCAGGGCGAGGCGCCGTCCCACCCCGAACTGCTCGACTGGCTGGCGCGCGAGCTGATCCGCGGCGGGTGGCGGCTGCGGCCGATTCACAAGCTGATCGTGACCAGCGCCGTCTACATGCAGAGCGCCGACCGCGATCCGGTGCGCGTCAAGGCCGACCCGGACAACCGCCTGTTCTGGCACCGGCCGCGCCAGCGCCTGGAGGCCGAACTGATCCGCGATGCCATGCTCGCCGTCAGCGGCACCCTCGACGCGAGGATGTTCGGCCCGGGCACCCTCGATCCGAACCAGCAGCGGCGCTCGATCTACTTCTTCGTCAAGCGCAGCAAGCTGATGCCGGCGATGGTACTGTTCGACGCTCCGGACGCCCTGCAGGGCATGGACCGCCGGCCGGTGACGACGGTGGCGCCGCAGGCGCTGCTGATGCTGAATGGCCCGGCCGTGCGCGGGTACGCGGAGGGGTTCGCCCGCCGCATCGACCCGCGCGACGACGTGCCGCCGGCCGACGCGGTCCGCATCGGCTACCGCATCGCCCTCGGGCGCGACCCGGCGGCGACCGAACTGAACGACGCCGTCGCGTTCCTCCGCGCGCAGATCGAGGCTTACCGGGCGGACCGCCGCCCGGTCCCGCGCCAGGAGGCGCTGGCGGACTTCTGTCAGGTGCTGCTGGGGCTGAACGAGTTTATTTACATCGACTGACACGGAGACGCGAGGCGCCTATGCCCTCTCCTTTTCCCGGCATGGACCCGTACCTGGAGCGCTCGGACTTCTGGCCCGGGTTTCACGACAACCTCGTCAACTGCATCCGCGGGGCGCTGCAGCCGGTCCTCCGCCCGCGCTACCTTCCGGTCACCCAGCACCGCCTGTACGTCGTCGAGGCTTACGACGCGACCCGGGCAGACGACCAGGCCGACCACTCCTCTCCGAGAGAGGGCACCGCGTCCGGCATCCCGGGGGCGGAGGCACCCGCCGTCTTCAAGCTCCAGCGCGAGCCGGTCCGCGAACCGCTGATCCACATCATCGACCCGTCGGCGGACAACCGGGCGGTGACGGTCATCGAGGTGCTAAGCCCGGCCAACAAGAAGCCCGGCCCCGGTCACGTATCGTACATCCGGGAGCGCGAGGAGGCGTGGGAGGACGGTACGAACCTGGTCGAGATCGACCTCCTCCACGCCGGTGAGCCGGCAGTGCGCGTCTCGGCTGAGAACCTCGACCTGCTGCGGCCGTGGCGCTACCTCGTCGCGGTCACCCGCGGAAACCCTGCCCAGCAGGAGGTGTACGCGCTGCCGCTCCAGCGCCGCCTGCCGCGTATCGCCATCCCGCTCGGCGAGGACGACCCGGACGTTACCCTCGATCTGCAGGAGGTGTTCACCCGCTGCTGGGAAGAGGGGTTTGACCCAAACACTCTGGGGTACGGCGCCCCGCCGCCGGGCGTCTGGACCGTCAGCGAGATCCTCTGGTGCGAGCAGCAGCTGCGGCAAGCCGGCTATCGTTCGCAACCCTCACCCGCGTCCGCGTAGGGCCAACTACCGACCATGAGCACCCACGACCTTCCCCATCTGTTCGCCGTTCCACCGGCCGACTACCCGTCGCGCCGGGCATTCCTCCGCCGGGCCGGAATGGGCCTCGGCACCTTCGCCCTGGCGTCGCTGCTCGACCGCGCGGGGTTGCTGGTGGGCGAGGCCGACGCCAGCGCGGAGCGCCGCCTCAATCCGCTCGCTGCGCGGTCCGGCCACTTCCCCGGCACGGCGCGGGCCGTCATCTGGCTGTTCATCAACGGCGGGCCAAGCCACGTCGATACGTGGGACTACAAGCCCGAACTGATCCGCCGCGACGGCCAGGAACTACC
The DNA here is from genome assembly GCA_020847555.1 of Gemmataceae bacterium. The sequence continues at coordinate 6,019 of JADLBT010000331.1, forward strand.
CGGGTTCGACCGCAACACCGGGTTCTTCACCGAGCAGGTCGGCCCGCTGATGCAGTCGCCGTTCCGCTGGAGTCGGCGCGGCCAGTCCGGCACCTGGGTGCCCGAGATCTTCCCGAACATCGCCCACCACGTGGACGACATCGCGTTCGTCCACTCGTGCTGCACCGAGACGAACAACCACGCCCCGGCTCTGTTCCAGATTAACAGCGGGCTGCCGCGCATGGGGTTCCCGTCGGTCGGAGCGTGGGTGACATACGGACTCGGGACGGAGAACCAGGACCTGCCCGGGTTCGTGGTGATGTACGACACGCTCGGACGCGGGCTGCCGAAGGGGTACGCCCAGAACTGGGGGGCCGGCTTTCTGCCCGGCATCTACCAGGGGACCGCCCTCAACGCCCAGGGGCCGCCGATCGACAACCTCCTGCGCCGCCCGGGCATGAGCACTGCGGAGCAGCGCCGCCAGATCGATCTGCTCAACCGGCTCAACCGCCACCATGCCGGCGAACGCGCGGGCGATGCCGAGCTATCGGCGCGTATCGAGAGCTTTGAACTGGCCTACAGGATGCAAATGGCCGCCCCGGAAGCACTCGACGTGAGCCGGGAGACGCAGGCGACGCGGCGTCTCTATGGCCTGGACAGCCCGCGCTGCGGCCACTTCGCCCGGCAGTGTCTGATGGCGCGCCGGCTGGTCGAGCGCGGCGTGCGCTTCGTGCAGATCTATAGCGGGGGCGAGGAGAACGAGCGCAGCTGGGACGGCCACACGAACATCGCCGCCAACCACCGTCAGTTCGCCGGCGAGACGGACCAACCGATCGGCGCGCTGCTCACCGATCTGAAGGCGCGCGGCCTGCTCGACACGACGCTCGTGGTGTGGGGTGGCGAGTTCGGCCGGTTGCCGGTCGTGCAGCGGCAGCGCAACGGCAGCCAGACGGGACGCGACCACAACCCGCATGCGTTCACGACCTGGTTCGCCGGCGGCGGGGTGAAAGGCGGGACGCACCACGGAGAGACGGACGACGTCGGCTACCGGGCGGCGGTGGACCGGGTCAGCGTCCACGACCTGCACGCGACGATGCTGCACCTGCTGGGGATGGACCACCGGCGGTTGACGTACCGCTACAACGGTCGGCAGTTCCGGTTGACTGACGTGGCCGGCAACGTGATCCGCGACATCCTGGCATGACCCCGCGCGTCCGGGACCATCCAACTAACCCGGAGCGCCAGCGACGCGCACTACCAGCGCCCGTCGCTGGCGTTCCGGGTTGATCCGACGGCGCCCGGTTACGGCACGGCCGGTTGCATCGGCGGGATTGGATGTTGCTTTGGTGCCGGCATCGGCACTGCTGCGCCGCCTTCGACCGGCGGGGACGACGGGACGACGGCGGGGGCAGAATGCGGCCCACCGTGGCCGTACTGCGGCTGGGCCTGCGGCAGGATCAGCACCGGCACATCCTCGCGAATCACTTGCAGCCAGAACGGATCCACCGGCCTGCCGTCCAAGGACACCAGGACGGTCACTTCCTTGCGCAGCAGGTCGGGTAACCTGTCGGGGGGAACCCGGTCGCCGCCGGCAAGCGACGCCCGGACGGCTCGCGCGGGCAGGGACTGCTGACGCAGGTCGAACGTAACCTCCTTGATTTTGACCGTCTGTTTGCGGACAACGCCCCCCTCCTCGACTTCATACGCCGCCTCGTACACACGGGTGTCGCCATCGCTCTGCCGGATGTGTACGACCCCCTTTTCGTCGATGCTGGCGGCCCCCAGGGTCGGCTGGAGTCCCTGCGGCGGCCTGATCCCTCCCGGCCCTGGTTCGGGCATCGGCGGGAAGGTGGGCGCCTGGTTACCCTTCACGCCCGGGGCCGGCACCTTCTCCGGGGGCTGGAAGCTGACCTCCGTCAGCCGCGCCTCGGCCTTGGGAGGAATCGGTTTCATCGGAGCATCGAACTTCGGGAAAGGGGGGCCGTCCATCGGCGGCGGGAAGGTCCACTCGCGCGGCGCGCTCAGCACCAGCGTCCCGGCCTTGAGAATGCCGCGATACTCCGGGGTCAGCTTCTGGCCCTCGAACACCAGGAGGACCGGCACCTCGGTCCGCAACCGCTCGGCGAGCGCCTGGGCGTCCACCTTGTCGCCAGCGGCATCGGTGATCTTGAGACTGGCCGGGGCCGCCTTCCAGGTCGTCTCCCGGGACTTGATCTTCATGACCGTGATCTGCATCGTGGTCTCAACCGGCCGCCCCTGTTCGTCCTTGCGGAGTTGCTTGACCGTCTGCGTCTCGGGGATCATTAGCGGGTAGAACTGACGGACGACAACCTCCCCGTCCTTCAGGCTCGCCAGCGCGGGCATCGACGCGGGGCCGTGGCCGTATGCCCCGTAGCTCCCGTATCCCGCCCAGCCGGCAACAGGGAGCAGCCCCAGCACGGCCGCCGCGGCCAGTAGTTTGCGCACCATGACGTGTCCCTCTCAGGTAAAGATTGGTTCGCGGCGCGGCTCGCCGGGTCCGCGCCCCCTGTATCGTCCTGCGAAAAACGGGCCTGAAACCCGTACCGTGTTTCGGCCCGTGCTCCTCATACCGCAATCCCCGGCAGACCCCGCTCGGCTCGCCGGTCCTACCAGAGTATGCATTCCGATCCGGCCTCAGTCCACAAACGCGAACTCATTCGCCAGCAGCAGCACCTGAGCGTAGCGCTCCCACGCGCCCAGCACCGGCCCCTCGACCGATCCGGCCTCGGCGCGGGCCGCGTCCAGGAAGCGCAGCCCCAGCGCCGCCTCGTCCCGGTCCGCCGGCCGGGCGTAGATGCGCCGGTAGAGCCGCTGCACGCGCGCCTCGTCCCCCTCGACGCCGGCCACGTCGGGGCACCGGATCACGCCGCGCGCCTGCTCCAGCACGAAGGGGCTGTTGAGCAAAAACAGCGCCTGCTGCGGCACCGTCGTGCTGTGCCGCTGTGGCGTTGCCGTGTCCGGGCTGGCGAAGTCGAAGGTGCGGAACAGACCCGGCAGGTTCTGGCGGTCGATGAACCCGTACACCGTCCGCCGGCCGGTGTACGGCGCTCTCGTCAGATCGACCGCCGGGCCGCCGGCCTTCCGATCGAGGTTGCCGGCGACGAACAGCAGGCGGTCGCGCAGCGCCTCGAAGTCCAGCCGGCGCCGGTTCATTCGCCACAGCAGCCGGTTATCGGGATCGGCCTTCAGGCCGGCCGCGTCGTCGGCGCTGCTCTGCTGGTAGGTGCGCGACAGCAGAATCAGCCGGTGCAGGCGCTTGACGGACCAGCCGTCTTCCGTGAAATGGCGGGCGAGCCAGTCGAGCAGCTCGGGGTGGGTGGGCGGTTCCGAGCGCAGGCCGAAGTCGCCGGGCGTGCGCACCAGGCCGTGGCCGAAGTGGTGCTGCCAGACGCGGTTGACCAGGACGCGGGCCGTCAGCGGATTGTCCTTGCTGGCGATGGCGCGGGCCAGTTCCAGCCGCCCGCTACCGTCCTTGAAGGGCTGGCGGTTCGGCCCGGCCAGGACGCCGAGGAGCTGGCGCGGCACGACCGGGCCGGGATTGTTCGGGTTGCCGCGCAGCAGGACGCGCGCCTGCACCGGCTGCGGGCGGTCCTGCAGCACCATCGCCCGCGGCGGCGCGACCGTCGAGCTGGCCCGCCACTTATCAACCTGCTGCCGCAGCCCGGTCAACGTGTTGCGCATCGCCCGGTCGAGGAACGGGCGCAGGTCGTCGGGGCTGAGGCTCGTCGGCGTGCCCGGGGCGTACAGCAGCAGCCGTACCGCCTCGGCGTGGACGTCCGGCAGCGCTTTCGCGGGCTGGGCCTGCTGCCAGCGTTTCTCCACCTCCGCGAAGACCCCGGCGTAACGCTGGGCCACCTCGCGCAGCGACGTGGGCGGCTTGCCGGCGAAGGCGTGCGCCACCATCTTGCTGAGCGGGCGCTGCCGGTCGGTGCTGGCAGCGAACCTCGCGGCGAGGGCCGGCGCCTTCACGGCGAACTCCTTCGGCGACAGAGCGGCGAAGGCGTACCAGGGGGCCAGCACCGGGTTGTGCGTTCTGCGCGTCTGGTCCAGGAACGCCGCCCAGCGCTTGACCATCACCGGCGAAAGCTCCCCGGACCCGAGCGACGGGTACGGCTCCTCGCCGGGGCCGCGCTGGGCGTTGCGCACTGCCAGCAGGTAGTCGGCCGTCAGGGCGCGGTGCCGGGCCGCCGTCTTCGCGAGCGCGTCGGCGGTGGCGTCGGCCAGTTTCTGCTCGCGTGCCTTTAGCTCTCTCTCGTAGGCCAGGTACTCCGGCGTGCGCTCCGGCTCGCCGATCAGGGGCAGATCCTTGGGCTCGATCGAGCTAGCGAAAACGCCATGCAGCGAGTAGTAATCGGCAATCGGGATCGGGTCGTACTTGTGGTCGTGGCAGCGAGCGCACGCCACTGTCAGCCCCAGCAGACCGCGCGTCACCACGTCGATGCGGTCGTCGATGATGTCGTTCTGATTGTTCAGGAAGCGGCGCCCGAGCGTCAAAAAGCCCATCGCGGCCAGCGCGCGCGGGTCGGCCTGCGGCAGGCGGTCGGCGGCGAGCTGCTCGACAAGGAACTGGTTGTAAGGCTTATCCTCGTTGAAGGCGCGGATGACGTAGTCGCGATAGGTGTAGGAGTAAGCGTACCGCCTTTCTTCCTGAAAGACGTACCCCTTGGTGTCGGCGTAGCGGGCGACGTCGAGCCAGTGGCGGCCCCAGCGCTCGCCGTAGTGCGGGCTCGCCAGTAGCCGGTCCACCACCTTCGCGAAGGCGTCGGGCGAAGCGTCGGCCACGAACGCCTCGACCTCGCGGGCGGTCGGCGGCAGGCCGATCAGGTCGAGGTAAACGCGACGGATCAGCGTGCGACGGTCGGCGGGCGGGTTGGGCGTCAATCCCTTCGTCTCCAGTCTCGCGAGGACGAAGGCGTCAATCGACGCGGCGCCTTCGGGCAGTCCCTTCACGCGCGGCACGGGCGGATTCCCGACCGGCTGAAACGCCCAGTGCTTCTTCCAGGCGTCCGCCGCATCCTGCCTCTGCGCGATCGTGCCCGAGGCTGGCCAGGGGGCGCCGATCTTGACCCAGGCGACCAGATCCGCGACGGCCTGCTCGGAGAGCCTGCTCTTTGGCGGCATCTTGAGATCGCCCTGATGGCGGACGGCCTGGATGAGCGGGCTTTTCTCCGGGTGGCCGGCGACGACCAGCGGGCCGGATTCGCCGCCCTTCTTGAGGAACGCCGGCCCGTCCAGGCGCAGCCCGGCCCGCTGCTTCTCCGCACCGTGGCACGAGTGACAGTGCTCCGTCAATACCGGCCGGATGCGCTTCTCGAAAAAGTCGAGCGCCTCCGGCGACGGCTGCTGTTGCGCGGCGGCCGCAGCCGGGACGAGGAGAATGAGGCAGAAGGTGAATTGGCGCGTTCCGATCATCGGCAGATCCTGCTGGCATTCGTGGGGCAGGCATTCCTGCCTGCCAGAATCAAGGCAGGACGTGTTCCTGCCGCTCGCCTTGTACCGCCTCGCCCTGAACTTCCTTCTTGCCGCTTGCGGCCTGGCGCGCGGTCGCTCGTCAGGTCGCAAGCGGCAAGAAGAACCGCCACGGCGATGCCGTATTACTCGATTTTGTAGATAAACTTGCCGTCGGCATCTACTGACACGTGCGCCCGCTGGACGTGGACGCCCTCGGCCATGCGCGACAGGAACTCGCTCGCCAGCTCCGGCAGCAGCGTCCCCGTCAGGATGTTATCGACGTTGCGCGCCCCGGTCTCGACCTCCTTGCACCGGCTCGCAACCGTCGTCACCACCGCGTCGTCGTAGCTGAACGTCGCCTTGTGATTCTCGCGCATGCGCGTGCCGATCTGCTTCAGCTTCAGGGTGATGATCTTCCGCAGCACCTCGTCGCCGAGCGGGAAGTACGGGATGATCTTCATGCGCCCGAGCAGCGCCGGCTTGAACACCTTCAGCAGGTCCGGCCGCAGCGCCTCCGCCAGCCCGGCCGAGTCCGGACATGTGTCCGGGTCGGCGCACACGCGCACGATCGTGTCGGTGCCGACGTTCGACGTCAGGATGATGATCGTGTTCTTGAAGTTGATCTCCTCGCCCTTGTCGTCCTGCAGCAGGCCCTTGTCGAAGACCTGGTAGAAGATTTCCTGCACGTCCGGGTGCGACTTCTCGACCTCGTCGAGCAGGACGATGCTGTACGGCTTGCGGCGGACCGCCTCGGTCAGGACGCCGCCCTCGCCGTAGCCGACGTAGCCCGGAGCCGACCCGGTCAGGCGCGAGATCTTGTGGCTCTCCTTGTACTCCGACATGTTGATGATGACCATGTTGCGGTCGCCGCCGTAGAGGATGTCGGCCAGCGCCATGGCCGTCTCCGTCTTGCCGACGCCGGACGGGCCGACCATGAAGAACACGCCGATCGGCTTGCGCGGGTCGGCCAGGTTGGCGCGCGACGTGCGGATGCCCTGGGCGATGGCCTCCAGCGCGTGCGACTGGCCGATGATGCGCTCTTCCAGCTTGTCCTTCAGGGCCAGCACCGTCTTGATCTCGTCGAGGACCATGCGCCCGACCGGGATGCCGGTCCAGCTCGACACGACCTCGGCGACCGCCTGGCTATCGACCACCGGCAGGACGAGCGGCGTCTCCCCTTGCAGCTTTTTGAGGTCGATGGCCAGCCGGTTCAGGTCGGCGCGGGCCTTCGCCTCCTGGCCCTCGCTGAGCCGGTCCTTCCCGTCCCCCTTGCCGTTGGCGCGGGCGGCCGCGTGGTGCTTCTCCAGCTGGTCGCGGATCTTCTGGATCTCCGCGACTAGCTTCTTCTCCTCGGCCCAGCGCTTCTCCAGCGCGGCCAGGCGCTCCTCGGCGGCCTTCTTCTTGTCCCGGACTTCCTTCAGGCGCTCCTCGTGAACGGCGCCGGTGGCCGACTCGCGGTCCAGGATGTCGATTTCGACGTTGGCGAACTCGATCTCGCGGCGGCAGTCCTCGACCGCCGCGGGCGTCGTGGACTGGGCCAGCCCGACCTTGGCGCAGGCCGTGTCGAGCAGGCTCACCGACTTGTCGGGCAGCTGGCGGTCGGTGATGTAGCGGTGCGACAGCTTGACCGCGTCCTCGACCGCCTCTTCCAGGATGCGCACCCTGTGGTGCTTCTCCAGCGTCCCGGTCAGGCCGCGCATCATGAGGATGCCCTTGGTGATGTCCGGCTCGTCCACCTTGACGACCTGGAAGCGGCGCTTCAGGGCCGGGTCGGTCTCGAACGACTTCTTGTACTCGGTCCAGGTGGTGGCGGCGACGGTGCGCAGCTCGCCGCGAGCCAGGGCCGGCTTGAGCAGGTTGGCCGCGTCGCCCGAGCCGGCGGCTGCTCCGGCGCCGATGAGGGTGTGCGCCTCGTCGATGAAGAGGATGATCGGCTGGGCCGATTTCTTGACCTCCTCGATGACCGACTTGAGCCGGTTCTCGAACTCGCCCTTGACGCCGGCGCCCGCCTGGAGCAGCCCCAGGTCGAGGGTGCGCAAGATGGCATTTTTCAGCGAGTCCGGCACGTCGCCCTGGACGATACGCAGGGCGAACCCCTCGACGACGGCCGTCTTGCCGACACCCGCCTCGCCGGCCAGGATCGGGTTGTTCTGTCGCCGCCGTGTCAGGATGTCGATGACCTGGCGGATCTCCGGGTCGCGGCCGATGACCGGGTCGATCTCACCCTTCTTCGCACGCTCCGTCAGGTTCATGGTGAACTGGTCGAGGGCTGGCGTCTTCGAGTCGGGGCGCGGCTGGCCGGGGGCGCCGGCAGGTCCGGCCTCGGCGCCGGCGGCCTCGGCCTCGTCCTCGGCGGAACCGGCGGTGACGGTCCGGAGTTCCTTCTGCACCTGGTCGGCGTTGAGTTTCCCCAGCTCGGGGGAGCTGCGCGACAGCCGGGCCGACAGCGCCCGATCGCTGAGCAGGGCGGCGAGCAGGTGGCCGCTGCGGATGCGGGGCGAGCCCTGGTCGAGCGAGGCGAACACCCACGCCTCGCGCATCAGATCGGGCAGTTCGGCCGACAGTTCCGGGGCGCGGGCGTTGCCGGTGCGCAGCCCGTCGAGCGCCCGGGTCAGCTCGCGGTTGACCTTGGCGAGGTCGGCCCCGTACTGGCGGAGGATCTTCGTCAGATCGGTGTTCGTGGTTTCGAGGAGTTTGAGCAACCAGTGCTCGACCTCGACGTTGTAGTTGGTCCGCGACATGCACAGCCCGGCGGCACCCTCCAGCCCACGGCGGCAGGTGGCGTTGAGTTTGTTCACCAGGGCCTTCAGGTTCACAGCTGCCATGGGGGTCTCCAATGAGAGTGAGATGGGGGGGAGAAGTAGTCATGAGGATAGGGCACGCAGGAGCGCTTGCCAATAGCGCAGTGCCCTACCAGCCCGGAGCGCCAGCGCCGGGCGCTTCAAGGGTCCGGCGCAAGGGATGGCTTTCCGCACGGACCCTAAACGAGCGGCAGCTCGCCCGGGCGCGGCGGCCAGCGCTTGAACGGGGCCGGCGCTCCGCGCAACCGGCCGACCAGCTGGCTGAACGAGTCCACCGACACGTACAACCCCAGGAACCGCTCCAGCACCGACGCGAACAGAAACACCCCCGTCCCCAGGTACTTCTCCTCGTCGAAGTCCAGCGTCACCTCGATGCCGCGCGTGAACCCGCCGCCCGGCTCGCCGGTCGGGCCGAGGACGCGCCGGGTGCGCAGCGCCGCAATCCCGTCGATCAGCTGCCGGGTCTGGGCGGCCCGCTGCTGCTGCCCCGCTTCCGGGTCGGAGAAGTCGTACAGGCCGAGGATCTCGCGCAGCGCCGCCAGCCCCTCCGCCGGGTCGGTCAGCGACAGGTGGTTGAGCGACAGGTGCGACACCAGCCGCCAGGCGGCTCCGCGGTGCAGCGGCGGCCGCAGCGGGGCGGTCGGCGGGCGCAGGCACCGGGTCTGCGCCAGCGGGGCGGCGGCTTCGAGGGTGAACGTCGGCCCGCCGCCGGCCCGCAGCTGGGCCGGCAGGTCGCGGTTGGTGCAGATCGCCCGCACCAGCAGCGTCGGGTCCACCGGCAGGCGCGGGGCGTACCCGAGATCGACCAGATGCAGCGACACGTCCGTCCCGCGGTCGCCCGCCTCCGGCGACGCCCGCCGCTCCGGGAACCAGAAAACGGTTTGGTCGTCCTGCAGGCGGAGATGGCGGACCGAGTAGAACGGCGGGTACTCGGTCGTGCGGCCCGTCGCCGGGTCGGTGCTGGTGACGGTCTCGACGGCGTAGACCTCGTACCCGAGCGGGTACGCCGCGTCCGCGACGAGCGGGTACTCGTGGCGCCCGGCGACCAGCGGGACCGGCTCGCACGCCTGCTCGAACAGGTTGACGACCGGGGCGCAGCCGAGCCGGAACGTGTCCGCCTCGACTGCCTGCTCGACCGCCTTCGACGACGCGCCGAGGAACACGACAACCTCGGCCCGGGTTCCGAACCCGGCCCGGCGCGCCTGCTGCCACCCGCCCAGGTCCACGAACAAGAACTTCGACGGGTACGCGAAGAACTCGGTCAGAGCCCGGTACGCCGCCGGGGCGCGGCGGGCGTAGGGAAGGAGGCTGTCGTCCTTCTCGAACCCGACCTGGAACAGGCAACGCTGCGGCCCGCGGGCGAACGGCGTGACGCGGGGAGCAGCGTCCAGCGGGCGGAATACGACCTGGACCGCGTGGTTGAACAGCAGCTCGTACAGCCGCGGCACCACGTCGGGCGCGCCGTGCAGGTAGAAGCGCAGCCGGTCCAGCTCCAGCTGGCCGAACGTCATGCCGGCCAGGCACTCGAACTGCATCCGCAGGGCGGCGACGGCCCCGGCGGGTGGGTGCCAGCCGGGCGGAAACGGCGGACCCTGCATCTTGGCGGACGAGAGGTGGACCGGCCAGAGTGTCGTCGGGTAGCCGGTGCGGAACTTGCACGGCATGCCGTTGACCGACTGCGTGTAGAGACGGCTGCCCCGGTCGATGAGGAACCCGCGCGGCAACTGGCCGCGGGCCGCGTCCAGCTCGAACTGGACGATGGCCGACGACGGGATCGGCGCCAGGTAGTGGGGGTAAAGGGCTCCGAGCAGGGCCTCGGTCAGTTCCGGGAAGTCGTCGTCGAGCTTGTGGCGGAGGCGGCCCGCGAGCAGGGCGAACGATTCGAGGACGCGCTCGACCTGCGGGTCCGCGCTGCGGTTGGCTTCCAGCAGGAGGCGCGAGGCGGCGGTCGGGTACTGGCGGCTGAATTCCTGCGCGAGCTGGCGGATGAACAGCAGCTCGCGCTCGTAGTACGGGAACAGCGGCTCGGCCATGAAAGGGGGGCCTCAACCGGAGGGCGGCGCGAGCCGGCCGGGGAACCGTCACCGTCGGGCTCGTGCCGCGCCGCTCGCCGTTCATCCAGCCGCCGGGGTCGCGGGTTCGAGGACAAGTTCCCGCCACTCCAGAAGGGGGATCACGTCGTCGCCCACCAGGAACTCGCGCGACCCGACACCGCGGACCGGGCCGTCCGCCTCCTGGCGGTAATCGACCGCCCGGCCGAGCTTGAGCTGGTCGTCCGTCTGCTCGTGGGATCCGGGATAGAGGGCGGGCAGGAACACCTCGCCGGCGGCACCGTCGCTCATGTCCAGCCGGGCGGGCAGCCAGATCAGGTCGCGCGGAAAGCGCGGCGCCTTCGCCGTCACGCTCTCGACCTGGTCCAGCGGCACCCAGAAGTAGCGGCCCTGGGCGAACACCTCGAGGATGTGGCTGAACAGGTCGTCGCAATCGCGCAGGCTCGCGAAGTCCTTGCCGTTCAGCTTGCCTCTGAGCGAGGGCACCTGGGCGTCGGCCCGCGCGAGCAGTTCGGCGGCCTCCTTCGGCCGCCCCTCGCGCGTCCGGTTGATCGCCTCCAGGCGCAGGTGAACGTGGGCGCTCGGCTCGCCGAAAAACTCCGGCTTGAGGGTCTCGGTGAACAGCCGCCGGCGCAGCTGCTCCGAATCGAGGAGCTTGCGGTAGGCGAGCGTCGCGGTTTCCAGCTCGACCTTGTCGAACTTCATCGCGTCGATCTGGCGGCGGGCGCGGTCGAGGTCGCCGCTGAACGCCACCAGCTCGAACAGGAAGAGGCGTTTCGCCTGGTCGCCGGGGCTCGCCTTGACCTCCTTGAGCTGGGCGTCAATGGCCTCCTGGAGCCGTCCGGCCTTGAACAGGTCGCTGGCACTCATGGCAGCCCTCCCGGCAGTGCAAGGACAGGGAACGTCCAAAGCTCACGGGTGACGTCCCGTGGGCCTGGAACGACGTGCCCGCCGGCATCTGTTCTTCTCCCCTCTCCCACAAGGGGAGAGGGGAGACCTATTCTTGCCGCTCGCCTTACTTCGGCTCCTCGGGCTTGGGAGCGTCGGCGCCGAGACCGAGTTCCTTCGCGAGGGCCTGGGCCTTGTCGCTGTTGGCGAGTACCTCGGCCAGCAGCTCTTCGAGTTTGTCGTTCCCTTCCATCTTGCTGAGCAGCTGGGTCAGCTTCTGGCGCATCTCCAGCAGGTCGCGCAGCGGGCCGACCTGCTGGGCGACCTGGGCCGGCTCGAAGTCGTCGATGTGCTTGAAGTTCAGCTCGACGGCGAGCTTGCTGCCGTCGCCGGTCAGGCGGTTATCGACCTTCATGGCGACACGCGGGGTGGCGCGGGCCAGAACATCGTTGAAGTTATCCCGGTCGATGTTGACCAGTTTTCGCTCCTTCAGCGGGCGGAGCGGCTCCTTCGGCTTGCCGGACAGGTCGGCCAGGACGCCGACGACGAACGGCAGCTCGACCTTTTGCATGGCGCCGCCGGTTTCGACGTCGTAGGTGATCTGGACGCGCGGGCGGCGGACCCGGTCGAGTTTGTGTTGAGTGCTCTCTGCCATGAGACTCCCTCGCGGTTGGGTAGTTCGGGTTCGAGATGGCCCTCGATGCGCGGCCCCGGGCGGGGCAAAACGCGCAATAGTATATTATCCAACCGACGTCAGCCTGAGGCAAGCAGACGTGACAGGTTGACCGGAAACTCCTACCTGCCCGTCTGGGCGATCGCCACCGCCGCTCTCCAGAGCCACTTCCCCTTTGGCGTGGGGACCGTTAGAGTAGCGCGGAGGCCCGCATGCCGCGGGAGGTCCACCGTCCGGGGGATCCGATGACCGACGACGATTTCGACGGCGACACCGAGCCGGCCCCGATGGACACAGAGGGGCGCCTGATTGCCGTCGGCTTCTGCCTGCTGGTGTTCGGGCTGTTCGTCGCCGAGATCGTCGTGGACTATCACCCCGTCAAGCTCACCGCGCTGTTCATCGTCCTGTTCTGGATGCCGATGCTGGCCGTCCACGAGGCCGGGCACGCGGTGGTTGCGGCCCTGCTGGGCTGGCACATCCGCCGGGTGGTGATCGGCATGGGGCGGCGCGTGACGACGTTCCGTGTCGGCCGCACGCCGGTGCAGCTGCACCTGTTCCCGGTCGAGGGCTTCGTCGAAGCGGCGCCGGCCGACCGGCAGGCGTCGCGGCTGAAAAGTGCCCTGGTCTACTTCGCCGGCGCCGGGGCGGAACTGCTGCTGCTGGCTGGCCTCGTCGCGGCGGTCGGCGTCGATACGCTCCTGACGCGGACCGATTGCATCGGCCTGCTGGCCGCTCAGAGCCTGGCCGTGACAATCCTGATCGGCGTGTTCTGCGCGCTCGTCCCGCACTACAGCTTCACGCCGGGGGAGGAACGCAGCAAGGCCAGCGACGGAATGGGCATCCTCCTGAGCCTGTTTGGTTCGAGAGAAGAAATCGCCGGCCCGCAGGACCGGGCCGACGACACTCCAGGGAAGCGCTGACCAGGCGAGCGGGGTCCGACTCCCCCGCTCACCCCAACCGACAAGGACACCCGCCATGCCGCAGACCGCCGAGGCGCGCCGGTCGCTGACCGACCGCTACCAGGCCCAGTTCCCGACCTCGCGCAAGCTGTTCGACCAGGCGCGCGACCTGTTCCCCGACGGCGTCACGCACGACCTGCGCTACCTGGAGCCGTTCCCGGTCTACATCGACCGGGCGGAGGGAGCGTACAAGTGGGACGTGGACGGGCACCAACTCCTCGACTACTGGTCCGGCCACGGCGCGCTGCTGCTGGGCCACAGCCACCCGGCGGTCGTCGAGGCGGTGCAGCGACAGATGGCGCGCGCCACCCACCCCGGCGGCTGCCACGAGCTGGAGATCGACTGGGGCCGGTCGGTCAAGCGGCTCGTGCCGTCGGCGGAGAGGCTTCGGTTCGTCTCGTCCGGCACCGAGGCGACGCTGATGGCGCTGCGCCTGACGCGGATCTTCACCGGCCGGCCGCGCGTCCTCAAGTTCGCGGGGCACTTCCACGGCTGGCACGACTTCCTGATCCCGGCCGCGGATCCGCCCTACGACGGCACCCCGATCCCTGGCCTGCCCGCCGACGTGGCTGCGGACACTGTCGTCGTCCCGCCGAACGACCCCGACGCGGTCGAGCGCGCCCTCGCGGCGGATCCGCAGCTCGGGTGCGTCATCCTGGAGCCGACGGGCGGGCACTTCGGCGCGGTGCCGATCCGGGGCGAGTTCCTCCGCGCGCTACGCGAGATCACGCAGCGCCACGGCCGGCTGCTGATCTTCGACGAGGTGATCAGCGGGTTCCGCGTCCATCCGGGCGGGGCGCAGGGGTATTACGGGGTGACGCCGGACCTGACGACGCTGGCGAAGGTGCTGGCGGGCGGCCTCCCGGGCGGGTGCGTGGCGGGGCGGGCGGACGTGCTGGCGGCGATCGAGTTCCGCCCGGGCAAGCCGAAGATGAAGCACCCCGGAACGTTCAACGCCAACCCGCTGTCGGCTGCGGCGGGGGTGGCCGCGCTACGTCTTGTCGCCACCGGCGAGCCGTGCCGCCGCGCCACCGAAATCGCCGGACTGCTGCGGCGCCGCCTCAACGCTCTCTTCGCCGAGCGCGGGCTCCCCTGGGTCGCTTACGGCGAGTTCAGCGGGTTCAAGCTGATCCCGGGATACGATGGCCCGCGGCCGACCGGAGACGATTTCGTGCCGTATGGCGGCGACGTGAACCGGCTGGACGGACCGAAGGACCGGCGCCTGGTGCAGGCGTTCCGCTGCGCCATGCTGCTCAACGGCGTCGATCTGGCCGGGCTGGGCGGAATGACGACCGCGGCCCACACCGAGGAGGACGTGGAACGGACCGTCGAGGCGGTGGCGCGGGCCGTGGAAATGCTGAGCGCCGAGCGGTTGGCGCAGGCGCCGCCCCGCTAACACGCGGCCCTGCGCCCGGCGCTTACGCCTTAATGTTCTACACAACTCGCCCTTGACAGCTCGTATTCGAGCATGGTGTGGAAGCGCTCCCATCCTCGCCAGAGGGTAATCCATCCGGGCGGGCCATCCCCCTTGCGGTTAAGGTGGCCCCCCAG
>JADLBT010000332.1 GCA_020847555.1 Gemmataceae bacterium
AGACGCAAAGAGCGCCAAGAACGTGTTTCTTGGCGCTCTTTGCGTCTTTGCGCGAAACGGTTTTACGCCAGAATCACTCCCGGCACAGGCGCGTGATGTGTCGCAGCATGTCGCGCACCGAGATGACGCCCGCCGGCTTGCCTTCCGCCACGACTGGCAGGTGGCGGTAGCCGCCGACGTCCATCTTGTTCAGCGCGAAGGCGAGGGTGTCAGACGCCGCCACCGTCTCCGGGCTGGACGTCATGTAGTCCTCGACGTGCAGGTCGGCATACGGGTCGGGCAGGACGGCGACCTTCGTGAGCAGGTCGCGCTCGCTGAGGATGCCTACCAGCTCCCCGCCGTCCTGAACGACCAGCAGGGCGCCCAGGTTGTGGGCGAGCATCGTTTCGATCGCCTGGCGGATGGTGGTGGTCGGGGTGACGGTGACCGGCGGTTTCGGGCGCAGGGCGCTGACGGGATCCTCCATCAGACTGCGTTCGACCCGGTTCTGGGCCTGTGGCCGGTCCAGCGGGGTGAGATCTTGCTGGCAGTTCGCGCAATCCTCGTTGCCAGGCAGGTTGTCGTGACCGCAGGTGGGACAGATCATGTGCGCGATCAGCGGCCAGCAGGTAGGAGGCAGGGGGCAGTAGACAGCAAAGAGACAGGGGTTCTGTCTTCGCTGCCTCCTGCCTCCTGCCTCCTGCCTCCTGCCTGCTGCCTCCTTACTGGACTTCCCAGACGTCGTCGCTGGCGAACAGATCTTCCAGGTTGCCGCGGCCCTTGCTCTTCTGAACGTCCTCGATCTGCTTGTTGACCAGCGCGTCGTAGGTCGGGTGCTCGACGCAGCGGAACACGCCGACGCACTCGGGGAAGCGCGGGTAGACCATGCGGCTGAGCAGGTACGCCAGGCTCGGCTCCTCGGCCCGCTCGTCGTGGATCAGCAGGTCGTCCACGGTGATGCCGGTGCCGAGCGTCACCACCTCCGGGTCCAGGCCGTGCAGGCGGATGCCCTTGTTGCGGTCCTTGCCGAACAGCAGCGGCTTGCCGTGCTCCAGGTACAGCACGTTGTCCGCCTTGACGCTCTTGTCGGTGGCGTACTCGAACACGCCGTCGTTGAAGATCTTGCAGTTCTGGTAGATCTCGACGAACGCCGTCCCCTTGTGAACGCTGGCCCGGCGGAGCGTCTCGGTCAGGTGGTTGATATCGATATCGACGGTGCGGGCGACGAACGTCGCCTCGGCCCCGATCGCCAGCGACAGCGGCCGGACCGGGTTCTCGACCGATCCGAGCGGGCTCGATTTGGTCCGCGTCCCGATGCGCGACGTCGGCGAGTACTGGCCCTTGGTCAGGCCGTAGATCTCGTTGTTGAACAGGATGATCTTCAGATCAACGTTGCGGCGGATCGCGTGGATCAGGTGGTTCCCGCCGATCGACAGGCCGTCGCCGTCGCCGGTGATGACCCACACCTGCAGGTCCGGGCGGGTGACCTTCAGGCCGGTCGCCAGCGTCGGGGCGCGGCCGTGGATCGAGTGGAACCCGTAGGTGTTCATGTAATACGGAAACCGGCTGGAGCAGCCGATGCCGGAGATGAACACCATCTTCTCGCGCGGGACGGTCCCGACGTTGGCCAGGGCCTTCTTCATCTGGGCGAGGATCGAGTAGTCGCCGCACCCCGGGCACCAGCGGACCTCCTGGTCGGATGCCAGATCCTTCGGTTGAAGGGCGGGCAGGGGATTGGTGGTGATGGATGGCATTGCCATGTTAGCCTCTCTGCTTCGTTGAAAGAGAGCCCGCAGGGCGGGGGCCGGGTCGTCCGCTTTCCGGCGACTGGGCGGCGCCCGTCCGGATGCAGGCAGCTCCGGAACTACCGTTGTTACCGGAGCAACTGGTCAATTTTCTCCTCGATCTCGCTGACGAGGAACGGCCGCCCCTGGACCTTGTTCAGGCCGATCGCGTCCACGAGGAACTCGGCCCGCAGGAGCAGGCGCAGCTGACCGCAGTTCAGTTCGGGCACCAGCACCTTCTTGTAGCGCTTCAGCACCGCGCCGACGTTCTTCGGCATCGGGTTGAGGTAGCGCAGGTGGGCGCCGGCGACCTTGTGGCCCTTGCGCTGGGCGCGCTCGACCGCCGTCACGATCGACCCATACGTCCCGCCCCAGCCGAGCACCAGCAGATCCCCCTCCTCCGGGCCTTTCACGGCCAGCGGTGGGATTTCGTTGGCGATGTTCGCGATCTTCTGAGCGCGGGTCCGGATCATGTGTTCGTGGTTCGCCGGATCGTAGGAGACGTTGCCGGTCACGTCCTCCTTCTCCAGCCCGCCGATGCGATGTTCCAGCCCGGGCGTGCCGGGGAGAGCCCACTGCCGCACCAGCCGGTCGTCGCGCTTGTAGGGGAGGAAGTGGGCCATCCCGTTGCCGTTGTTGTTCGGCTCGGTCGGGTGCTTGACGGTGATCCGGGGCAGGCTCTCGACGCTCGGGATCAGCCACGGCTCGGCGCCGTTGGCGAGATAGCCGTCGGACAGCAGGAATACCGGGGTCATGAACGTGATGGCCAGGCGGACCGCCTCGAACGTCATCAGGAAGCAGTCGGTCGGTGAGCACGGGGCCAGGACGGCGACCGGGGATTCGCCGTTGCGGCCGAACAGGGCCTGGAGCAGGTCGGCCTGCTCGGTCTTGGTCGGCAGGCCGGTACTCGGTCCGCCGCGCTGGACATCGACGATGACGCACGGTAGCTCGGTCATCACTGCCAGACCGATCGCCTCGGCCTTCAGGCAGACGCCGGGGCCGCTGGTTGCGGTCACGCCGAGCCCGCCGCCGAACGACGCGCCGATCGCCATGCCGATGGCGGCGATCTCATCCTCCGCCTGTACCGAGCGCACGCCGTAGCGCTTCATGTCCGACAGGTAGTGAAGGATGTCGCTGGCGGGGGTGATCGGATAGCTGCAATACACCAGCGGGATGTTGGCCAGCTGGGTAGCGGCTGCCAGTCCCAGGGCGACGGCCTCGTTGCCGGTGATCTTCCGGTAGCGGCCCGGCTTGATCTGGGCGCGCGGCACGCGATAGTGGACCGGCATGGTTTCGGTCGTCTCGCCGAAGTTGTAGCCGGCCTTGAGGGTGCGCGTGTTCGCCTCGAGGACCGCGGGGTTCTTGGCGAACTTGTCGCGGATCCACTTCAGCGTCGGTTCGAGCGGGCGCTCGTACATCCAGTAGACGAGGCCGAGGGCAAAAAAGTTCTTGCAGCGGTCCGCCTCGCGGGGGCTGAGCTTGACCTCGGCGACCGCCTCGCGGTTGAGCTTGTTGATCGGCACCTTGATGACGCGGTAATTCTTGAGGGATTCGTCCTCCAGCGGGCTGACCTTGTATCCGGCCTTGTGCAGATCGCCGGACCCGAAGGCGTCGGTGTTGATGACGAGAATGCCGCCGAGGAGGAGATCCTTCAGGTTGGTCTTCAGCGCCGCCGGATTCATGGCGACCAGGGTGTTCAGCCGGTCGCCGGGGGTGTGGATGTCGCGGCTGGAGAAGTGGACCTGGAAGCCGGAGACGCCCGCGAGGGTGCCAGCGGGGGCGCGGATTTCGGCCGGGAAGTCGGGGAAGGTGGCGATGTCGTTGCCGAGGATGGCGGACGCATTGGTGAACTGCGTTCCCGCGAGTTGCATGCCGTCGCCGGAGTCGCCAGCGAAGCGGATGGTGACGGACTCGAGTTCCTCCACGGCGGTGCCCTGGCCGCCGAACGCTGGGTCGGAATGGGACACGGTCATGTCAATCCTCTCTGTCAGAGGTCAGGGATGAGGGGTGAGGAATGAGGGAAAGACCGAGAAGCGTCAGGCTGTCTTTCTCTCATCGCTCACCCCCGACCCCTCACCTCTCGGTCACGCCCCTTCGCGTTCCTGGTTGATCGCCCCGGGATCGGGGGGCTGGTTGAAAACGGTCCCGGGGAAGTGTTCGGCGAGGTAATGGACAATGCGCTTGACGGACAGGACGCCGACGGGGCGGCCGGTTTCGTCGAGCACGGGCAAATGGCGGTAGCCGCCCTCCTCCATGCGGCGCACCGCCACGCCGATGGGATCCTTGGGGTGGACGCACACGGGGTTGGGGGTCATGAAGTCGCCGACCGGTCGGTCGAGAGAAACCTGGGCGGCCAGGACGCGGCGCATCAGGTCGCGCTCGGTGAAGATGCCGACCACGCGGGGTCCGTTGACCACGAGGAGACACCCGACTTCTTCCTGCCGCATGAGGGCAACGGCCGCGGCGATCGTCTCGGTCAGGCGCACCTGGCGGGGCGGCGTCGGGTGGAGCCGGGAGACGCTTTCGATCTTCAGATTCCGCGGCAGGTCCATAACGGGCTTCGCTGTGCGGTGGGTGGGAGCAGGACGGCGGGATGGGGAAGGTGTCTCGCCTCTGTCTCACGCCTCTTCACCCAGGGGTCTGCTCTTGGTTAAGATAGCACTCACGCCCTTGGTTGGCCGAAAAATCGGGGCGGGGCGCCCGGGGGCCGGCGCGGGTCGCGGGCTCTCATCCGAGCTTGCAAATTCATTCTCCGCAAAGGAAGCGCAGACGGCAAGGGCGAAACGGTTTCCCTGGTTTTCGCCGACGGCACAACCCGGCCATCCGGACCGATCGGAGGGGCTGGGGGGCTGGTGCAGGGTCGAGGGATGATGAAGAGAGGGAGGGCGAGGAGAGGGTGGGGGCAGTACTGAGTACTTCAGTACAATCCACTTCCGCCGGCGGTTTTTCCTCCGCACAACAAGGCCAGGCGATGCCCGATCCAGAACGTCTGCTGACCACGCTGCGCCGCGCCGCCGACGCCTTCCGCGCCACGCCGGGCCGCAAGGGGCGCGTCGTCGCCCTCGCCGACGGCGACGAGGTACTCGTCAGCGGCGACCTGCACGGCCACCTGGACAACTTCCGGTCCCTGCTGAAACTCGCCGACCTCGACGCCCGCCCGCGCCGCCAGCTGGTCCTGCAGGAGGTGATCCACGGGCCGTTCCGGTATCCCGGCGGCGGGGACAAATCGCACCAGCTGCTCGACCTGGTCGCGGCCCTGAAGGTACAATACCCGGCCCGGGTCCACTTCCTGCTCGGCAACCACGAACTCTCCGAGTGGACCGGGCGGCGCATCGAGAAGGCCGACGAGGATCTCAACGCGCTGTTCCGACAGGGCGTTGACACCGCCTACGGGGAGCGCGGAGCGGAGGTGTACGCTGCCTACCGCGAGCTGTTCGCGGCGGCTCCGCTGGCGGTGCGGACGCCGAACCGGGTGTTCGTCTGCCACAGCCTGCCCGGGGCGAAGCGGCTGGCGACGTTCGACCTGGCCGCGCTGGAGCGCGACGAGCTGGCGGACGCGGATCTCGCCCTCGGCGGGTCGGCCCACGCTCTTGTGTGGGGGCGCGACACGTCGGCCGCGACGGCGGCGACCTTCCTGGAGAAGGTCGATGCGGACCTGCTGATCACCGGGCACATTCCGCTCGACCGCGGGTTCGAGGCACCGAACGACCGGCAACTGATTCTGGATTCCCTGGGCGCGACTGCGTGCGGCTGCCTGTTCCCGGCGGACCGACCGCTGACGCACGCCGAACTGGTTGCGTGTGTGCGCCGTTTGTGAGTGAGCGCGACTGAGGACATGCGTAGCGAGAAGAACATGGAGGCGGGGCACGAGCCGGCGCTCAAGGAACTGGGGCCGCTCACCCGCGAGCGCGTGCTCGTCGAGGAGCGCACGTTTCTGATCGACCGCCCCGAGGAGCCGCACCGCATCCCGAACCACCCCTCGGTGCGGACGGTGTTCGCGGAGGGCGAGTACATCCCGTACTGGACGGACCTGTGGCCGGCGTCGCGGATGCTGGCCAAGGCGATCCTGCGCGAGCCGTGGGCGCCGGGGGCGGAGGCGCTGGAGATTGGCTGCGGGCTCGGGCTGCCGGGGATGGCGGCGCTGGCGCGCGGGCTGTGCGTGACGTTCAGTGACTACGATCCGGCGGCGCTGGCGTTCGCCGCCCACAACGCCCGCCTCAACGCCTTCACGGTGTTCCACACGCGGCGCATCGACTGGCACCACCCGCCGGAGGATCTGCGTGTGCCGGTGGTGCTGGCGTCGGACCTGATTTACGAGCTGGGCAACGTCGAGCCGCTGGTGGAGCTGATCCGGCGCGTCCTGCTGCCGGGCGGGTTGTGCCTGCTGACGGACCAGGACCGGGTGCCGTCGCACACGCTGCGGCAGACGTTGGTTGACGTGGGGTTGCAGTACACGACGCAGACCATGCGGGCGGGCGAGCCGGGTGGGCGCCGCTTCAAGGGGACGCTGTATCGAATCGCCTGGCGCGTACAGCAGTGAGTGTAAACTAGCCCGGCGCGCCAGCGCCGGGCTGGTCACGTTACTTCTTCTTACCCTGCTTTTGCAGGTACTCCTTGACATACCTGGCCGGGTCGGCGTTGAACTCGTCGCGGCACCCGCTGCAGCAGACGTAGTACGTCTTCCCCTGGAACAGCACCGCCATCGTCCCGGCGCCGCCGCTGACGATGCACTCCGGCCGGCCGTCGCCCTTGGCGAACGCGACCCCCTCGCGCGTACAGCCGACCTGGTAGACCTTGCTGAACAGATTCCGCCCCGCCGGCTTGACGTCGTAGCGATACAGATGCCGCTCGGCGTGCAGCAGCGTGAACACCAGCCGCTGCGACTCGTTGCGCTTCTCGTCCCGGCGCTCCAGGGTCAGGACGTGTTCCTTCAGCTTGCCGATGAACGTGAGAGTTTCCTTGGTGGGCGTGCGGACGGTGAGCTGGTACAGATCCTTGTCGGTGAGGTAGCGCAGCTCGCCGCCTTCGAGATGCTTGCCCCTGGTGACGGCGACCTTGAGCCAGGCGTCGGCGCCCTTGAACTGCCACTCCCAGGTGAGGTTTTCGATCCAGAATCCGCGCTGCTGCTCCGCGCGCGTCCCGGCCGGCACGCCGGTGCCCTTCCACGGGCCGATGAGGTTGTGGAGCGGCTGCAGCCCCTCCCTGACGCTCCTGGCGGTCGGGCCATCGGCCACGAGGACAGCCTGTCCGACGGCCAGCCCCACCAGCCCCACCAGCACCGCGCGTAGCGTCCTCATGGATTCTTCCCCGGACAGGTTGTCGGCGCTCGGTCGTGCCTGCACGGCACAAAGAGACGAACGACCGGCCGTCGTATTAACCCCTGCGACCGGGCGAAGGTTCCGCGGCGGCACCTCGCCAGGCCGGTTAACCACTGCAGTCGATTTCGCGGTTTCATGCCAGTTTCGCCGGGCGGCGAGCCGATAAAGTCGTTGCAAACCGTTGTTGCTTGCACCGGCACCGCCCAGCCTCCCGCCCCCAGGGGACGACGATGGAACCGAGCCCGACAAGGCGAACCCAGGGCACCGCCTTTGCCCGGCGGCTGTCTCTGGCCTTGCTCCTGGCCGCCGCCGCGGGCAGTCCAGTGGGCTGCAGCGCCCCGGACTACCTTCCGCCGGCCCTGCCCGCCTTCATGCACGAGGAGGTGGCCGTCCAGGTGCCGTCGCAGGGGCCGGTTACGCTTTGCGCGGCGGAACAGGGGTGCGCGAACGCCTGCGCCGCCGCGGTGGGCGCACCCGTCCCGGAGCAGCCGCCTGTCGCCGTGTCCCTGCCGGAGGCCGTTCACGAGTGCGTTTTCGCGAACCTGCTGATCCGCGCGGGAGCTGAGAAGGTCCAGCAGGCCCGCGCGGGGCTCTTGCAGGCATCGCTCATCCCCAATCCGACGCTGTACCTCGACTCGATCCTGAACCCGTTGGGGGCGGGCTTCACCCACCTCCGCCAGGGCGGCCCGCCGCAGGATGACGTCGCCGTCACCTTCCCGATTGACTGGTGCCTGTTCGGCAAGCGCGTCGCCGCCATCGAGGCCGGTCGATTGGGAGTGGACGTCGCCGCCGCCGACCTGGCGAACGTGGTGCGCGTCCAGGTCACCAACACGGTCCTCGCGTTCTACGACGTGCTGGAGGCCCGGGAACTGCTGCGGATCGCCCGGCAGGATCTGGAGGACGCCGAGCGCATCGGGGCGATCACGCGCCGCCTGGTCAAGGCCGGCGAGCTGGCTCCCATCGAGAACGACCGGGCCGGCCTGCTGGCCATCGACGCCCGGCGCGAGGTGCGGCGGCGCGAGGCGGCCCTTAACGTCGCCCGGGCGAAACTGGCGCCGCTCCTGGGCCGGTGTTCCCCCGTGCCGGAGGTGGACGCGCGCGGGGAGCTGACGATCGCCGCCCCGACCCTGCCGCTGGAGCTGTGCGAGGCCATGCGGCTCGCCGAGCAGCAGCGGCCGGACATTCTCGCCCTGACCCGGCGCCTCGCCCAGGCCGAGGCGGAGATCGTCGTGGCGAGGCGCAAGGCGTACCCGGAGGTGAACGTGCAGCCGCTGTTCACCTACCAGTATCAGGAGGCGATCGGCTTCCCGGACGCCCGGACGTGGGGCGTGGCGCTGACGACGACGCTGCCGCTGACCGATCGCAATCAGGGCAACATCGCGCGGGCGTACTCGGTCCAGCGCGAGGCCGTTCACAACCTGCACGCCGAACTGGCCGCTCTGCGGTCGGAGGTGAAGCAGGCGGTCGATGTGTACCAGGCGACCCTTTCGGTCGCGATGAACGAGGATCCGGCCGCGGTGGAGGCCGCCCGCCGGGTGCGCGACAAGACGGAGGCCGGGTTCCTCAAGGGCCAGGATTCCCTGCTCAACCTGCTGCTGGTGCAGCGCGCCTACCTGGAGCGGCTTCGGCTGTCGGTCACCGTTAAGGCCGACCACTGGCGCGCTCTGCACCGGCTCAATTCGGCGGTGGGCGGGCGGGCCGTCGCCTGCGCTCCGCCTGCGGAGCGAGAGGAACTCCCACCGCCGCGTCCCGCCGCCGAAATCGGCCCGCCGCGGTGAATCCGCCGGCTGACTTCCGGGGCTACCAGCCGCGCGCGCCAGTGAGCGGCTGGTAACCCCGGAAGTCAGCGCTGGTACGTACCCATCAGCTGGCCCTCGGCCAGAACGTGGCCCTGCATCGCGGCAGCAACCTGCGCCTGCGTGGCGCCGGCCGGCAGGGTCAGGACCGTGTCCAGCGCGTACAGCTTGAAAAAGTAGCGGTGGGGCTTCCCGCGCGGCGGGGCCGGTCCGCCGTAGCCGACCTTGCCGAAGTCGTTCTTCCCCTGCCGGGCACCGCTCGCAAGCGTGGCGTTCGCGGGGACGTCCTCCTCCAGCCCGCGGGCGTCGGCGGGCAGGTCGAACAGCACCCAGTGGACCCACGTCCCGCGTGGGGCGTCGGGGTCGTCGCAGATCAGGGCGAAGCTCTGCGTGCTGTCCGGCGGGCCGGACCACGCCAGCGGCGGCGAGACGTTGGCGTCGTCTCCCGTGTACTGGCGCGGGATGGCCTGGCCTTCGCTGAAGGCGGCGCTTGTCAACTGGATGGTCGTCATTCGCGCACCTCCCGGTTGAAGGATTACTGCCGGCGTTATCTTATCCCGAATCATCGGTCGTGCCCGTCACTGGCGCTCCGGGTCGGTCCGACGGCGCCGGGGAACTGCCAGGCGCATAAGATGAGCGTGCTTCTACCGCGGTCCGCGTGATACCCCGCCCGAAACATCTACCCCGCACCGCCGAGGCCGTGACATGCCGCTGACACGTTTCCGGAGCCGGCTTCTCTGTATCGCTGCCCTGGCCGCCATTCCGTTGCTGTTCCTCGACACCACGGCCGCCCAGACGGACTTGCCGGCCGGCAAGGAGTTCACGAACTCGATCGGGATGAAGCTGGTCCGCATCGAGCCGGGCGCGTTCGTCATGGGCCAGGGTGAGGCAGCGCCCCGCACCCGCCAGGAGTGGGAGGCGCGCGACGCGGACGAAGCGCCGGTCCACAGGGTTCGCCTCACCCGCCCCTTCTACCTGGGGGCGACCGAGGTCACCAACGCCCAGTTCGAGCAGTTCGACCCCGGGCACAGGGAATGGCGTGGCCGCGACGGCGTCTCGCGCGCCGACGACGAGCCGGTGACCTACGTGACCTGGCAGCAGGCGGCCGCTTTCTGCGCCTGGCTGGCGAAGAAGGAGGGCAAGCCGTATCGCCTGCCGACCGAGGCGGAGTGGGAGTACGCCTGCCGCGCCGGCACCACGACCGCCTACGCGACCGGCGAGCGGCTGACCGCCGCCCAGGCGAACGTTGGCACCTCTCCGGACGGCAAGCCGCTCAGAACGGTCGCGGTCGGCCGATACCCGCCGAACGCCTGGGGTCTGCACGACATGCACGGCAACGTCGCCGAGTGGTGCCTGGACTGGTACGGACCTTACGCGGCCGGGGAGCAGACCGATCCCGTCGGCCGGGCCGGCGGTTACGCGCGCGTGACCCGCGGGTGGAGTTACCTCATCTCTCCGTTCCAGAAGGCCAGCCGCTACTGCCGGTCGTCGAACCGCTCGGGCCACCTGCCCGAGGACGCCAACCGCTGCACCGGCTTCCGCGTCGTTCTCGGCGCGATGCCGGCGACCAAACCCCTGCCGCTGGTGCCGGCGCGCTATCAGCAGAACGTGCGTCAAGGTCCGGCGCCGAAGGAGGGGCCGGATCCGAAGAAGCCGTATTTCATTGACTTCACCCGCGCGGGCAAGAACCCGACGATCCCGAAGGACACCTGGGGGCCGATCTTCAGCCAGTGGAACCACTTCTCGGCGCTGTGCGTCTGCCCCAACGGCGACGTGCTCGCCTGCTGGTACACGACGGTCGGTGAAGCGGGCCGCGAGCTGGCCCAGGCCGCCAGCCGTCTCCGCGCCGGCGCGGATCACTGGGAGCCCGCCTCTCTCTTCTTCGACGTGCCCGACGTCAACGACCACGCCCCGGTGCTGCTGACCCACGGCAAGCGGATCTATCACTTCTGCACGCAGTCGCTGCGCGGCTGGGACAATGCCTCGAACGTCATGCGCTACTCCGACGACAACGGCGCGACGTGGTCGCACCCGAGAATCATCCTGCCGCGCGAGCACCCCCAACGCCTGAGCCAGCCCTGCACCGCCTTCGCCGCCCGGGACGGCACGCTGGTGCTGGCCTGCGACGGGGACGGCCACAGAGACGAACGGCTCCTGATCGGCAAGGATGGCGGCACCAACTGGACGGTCGGCAAGGGGGACATGCGGGCGACGGTGGGGCGGTACGCGATCCACCCCGCCGTGGTGCCGCTGACCGACGGCTCGCTGCTGGCGTTCCTGCGCGGCCCGCACCCGATGCCGGCGGTGTACTCGACCGACCGCGGTGATTCGTTCGCGTTGCGGCCGACCCCGTTCCCCGGCATCAGCGTCGGCCAGAAGGCGGTCGCTCTGCGGCTGGCGAGCGGCGGACTCCTGCTGTGCAGCCTCGACAGCCGCAAGCAGGTGGTGGGCGGCGGCACCTTCGCGGCCCTGTCGTTCGACGACGGCCAGACCTGGCCGCACGTCCGCAAGGTCGAGGGCGCCACCGGCTACCTGTCGGCGGCTCAGGCGCCCAACGGCATGATCTACCTCTTCGGCACGCGCATGAGTTGCGCCGCGTTCAACGAGACGTGGCTGCGCGAGGGCAAGCCACTTCCCACCGAGAAGGGAGCAAACACCCCATGACTCTGGCTGCACTGCTGACCGCCTGGGCTCTCGGCGGGGCGCCCGCCCAGGCCGACGCGCCGGTCAACACCTGGACGAAGCTGGAGCGCGCGGTCATCACCGGCCGGCGCTGGGACGTGCCGCTTGGTTACGCCCCGGGCCTGCAGCGCTTCGTCATTCTTGGCGGCCGCAGCGCCTTCGGCGACTACCGCAAGCCGCGCAGCTACGACGTACTCTACCTGGACGAGAAGGAAGGGCAGTGGGAGAACGCCTTCCCGGCGGGCAAGGATTGGGGGCCGCGCTTCGGCCCGGGCCAGGCGCCGCCGTGGAAGAACGAGCAATTTCAGCTGAAGGACAGCGCCGGCAACGCGCGGCCCAACTGGACCGTCTACGGCACCTTCTCGCTCGGCCAGAAGTACGACTACGACCCCGACACGAAGGCGTTCTACTTCTACGCTGGCGGCCGCACCTTTCGCTACGACCCCGCCGCCCGTACGTGGACCGACCTCGCCCCGCCGACGCACCCCGAGCAGGAACTGGGCGGCATCCTGCTGTGGAGTTCCCTCTGCTACGACCGCCACAACAAGGAATTCGTCCTCTTCGGCGGGGGCAACGTACAGACGGAGCGCGGCGATCCGGGCACCTGGACCTATTCGCCCGCCCGCAACGCCTGGACGCGGCTGCGGTCCGAGCGCGAGCCGCCGCAGCGGGCGAACGCACGCCTGGTATACGACCCGGTCAACAAGAAGGTGGTGCTGTTCGGCGGCGACCGGCTCGACCAGCTCCTGTCCGATACCTGGGTCTTCGACGTCGTGACGCGGACGTGGGAGGAGCGCCAACCGGCCCGCTGCCCCTCGCCGCGCGCCGGGCACGCGCTGCTCTGGCTGCCGCGCGCGCAGAAGCTCCTGATGCTCGGCGGCTACACGTACACCTCGGCGGTCGGCTACGTCGAAGCGCTGTACAAACCGCTGCCGCTGGAGGCGTGGACCTACGACGTGGCGGGCAACCGCTGGGAGCTGGTGAAGCGCTTCGCCGCGCCCGCGCCGGTCGGCCCGGCCAACGTCTTCCTGAGCGCCGCCGTCGATGACGCGGACCGCGTCGTGGTCCTGGGCAGCAACGGCACCTGGCTGTGCCGCCTCGACGCCACGCAGAAGGACGAGGAGGGCGGCGCGAAGTTCGGCGCCAAACCGGGCGCCGTCGTCCGTCGCACCGGGCCGCACGATCCGGCGTGGTTCCGGGAAGGTGTGCCGGCGCCCGACCCCGCGAAGGTGAAGGCGGACCTCGAAGTGCTGCCGGCGAACCGCTGGGTGATGCGGCCGACGCCGAAGCTGCCGCGACCGAACATGGACTGGGGCTCGGCCGCTTTCGCGCCGGAGCTGGATCTCATCCTGCGCTTTTCCGGCGGGCACTCCGCCTACAGCGGCACCGCCCCGCAGGTCTACGACGTCAAAACGGACCGCTACTCGATTCCGTTCGCGCCGGAATATCCGCTCGAATACGTCTACGGCAATGACCAGGTGCGCGGCGAGTGGAGCTTCCAGGGCAACCCGTGGATGACGGGCCACACCTACAAGTCCACCGGCTACGACCCGCACCTGAAGGCGCTCGTCTTCGCCCCGCACAGCTACACCTACTTCTTCGACCCGCTTAAAGGCAAATGGTCGCGTGCGCCGGAACGCAATCCGTACCGGCCGAACTTCTACGTCAACACGGTCTGCGCCACGCCGCGGGGGGCGGTGGTGTGGGCGGAGCGCGTCAAGGGCGGCCCTGGCCTGTGGCGCCTCGACGCGGCCACGCGGACCTGGAAGGCGCTGCCGCTGACCGGCCCGCTGCACGCAACGAGTGCCGACCAGCACGGCCTGGCGTATGACGCGAAGCGCGACCGGCTGCTCTTCTTCAGCAGCGTCGGCAAGCAGCGCGGGGATGTGGCCGCGTACGACGTCAAGAGCGGCAAGGCGCAGTGGCTGGGGGCGGCGGGCAAGGATCGGGCCGCTCTGCCGTCGCGCGAGGCCGTCTACCTGCCGCACTGCGACATGGTGCTGCTCGGGGCGCGGGCGACGGTGAACGGCCGGCTCCTCTGGGTGCTGTATGATTGCGGTAAGAATGCCTGGGTCGGCGCCGAGCTGCCGGGCGCCGATCCGATCGGCAAGGGGACGTCGAGCCGGGCGTTTAACAACTCGGTGGGCGTGATGTACGATGCCAACCGGCGGCTCGTCTGGGCGGTCGGGCAGAACAGCCACGTTCACGTTCTCCGCTTCGACCCGGCCAGCACGAAACTGGTGGCGCTCGACGGGACGGGGGAATGAGGCCAACCACCCCCTCCCCCGGCTGAGCGACCCGCACCAGGGAGCGACTCCCATGACTGAAACGGGCAAGATTGCCGTCACCTGTTCCGGCTGCGGGCAGTTGCTGGCCGTCGGCGCCGATGACCTCCGGGCCGAGGCCGAGTGCCTCTGGTGCGGGACACTCACACCCATCGCGGCGCGTGCCGCAACTTCCGCAGCCGTGCGCGCCGGGCGTCCGCCGGCGGCCGTCCCGGCGCGGCCGCGACCGGCTCCGGCCGCACCCGCGAAGTTGCCTGAAGAACCCCCATCCGCAGGGCCGCGCTGGTTCGAGCAGACACCGTATGTCGTGGAAGGGGCGACGCTGGGGCCGGCTGCCCTCCCTCCGCCGTCGGCCCTCGCGCCCGGTCTCCCGCCAGCTTTGGGGCGCTCGCCGCTTCCGCCTCCACCGCTGGCGGAGGACGAGGACGGCGCTCCCTACCAGATCGAGACCCCACTGCAGCGGCCCTGCCCGAGCTGCGCGTCTCCCACGTCCAAAGATGTGGCGGTGTGTCCTGCCTGCGGTTTCGAGCCGAAGGCGGACGCCCGCAAGCGCCGGACCTACGAGCCCGTCCGCCACAGCTGGGAGGCGGGCTGGCCGCTGGCGCGCCGGGTGCGGCTGTTCCTGATCGGCCATGCGGCGGCCCTGCTGCTCGGCGCGATCGGGGCGTGGGCGGTCGGAGCGTGGGCCGCGTTCCTGGCCCCGTGGTTCGTCTTCACCGTCATCACCGCGTTCCTCCTCGGCACCTACGCGCGCACCGAGGTGACGCGCACCGAGCGCGGCAAGGTGCGCCTTACGCAGATGTGGCGGGTCTGTTTCGTCGCTATGAAGCCACAGGGTATTCGTCTCAGCGAGTACGAGGGGGTGGTGAGCCTGCGCGCCCCCGCGCCCGATTTCTGGGACTGGTTCCTCCTGGTCATCCTCGTGCTCCTGGGGATCGTGCCCGGCTTTCTGTGGTGGTATTTCGTGATCCGCCCCGATACGTTTCGCGTCGCCCTCACCCGCGACCACGGCTTCCCCGAACAGATTCTCTACTGGGGCTGGGACGAGCGGCAGGCACTGGACATGGCGCAGACGCTGCACGCGGTCGTCTTCACATTACCCTGATTCACGGTCCGATTATTCCTGTCTGCGCGCGGGCACCCTCACCTCGCGCAGCGTACCACTTCCCTCCACAGCCTCGATGCATAGGCTGGGAAAACAGGGCGATTGTAAATGTGTCAATCCGCCCGCTGTCGGCTGGTACAGGGGACCGCCCGTGGCTCCTTCACGCAAACGCACCATGAAAGAGGCTTCAAAACCAGCAGCCGGGTTCGAGCGCCTCGGCCGGCCGCCGAGCCTGACCGCGCGCGTCGAGCAGCTCCTGCGGCAGGCGATCGCCGAGGGGCGCTTCGCGGCCGGCCCGTTGCCGACGGAGGTCGAACTGGCTGAGCAGCTCGGGGTGAGCCGCGAGACGGTGCGGCTGGCCGCCGAGAACCTGCAGAACGAGGGCATTCTCGTCAAGATCCGCCGCAAGGGGACGTTCCTCCGTCCGCCGCCGCTGCCGGACCGGATCGAGCCGGTCGGCCCGCCGTGCCTGGGCTACCTGCAGGCCGGCTACCCGGCCGGGCCAGGGCAGGAAGAGGTGGTGACGCGCCTCGTCAGTGCGCTCATGCTCCAGGGCGCGCTGGAGGAGGCCGGCCGGGCCGGGTATCGCCTCGCCGTTCAGCACGCCCCGTACACCGCGATCGGTCAAGCGCTACGGCAACTCCAGCAGACGCAGCGGCTGCGCGGCGTCCTCTTCGCCCACTACGGGGAGGAGAAACTTCTTCGGCGGACGGAGGGTCTGGACCTGCCGGCGGTCCTGCTCGACCACGACATCGGGCGCTCGCGCATCCCGTCGGTGCGAGACGACTCGTTCGAGGGCGCGCGGCTCGTCGTCCGCCACCTCGCCGGACTGGGGCACCGTCGCATCGCCTTCGCCAACTGGCGTCAGGAGGAGTTGAACCGCTGGCGGTTGCAGGGCTACCGGCAGGGGCTGCGCGATGCTGGTTTGCCGCGGCGGCGGGTGTGGGAGTTGTCGGTGGAACTGACCGCGGAGGGGGCCAGCCGGGCGGTGGGCGAGTTCCTCGGCATGACCCCCCGGCCGACGGCGCTGTATTGCTTCAACAACTCGCTGACGAGTCTCGTTATCGCTGCCCTGCAGCGCGAGGGCGTGCGCGTGCCGGACGACGTGAGCGTGGTGGGGGGCGGCGGCGAGGAGGTTCCGGGCCTGACCTGCCACCAGGCCGACTGGTACGAGATGGGGCGTGCGGCGGTCCAGGTTCTGCTGCGGTCGCGGGCCGGGCCGGGGTCGCAGCCGCCGGAAAACCGCCTGTGCCCGCACACGCTGCGCCCCGGCCAGACCACCGCCGCCCCCCCCACGAGCCCCACGCCAGAGCGCCGCTAACCCGGACCCGGAGCGCTACCAGCCCGGAGCGCCAGCGCCGGGCACTGGTGCTCCAGGCTGGTCAGCGCGCCACGCCAGGTTGGGGTTGGTTAGCCCAGCAGGGCCGCCCGGGTGGCCAGGATGCGCTGCGACTCCTCCGAATCGACGCCAGCGGGTTGCGCAGTTACGTCTCCACAGGTGAGCGGGCGATTACTTCACCTTGTCGTACACCCGGCGGGCCTCCTCCAGGTGCATGCGCAGGGCCGGCAGCGCCTTCTCCGCGAACGCCTTCACCTGTTCATTCGTCGCGCCCTTCGCCTGGGCCTGGAACATCGCGATGGCCTGTTCGTGCGCCTTCACCTGATGCTTCATGTACTCGCGGTCGAAGGCGGCGCCCTTCTGCCGGGTGAGTTCGTCGAGCCGTTTCTGGAAGCTCTTGTCGAGGCCCTGCGCGACGGCCACCTTCATGTCCTTGGCGAGGTCGAGCAGTCGGTCGTTCACCTTGCGGTGACCGCTGGCCATCATCTGCGCGAACTGTTTGACGTCGGCGTTGGTGGCGATCTTCGCGGCCTCCTCGCTCAGTTTCACCTCGGCGATGCCGCTGGAGATGACCTTGGCGAGGAACTTCTGGGCCGGGAGCGGGTCGCGCACGACCTGGCTGGCCAGGACCGCCTGGCCCACCAGGACCAGTGCCAGACCAAGGCAGAGGCCGCTCACGCTTCTCGTCTTCATGTCCACCTCCGGGTAAAGGTCTGCTTCCGAACGGCCCCCCTGGCCGATCGTGGAGAAGCATTGTGGCAAATCGCATGCCGCCTGCCGCTGCGGCTGCCATTCGGGCTCGGTTTCCGGGCGCGGACCAGTTCTTCCTTTCGGCGGGCGCGCCCCGCGGCGCGTACGCGGCCCGGGCCGGGTTCCGGCGGGAGTTCGCCGCGGCCGGGACGGGAAGGGGAGGGCGCCGCGCTGAGCATGCGCCTGCGCTCCCTACCCGGCGACGGATCAGCACGCCCTCCGGGCCGCGGATGTGGCTGCCGTGGGGCCGCGCGGCACCGAGTTTGCACGCTTTGCAGCAGAGCTGAGACTGCCGACGCTGAGGCGCCAGAGGAGGCCAGGCCGTCCTGATCAGGCTGAGCGATCGGACGGCGGAGCGGAACAGCGAGATCGCCCCCGCGGAGCGGGTCGCCGAGACGGCCGGACGGCGAGGGTGACTGCCCGGCCTTGCTCGCCGGGGCTGTTATCCTTCACCCTGATTTGAGAAGGAGAGTCACATGGTGTCCATGAGAACTCCCATAAGTAGGGAAGTAGCGATGGGGCAGCCGTGCTGCGGCGGGGCCGATCGTACCAACGTCAGTGACGCGGAGCGGTGGGCCTCGCTGATCGGCGGCGGCATCCTGGGCGTGTTCGGCCTCAGCCGCGGGACGTTGCCGGGGTTGGGCCTCGCGGCGCTGGGCGGCGCGCTGATCTACCGCGGGCTGACCGGCCACTGTCACCTCTACGCCGCCCTGGGGATCGATACGGGCGGCCACAGCCCAATCGCCAGCATCCCGGCCGGCCACGGCGTCCGGATCGAGCGAACGATCACGATCAACCGGACGCCGGAGGAACTGTTTCAGTTCTGGCGCAACTTCGAGAACCTGCCGCGGTTCATGCCCCACCTGGTGCGCGTCACCACCACGGGCAACCGCTCCCACTGGGTCGCGAAGGGGCCGCTTGGCAAGCACGTCGAGTGGGACGCGGAGATCATCACGGAAGAGCCGAACCGGCTGCTCGGGTGGCGGTCGCTGGCTGGGTCCGAGGTGGCGACGGCCGGGTCGGTCCACTTCAACCCGGCGCCGGGCGGCGGGACCGAGGTGCGCGTCGAACTGAAGTACGACCCACCGGCGGGCCAGGTCGGCGCGCTCATCGCCCGGCTCTTCGGCGAGGATCCGGCCCGGCAGATCCGCGAGAACCTGGGGCGGCTGAAGCAGCTGCTGGAGGGAAATGCGACGCCGCCCGAGCAGGGGCACGCGGCCACGCGCTTCTAAACCCGCAGCGTCCGCTGTGGGTCAGACATCGCGGCGAGAGAAGCAGAATAGGCCGACGCTGGCGATCACCAGGGACGTCACAGCTGACCCGACGATCAGGCGCAAGACCGTCTCGACGTCGTACAGTCCGCGCAGCATGTTTGGCAGGGTGCGCAGAGCCCGGTCCGGGGCCGGGTAGTTCGGCGGCAGCAGCGACAGCAGGAACCCGGCCCCGTAGAGCACCAGCCACAGGGCCGCGACGCCCAGCAGCGTGCTGTTCGAGATGGCGCTGATCGTCACCCCGCAGCTGATCACGATCGCCAGCAGGCCGGCCACCGTTCCCAGCGCCGCCAGGCTGCCAGTGACGGAGATGTTGTCGTCGTGCAGCAGGAGGAAGCTCGACAACAGGACGAGCCCGCCGAGCAGGAAATAGGTGCTGAGCACCGCCGCCAGCCGGGCGTGCCACTTCCCCAGGAAGTACTGGTTCCGACTGATCCCGCGGCTGAGGACCGAATCGGCCATCGTCCCGCGCTCGGCGGAGATGCTTCCGCCCGTCAGGATGATGATCAGCGTCACGCTGCCCAGCACGGTCCAGTGCAGCAACTCGCTCATCAGCTCCGACCCGGACGGCCGCATCCCGGCGACCCGGTACAGCCCCAGGCGGTACAGCAGGCAGCCGAGTGCCGCCAGCAGCGACAGCAGCACCCAGGCGCGGTAGACCCAGCTCTGGAGCGTCGCCTGCACGTCCGCCTGGAAGACCGCCCAGTACGGGAGGAAGCGGTTGATGCGGGGCGCCTTGACGGGGGCGGCGGGGGTGTCCATAGGCAGTGGTTAGGGGTTAGGGGTTAGCGGTTAGTGGTCAGTGGTTTTACCAACCACTGACCGCTAACCACTTCTCAGGCGGCTTCCGCCTCGTCGCGATGCCGGTAGGCCCGGGCGAAGCCGCGTGACTGTTCTTTCACCACCAGATCGAGAAACGCCTGCTCGGTCTGCTGGCCGACCGTGCGGATGCTCACCAGCGTCAGCTTGTTGTCCGCCAGCGTCATGAACACGTTCGCCAGGACCGAACTGTTATTCACCTCGTCGTGGATCACCAACTCGATGCGCCGCTGGCGGACCGCGACCGACTTCAGCTCGGCGAACCCCTTGATCGACTGGGCCGCCTTGGTGATCGCCTTCTGTTCGCCCTCCACCTCCAACTCGTAGTGGTCGCGGCGCATCCGGCCCTTGAGATCCTGCAGCGACCCGCAGTAGATCAGGTGGCCCCGGCTCAGGACCGCCACCTGATTGCACACCTCGTCGATGTCGCTGAGGTTGTGGCTGGACACGATCAGGGTCTTGGCCCGGGCGAGCGTCTTGATCAGCTCGAGCATGGAGCGTCGAGCCTCCGGGTCGAGGCCGAGGGTCGGCTCGTCCCAGATGAGCAGGTCCGGATCATTGATCAGGCTGGTGGCGACGGCGAGACGTGCGGTCATGCCGTTGGAGAAACTCGCGATGGCGTTCCCGGAGACGCTGAGCAGATCGACCGCCCGAATGAGAGACGCGAGGCGCGGCTTGCGCACGTCGGCGGGCAGGCCGAACAGGCGGGCGATGTAGTCGAGGTAGGTGATCGGCGTCATGCCGCGCGGGAACTGCGGGCTGGTCGGGATGTAGCCGATGCGGCAGCGCAGGGCGGCGGTGTTGGGTGTCATGGTCTGGCCGAACAGTTTCACCCATCCGGCGGTCGGCCGATGGAGCCCGAGGATCAGGCGCAGGAGCGTGGTCTTGCCGGCGCCGTTCGGCCCGAGCAGGCCGAGTACGCACCCCGGCTCGATGCGGAGCGTCACGTCATTGAGCGCGATGTGGCGATTCTGGTAGATCTTCGTTAACTTGTACGATTCGATTACCAGATCGCTGGAACTTTCGGCCACGGGGCTCCCTTCCCCTGGGCGTTCTCCAGGGATCTCTGCCATCCAGGCGCGGGATTGTACGCTCTGTCGCCATTCCTTCCTAGATCAATTGCCGCTGCTATAACAAGGAAGGGGCCGGAGATTAGAGGCAGGGGCTGAGGGAAGACAGGAAAACCCACGGGACGCAGCCCGTGGGTTTTGCTCCCCCCTGCCCCCAACTCCTGGCCCCCGATCGAGGCTTCTGCTGATGACGTCACCCGCCGATCGCCGCGCCCGCGCCGTCGCCTACTTCCGCGACCTGCAGGACCGCATCTGCGCCGCCCTGGAGGAACTGGACGGCGCGGGCCGGTTCCAGGAGGATTCCTGGGAGCGCGCGGGCGGCGGCGGCGGCCGCACGCGCGTCCTCCAGGACGGCGGCGTGTTCGAGAAGGCCGGCGTCAACTTCTCCGACGTCTTCGGGCAGCTGTCCGAGCCGTTCGCTGCCCAGATTCCCGGCGAGGGGCGCGACTTCACCGCCGCTGGCATCTCCCTGGTGCTCCATCCGCGCAACCCGTTCGTCCCGACTGTCCACGCCAACTTCCGGTTCCTCACCAGGGGCTCGCGGCAGTGGTTCGGCGGCGGCGCCGACCTGACGCCGTACTACCCGTTGCGCGAGGACGTCGTCCACTTCCACCGCGTCTGGAAGGGGGTCTGCGACCGCCACGGCCCGCCGGTCGAGCACGCCCGTTTCAAGAAGTGGTGCGACGAGTACTTTTACCTGCCCCACCGCGGGGAGGCGCGCGGCGTCGGCGGCATCTTCTTCGACTACCTCGAAGAGGACATGGAGGCGCTCTTCGCCTTCGTGCGCGACTGCGGTGACTCGTTCCTCGACGCCTACCTGCCGATTACCCGCCGCCGCAAGGATGTGCCGTGGACCGACCGGCACCGGGCGTTCCAGGAGTTCCGTCGCGGTCGGTACGTCGAGTTCAACCTGATCTGCGACCGCGGCACCCTCTTCGGGCTCAGGACCGGCGGCCGCATCGAGTCGATCCTGATGTCGCTCCCGCCGGTCGTGCGCTGGCTCTACGACTTCCGCCCCGAACCGGGCTCGCCCGAGGCCCGGCTCCACGAGTTCCTCACGCCGCGCGACTGGGCAGCCGAGCCAATCGGGTGAGAACCGGCGCACCTCCAGCCCCTCCGCGGTCACGGGAGTTCGGAGCCCGCCAAGGTACAGGCAATGACCGGCAGCACCACTGCGGCTGTCATGGCGATTGTCCGGAGCGCTTTCCGCTTGATTCTTCTCCCAGACCTGGTATCCCTCTCCGCAATTCATCCACTGAACACGATCGTATTCCTGCGTCCACTTTCCAGGGGGGAGTTGGCGATGGACCGCCTTGGCCCATGTCTGTTCGTTTGGTCCTTGTTTGGTCTGGCAGGCTGCGCAACCCAGAAGGAGTCCCATACGACTCGCACGGGGGTTGAACAGTTGCTGATCTCCGCTGCAATCGATCAGTCACTGGACCGGGTCGATCTGAGTCCGCTGAGCGGCAAACAGGTCTATCTGGAAACCAAGTACCTGGAGTGCGTGGACAAGAACTATGTCATTGTGTCCTTGCACCACCGGCTGCTGAAACAGGGCAGTCGGCTGGTAGACAAGGCGGACGCCGCCGAGGCGATTGTTGAGGTAGGCAGTGGCGGCGTTGGCACGGACGGACAGGAGTTGTTTGTCGGTATTCCCGAGATTCCACTGCCGCCGCCCTCGCCCATCGCCATTCCTCGTCTCGCGTTCCTGACTCGAACCAAGATGAACGGCACCGCCAAGCTGCTGGTCATTGCCTACGATGCCCGCACGAAGGCGCCGCTCATCCAGGGTGGGACGATACTGGCTCGTTCCGACCAGAAGAACTGGAACATCTTCGGCGCCGGGCCGGTGCAGAGCGGCTCGGTGCCGGATGAGATTGTCGCGGCGACGGGGGAAACGGACCTCGATGCTGGCAGTGCGCTGCGGCTGGCGCGAGATACGTTTGTGCCCAATCGGCAGGCCACGACGCCAAACCCCGTCGTTCCCGCGAGTGGTCGAGAGTAAGCACGACAGGTGGGTGGCAGTGGCGAGTGCGAGGGACGGAGGCAGCCTCACGGGCCGCAGTTCGCGTCAGCCGACGAGCAGCGCGGACCGCCCCAACCCGCGCAGGCGCGCCTCCAGTCCCTCGGCCAAAACGGAACGCAACCGATCGGGCTCCGTGACCGGCTGGCCATGTTGCTGCACCACCAGCCTCTGTTCCGTCATCTTCCGCAGCAGTGCCTCCGTCAGCGCCGCCCGGTCGCGGGTTCCGTCCAGCAGGCACAGCAGGTGCCGCGTCAACTCGTCCAGCGGCAATAACTCGTGACGGCGGTTCGTCACCTGATCCCCTTCTCCTGCTTGTCGGCGCGCCCACGCCGAGGCCACCGGCCGCTCGCCCGGCTCGACCGCAAAGGCCGGCGTGTGGGCGTGCAACTCGACCACGTCGGCGGTGAAGGCGTGCAGCAGCGTGTCGGCCAGCTCGCGCGTGTCGTGGGCGAACGCGGCGCCGTTCTGCACCACCAGTCCATCGAAGGCGAGGCGGGCGCGGGCCGCGGCCTGCACGGCGTCGAAGGTCAGGGAGCGCGGCCACGCCTCCTCCAGCACCACCAGGGCCGCCTTCGTCAGGGCGTGGTCGGTGCCCAGCGTGTTGCCGGCGGGCGCGCGGAACTCTTCTGGGCGGCCCGGGCGCAGGTCCGGCGGCGACGACACGCACCGCGCCGACGACGCGATCGCCAGCGCCCCCAGCGCCGCGGCCGGCAGGTCGCGGCGCAGCGGGACGTTCTGGTGACAGAGCAGCGTCTGGCGGACTGGGCGGTTCGTCACGAAGTCCAGATACTGCTCGCGGCCGAGGACGTCGCCCCCCAGGCGGGCCAACGTCGCGGCCACGTCGGGGCCGAGGCGCTGCGGTGTCATCGTGCTGATCTCCGCCTCCGCCAGGTACTGCAGCCCGTGCCGGCCGGCCCGCTCCATGAACTCGTGGAAATACACCCCCTCGTTGATCTCGGCCAGCTGATCGTGCAGCACATACGGGTCGAGGCGGCCCCGCAGGCGTTCCTGTTCCTCCTTCAGGAGTTGGGCGTAGGCGGGGCGCTGCGTCGTCGCGGATTCGGCGAGCAGGTCGAGCAGGGCGCGGGCCTGGGCGACGCGCTCCTGCGGGTTGGCGAGCCGGCGCGTGTGGAAGCGCATCATTTCGCGGACGGCGCCGCGGCCGTGCCAGCCGGGGTGTGTGTTGTAGCTGATATACGCGACCCCGTTAGGAGCGAGACTGCGGCTGCAGATCGACAGCAGCTTGTCCTGTTCACGCGGCGGGATCCACGAGTACAGGCCGTGGGCGACGATGTAGTCGAACGGCCCGAGCCCGTCGGGCACTTCCAGAAGGTTGACGCAACCGAGCGAAACGTTCTGCAGTCCGAGCGCGGCGACGGCGGCCTGGCCGTCCGCGATCTGGCGCGCCGACAGGTCGATGCCGACGAACTCGCTACGCGGCAGCGCCTCGCCCAGCGGGATCAGGTTGCCGCCCGCGGCGCACCCCAACTCCAGCACCCGGCAGCGCTCGACCGGCGGCGGTCGCATGCCGAGCAGGGTGGCAAGCGTCGCGAGGCGGTCCGGCTGCGTCTGCGGGTACGAGAAGCTCGGGTAGGGTACGTCGTCATAGGTCGTCATCAGTGTCTCCTTCGTGCCCCGCACCCCCCTGGCCCCCCTCCCCCCTGGTGGGAGCGGGGGCCGGGGGAGTGCGGGGGCCTGCGCCTCACGCCACCAGCAGGGCGCACTTGCAGAGCCGCGCGAGGTTCGCGTCCAGCTCGCGGCGCAGGATGCCGCGCACCCGGTCCACATCGGTGACCGCCCGGCCGTAGCGCTCCAGCGCGATGTTGTCCTCCGTCACCGCTCGCACCAGTACCTCAAGCAGCGCTGCCCGGTCGCGCGTACCGTCGAGGTGCTGGAGCAGCCGGCACGTCAGCGGGTCGAGGTTCACCAGCTGGTGCCAGCCGCTTGTCACCCAGATGCCCTCGCCGGCCTGTCGGCGCGTGAAGGCCGGCGCCCGTGGGCGCTCACCCGCCGTGCCTACCACCGGCGCCGCATGAGCGTGCAGGTCCACAACGCCGGTGGCGAACCCCTGCAGCAGGTTCTCCGCCAGCTGCCGCGTGTCCCGGTCGTACTCGGCCGGTTCCTGGGCCACGACCGCATCGCCGACCAGGCGGGCGCGCGCCCGCGCTTGCAGCTGCGTGAACGGCACCGACCGCGGCCACGCCTCCGCCAGGCACGCCAGCGCCGCCTTCGTGATCCGGTGGCCGGTGGTGAACGTCAGCCCGCTCGGGCCGCGGAACTGCTGCGGCAGCGTCGAGGCGGCATCGGTCGCGTCGAACTCCAGCTGCGCGGTCACGTGCAGGCCAGCCAGACGCTCCGACTGCGGGTCGTCGGCCAGCGCCACGTCGGCCCGGCACAGGAGGGTCTGCCGGAACATGCGGTTGGTCAGGAAGTCGAGGTACTGCTCGCGCGTCAGCGCCCCGTCGGCCAGCCGCGCAAGGGCCGCCGCCGTCGCCGGGGGCAGGCGCGGCGCGAGGGCGGCGCCGAGATCCGCCTCGGTCACGAAGCGCAGCCCGTGGCTCCCCGCGCGCTCCACGAACGTGGAGAAGTAGACCGGCTCGTTGGCGTCTTCCAGGTGCTCGTGGTAGATGTACGTGTCGCGCACCCGTTCGAGCCGCCCCTGCTCTTCCTCCAGCAGTCCGCGGTACGCCGCCGCGCCCTCCGGCACCGCCTCCAGAAGGAAGACGAGCAGGTCGCGCGCCGCGGCGGTGGCCGCCGCCGCGCCGGCAGCGCCGCGCGCGTGATAGCGCATCATCTCGCGCACCGTCCCGCGCGCGTGCCAGCCCGGGTAGGTGTTGTAGCTGACGTAGGCGACCCCGCGGGGCGAGAGGGTCTGTCCGCAGAGCCCGAGCATGCGGTCCTGCACGGCCGGCGGAACCCACGAATAGAGACCGTGCGCGAGGATGTAGTCGAACGGTCCGAAGTCGGCCGGCACGTCCAGGACGCTCAGCTGCCGCAGGGTGATGTTCTTCAGCCCCACGGCGGTGACGGTCGCCCGGGCCGTCTCGATGTGGCGCGCCGACAGATCGAGGCCGACGAACGCGCTGCCCGGAAGCTGCTCGGCCATCGCGATCAGGTTGCCGGCGTCGGCGCAGCCCAGCTCCAGGACGCGGCAGCTTTCCACCGGCGGCGCGTCCAGGCCGAACAGCGTCGCGAGGGCCGCGAGGTGGTCCGGGTGCGCCTGAGGGATGGGGAAGCTCGGGTAGGGAACCTCGTCGTAACTCGTCGCGGCTGCATCAGCGCTCATGCAATTCCTCGGGAGATCGGGGCGGGGCTCCGGGGGCTTGATTGTAGTGGGACGATGGGGGAGGAGCACTTATACTCTCCCGATACGCCTGTCGTCCCTGTCGTGCTGAAACCTCTCCCCCCGGCCCCCTCCCCGCGCGGGGAGGGGGCCGGGGGGAGAGGTTCTTCCGCCAATCCCGAGGTGAACCTGCATGCAATACACGCAAGAGAAACGTCTCCTGTCCCTCACCACGCCGCTGGGCAAGGACGTGCTGCTCCTCTCCGCCTTCACCGGCCAGGAGGAAATGTCCCGCCTGTTCTCCTTCCAGCTCGATATGCTCTCCGAGAAGGAGTCAATTGCCGCCAGGGACATCGTCGGCAAGGAGGTCAGCTGGACGGTCGGCCGCGCCGACAAGGAACTGCGCCCGTTCCACGGCGTCGTCAGCCGGTTCAGCGCCGGCACCATGCGCGGCCGCATCCTGCGCGAGTACCGGGCCGAGGTGGTGCCGTGGCTGTGGTTTCTCACCCGGACCGCCGACTGCCGCATCTTCCAGAACAAAACCGCTCCCGAGATCGTCGAACAGATCTTCAAGGATCTCGGGTTCAGCGCCTACAAGGCGGACCTGAAGGGCAAGTACGTCAAGCGCGACTACTGCGTGCAGTACCGCGAGACCGACTTCGCGTTCGTGTCCCGCCTCCTGGAGGACGAGGGCATCTACTACTTCTTCGAGCACCACGAAGACCGTCAC
>JADLBT010000333.1 GCA_020847555.1 Gemmataceae bacterium
CCGACTACGTGGACTGGGAGCTCGGACGGGTCGCCGCGCTGGACGGGGCCATTGCCGCCCGCTACCGGGGCCGCGCGACCATCCTGGCTATCGACCTGAAGAACGAGCCGCGCATCGGCGACCTGATGCTCAGCCTCTATCCCGCCGGCGACACCCCGCCCGTGCAGGACGCCGCCATCGTCGCCCGGATCGGCGAGCGGATCACCCGCGAGGAGATCCCGGAGTACCGCGCCTCCGAAGCCGGCCAGAAGAACGTGCCGGCCCGCCTGACCGACGAACAGGCCTACGTCTACATGAACGTGCTGCGGGCCTATCTCCAGATGATGGACGACTCGGCGGCCTGGGTGAAGGCGAACGACGGCAACATCGTGCGCTACCTGCGCTCGCCGGAGGCCGCCGCCTGGGCGCCCCTGGTGGACGCCCTGAACGACAGCCTCGCGCTCTGGCTGCGGCCCCGCCTCGCCGCCGTGCGCCGCGCCGATCCGGACCGCCTCGTGACCCTGGCCCAGGTTGACACCATCCTGGCGACGCTCCCCGTCAACGGCTGGCTGGACTACCGCACCTACCACCGCTACCCGACCGCCACGCCGGCCGGCGTGCGTGCCGCCCTGACCCTCTGGGACGACGTGCGCGGCGCGGTCAAGGGGCGGCCCATCGTCCTGGGCGAGCTTGGCGTCTCCAACGACGGCACCGACGAGGCGACCAGCGCCGCCCTGGAACTGGAGTTCATGCGCGGCGTCCGCGACCAGGGCGGCGCCGGCGCGCTCAAGTGGATGCTCAACGACTTCCCGAACGGCGCCAGCCCGCGCGAGAACAGCTTCGGCATGTACCGCGCGGACGGCTCGCCGAAGCCCATCGCCGCCGGCCTGCGGGCGTGGTCCCAGACCGCGCCGGCCTCGACCGCCGCGCTCGCCCCAACGACGCCCGCGCCCCCGGTCCAGTGCGCGCCCGGCGGAAGCCTCGCGGCGCGCTCGGCCCCGCTCGGGCGGGTCGCGGTGGCCGGCACCGACGGCGAAGGCGTGTTCCTACGGAAGTCCCCCCGACTGGCCGACCGTCTCCAGGCGTGGTCAGACGGCAGCCGCCTCGACATCCTCGGGCCGGATGTCGAACGGGACGGCCTGCGCTGGACGCCCGTGCGCGACCCGTGCGGCGTCTCCGGCTGGGTCCCCGCGCGCTACGCCGCCCCGGCCGCCCCCTGACCATCGGGCAGCGGAGTACGTCTACGGCCCGGCGCCACCGTCGCGCCCGCGTTTCACCCGCACGGTGCGGCCGGTCGACCCACACGGGCCAAATTTGGCCGTGGATGGTCCCCATTCGCTCGCCCCAACGTTATCGAGAGTGACAGGCGCCGGCGCGGCCCTTCGCACGACCGCCGGCCGATCCTCGCACGTGGCGGTGGTGACGTGGAGCCGAGCAGGGATGCGTGCCCGACATCGGGCGAACCAGGATGGCGCATGGCGAAAGGCCCCGTCGCCCGACGGCAGCCGCCAAGGGGCGGACGCTGATGTTCAGATGGAAGCGAGCACCGACTGAGGCGGCATCACCCTCCGTCGCCGAGCCAGAGCGCCTGGTGAGCCGCCCGACCAACGGTTCCGCCGCCAGCCCGGCACGAGACGCGCGCCCGGCCGAGCCGCCGACTGCGCCGCCCCAGGACGACGCCTCGCTGGAAGCGTTTGCAGCGATGCTCCGAGCGTTCGGCCAGTACGCGTTCGACCTGGAACACGAGGGCGCGATCTCCTTCAATCAGCAGTGTGAGGCCTGGGCGCGGCATCTGCTGGTGCTCGCGCCGCCGCCCATTGGCGATGCTGACGGCATCGTGGCCGAGGACGCCCCTGAACTGGCTGACGGTGAGCGGGACTGGGCGTCGGTGCTCCACTTCGTGCGGTCGCGGCGCCAGCGTGAGCAGCAGCACGTCAACCAGGCGCTGGGGGAGTTGCGGCAGGGCATCTGGTCGTTCGCCCAGAGCCTGGGCACGGCACTGGTCGAAGATCAGCGCATGGACAACCGCATGAAGTCCCAGATCGACCGTCTGAAGGTGGCGCTCGAACGCCCCTCGATGTTGGACTTCACAAAGGAAGTCACCGCGGCCGCCAATACGCTCTCGCGCCTCGTGACCGAGCGGCAGCAGGCCCAGCGCCAGCGTCTCGAAGAGCTCGGAGCGCGCGTCACGGACCTCGCCGGGCAGTTGCGAGAGGCGAAGCAGGAGAACATCCGCGATGGCCTGACCCAACTGGTGAACCGCAAGGGGTTCGACGAGTTCATGAACCGCATGGTCTTCATGCGTGACGTCTTCGGCGAGTCGGCGGTGCTGCTCATCATCGACGCCGACCGTTTCAAGGCCATCAATGACCGGTACGGCCACCCGGGCGGCGACGCCGTCCTGAAGGGGCTGGCGGACTGCCTCGTGCGAAACTTCCCCCGCAAGAGCGACCTTGTGGCGCGCTACGGCGGCGAGGAGTTCGCCGTGGTGTTGCCGGACACGTCGATTCCGAACGCCGTGCGGCTGGCGGACCGGACTCGGCAGGCTGTCAGGGACTTGAACATCGACTACGCCGGCCAGACGATCACCGTGGCGATCTCGGTGGGGGTGGCCCAGCTTGGCCGGCACGAATCCGTGCAGTCGTGGATCGAGCGGGCCGACCAGGCGCTCTACTTCGCAAAGTCGCAGGGACGGGACCGCGTCGTCAGCGCCATCGACGCCGACTGAGCACGCCCCGGCGTCGTTTGCATGTGACAGTCATCCGCATCGATGCGCGAATCCGACGGGCGGCAGGACGATTCGGTCCGGGCCGCCACGGAGCGATTCGGGGCTGAGGCGCACATGTGAGACAGATGCGTCATGAAGTCGCTGCCAAGTTGCTTCGGCGGTGTGCACGCTCGCCGGCGGATTGGGTGGCTGAACCGGCGGCAACTCGATAGCAAGACCCCCCAAATAGGTACTTCCATTTTTGTCGAGTGTGTACTACACTGGCCCCCGCTGGTACGTTTCGCAGGCCGCTAAGGGGCGGCCTTGGGGGACTACGAACGCCCCCAGTCCCTTTCCCGACTCGCGCTGACGAAACCGCCAAGCTCGTTCGAGGTGTCAGCGTGAGTTACGCGGACAAAGTATTGAGCTGCCGCGACTGCGGCCAGTCGTTTGTCTTCACGACCGGCGAGCAGGAATTCTTCGCCAGCCGTGGGTTCACGAACGACCCGAGCCGCTGCCGCGACTGTCGCATGGCTCGCCGGGGGTCCGGCGGTGGCGGCGGCGGTGGGTACAGCAGCGGTGGCGGCTATGGTGGTGGCGGCGGTGGCGGCTACAGCAGCGGTGGCGGCTACGGTGGTGGCGGCGGTCGCCGGGACCGCGAGATGTTCTCGGTCACGTGCTCGTCGTGTGGGAACGACGCCCTGGTGCCGTTCCAGCCGCGCGGCGACAAGCCGGTGTACTGCTCGGATTGCTTCGCCAAGACGCGCGGCACCGGCGGTGGCGGCGGGTACGGCGGGGGCCGGGGCGGCTACTAGGCCCGGCCAGCGCCCCAGGGCGGCGTCCCCAGGCGGCGTCATCCGGTAGAGTCTTGAAGCGGGCCGACGCAAGTCGGCCCGTTTCCATGACCCCAGAATGCACGCCGTGCCGTGCGCCGACCATCAGAAGGAGCGGTCTATGTACGTGGTCGCCCGTGAGGGCGAGGCGTTCGAGGAACTGTTCCGACGCTTCAAGCGAGGTATCGAAGCGGCGGGCATCCTCCGCGATTACCGTCGCAGGCAGCGGTTCAAGCCAGCGCATGAGGAGCGGCGCGACAAGATTCGCGCGGCACAGCGCAAGCGGCGCCGCGCGCGGGTGAAGACCAGCGGCTGACATCCA
The DNA here is from genome assembly GCA_020847555.1 of Gemmataceae bacterium. Next base: position 3,842 of record JADLBT010000333.1, read on the forward strand.
CGCCTGACAGCCACGCTGGCGTCAGATGATCGAGGGGCGGTTGTATGCCGTCCCTTCGGTTTTCTTGAACGATCAGCGGCGCGGCTCCGGCACGGCGGCCGGTGGCGACTCGATGGCCGGCTGCCACGCGGCCTGGGCGCGCAACGACCGTTCGAGCAGCCGGCGGGTGTCCACCGTCATCGGCGGCAGTGCGTCCGGTGCGAACCAGCCGATCTCGTCCGTCTCCTCGCTGGGGCGGAAGCCGCTGTCCCCCACGATCTCGCACTCGAACGCGAGGCTCACCTCGCCGTACGGGCCGCTGTCGATGTCGAGGACGCGCCCAACCCGCACCCGGAGGCCAGTCTCCTCGAATGCCTCACGGGCTGCCGCCTCGCGCGGGTGCTCATGGCCCGAGAGCCAGCCGCCCGGCGCGCCCCAGCGGATACCTTCGCGGTGGTACGTCTGCCGCACCAACAGGATGCGTCCTTGCGCGTCCTGCACGATGGCGACTGCCCCAATCGGGAACTGCGGATATAAGATACGGATGGCGAGCCGCCGTGGTCCGAGCGGCAAGTGGCGCCAGACGACCAGTAGGAGCCGGTGCACCAGCCCCGCCGTCACCCGCGCGATTCGACTGATCATCGCCAGGAGTGTACCAAGCATGGGCGGTATAGTCGTGGGGTCTGGTGAGAGGTGACCATGCCCAGGGAGCCACGGATGCAGGCGCAGCTTGGCGAGCGGCGGCGGGTGCGGGCGGCACGGAGCGGCGGCGGACCGTCGCCGGCCCTGGTGATCGGGATCGTGCTGCTGGCCGCTAGCCTCGTCGCGGTCGGGACGGCGGTGGCGTTGTCCTCGGTAGGCCTTGCGCCGCCCGGCCTGTTAGCGGCCTCCGAGACGCTCGCCACCCGACCCCCGGCCGCGACGCCGACCGCGCCCCCGACGCCCGCTGTGTTCACCGTCGGGCGGCAGGGTGACCCGACCCCGACAGCGACGGCTGCGAGCGGGCAGGGCGCGGTTGTGCCTGCTACTCAGCCGTCGCTGCTGTTGCCGCCGGCCGGCTCCGGCAGCGGCCCAATCGTCAATCCACAGCCGCCGTCGGGACAGCCATCCGGCGGGAGCACGCCGGCCGCGCCCCCGGCCGGATCGGAGCCGTCGTCGCAGGCGGGCGGCGCGGCGCCGGGCGCGGCCAGTTCGCCCGCTCCCGCTGTCGCGGCAGACCCGGTCGTGGACGCGGCGTTCGCTCGGCTCACCACGGATGAAGACCTCGTTGGACAACTGTTGCTCCTGGCCTGGGTCGGCAGCCGCGCCGAGGACGCCCGTCCGGCTTTGGAGAGGCTGCGTGCCGGGGGCATGGTCTTCGTCCAGAACACGACCCTGCGCGCCGAGGCAACCGCCATCAACCAGGGGCTTCGCCAGATCGCTCGGGACGTGGACCTCGTGCCGCCGCTGCTCGCCATCGACCACGAGGGCGGCAACGTCCAGCGCGTCCAGGATGTAGACAACGTCGGGAGCAACGCGGCGTTCGGGCGGCGGTCCCCCTCGGACCTGGAGGCGTGCCAGCGCGGCGAGGCCCACGCCCGGACGCTCCGAGAGATGGGCTTCACCGTCAACCTCGCCCCGGTGCTGGACGTGAACAACAACCCGAACAACCCCGTCATCGGGCCGCGCTCCTACTCCGCCGACCCCCAGGTGGTGGCGCGGCTCGGGGCGCAGTACATCCGAGGGCTGCAGGGCGGCGGCGTCGCGGCCATCGGCAAGCATTTTCCTGGCCATGGCAACACCAGCGTCGATTCACACGTCGGGCTGCCGTCGCTGCCCCAGACCGTCGAGGAGTTGAACCGAGTCGAACTGGTGCCGTTCCGCGCGGCTATCGACGCCGGCGTCGGTGGCATCATGTCGGCGCACATCGTGTTCCCGGCCGTTGACCCGACCGA
>JADLBT010000334.1 GCA_020847555.1 Gemmataceae bacterium
CGCTGGGGCGGGGCGTCAGCGCACTGTTCTCCGGGCCGTCCGGCACCGGCAAGACGCTGGCCGCCGAGGTGATCGCCCACGAGTTGGGCCTGGATCTCTACCGCATCGACCTGAGCACCGTCGTCAGCAAGTACATCGGCGAGACCGAGCGCAACCTGGAGCGGGTGTTTTCGGCGGCCGAGAACGCGAACGTCATCCTGTTCTTCGACGAGGCCGACGCCATCTTCGGTCGCCGCAGCGAGGTGCGCGACTCGCACGACCGCTACGCGAACCTGGAGATCTCGTACCTACTGCAGCGCATGGAGCAGTACGAGGGGCTGGCGATCCTGGCGACGAACCTCCGCGAGAACCTGGATCCCGCGTTCGTGCGGCGGCTCCACGCCATCGTCACGTTCTCGCTGCCGGACGAGGCGCAACGTCGGCAGTTGTGGCGGAACCACCTGCCCGCCGCTGCGCCGTGCGAGGCCGACCTGGACCTCGGGCACCTGGCGGCGCGGTTCCGACTCTCCGGCGCCAGTATCAAGAACTGCACGCTGGCAGCGGCGTTTCTGGCCGCTGCCGACGAGGCGCCCATCGGCATGGCCCATCTGCTGCGGGCCGTCCAGCGCGAGCACCAGAAAATGGGGCGCGTGCTCTCAGACGCCGACCTTGCCTGGAATGGGGCTGTGGCAGCCTCTGCCAACGGGACGGCCAGCCATGCCTGAGCCGGCCGCCCTGCACGACCGCGAGCCACCTGAGCGCGCCCACCAGGGCACCGAACCTGCCGTGCCAGGGTCGGTGCGCGCGCTCCTTTCGCGCGACCGAGGCACGCCGCTGGATGCTGCCACCCGCCGGCGCATGGAGCAGCGATTCGGCGAAGACTTCGGCGGGGTGCGCGTCCACGCCGGTACGGACGCCGCCGACTCGGCGCGGGCGCTGCGGGCGCGGGCGTACACCGTGGGCCACGATATCGTGTTTGGGGCGGGGCGGCACGCGCCCGACTCGCCACCTGGTGAGCGGCTGCTGGCCCACGAGCTTGCCCACGTGGTGCAGCAGCGGCGCGGCGGCCCGCCTCCGACTCAGGACTCGGGGAGCCACCTGGAGCAGGCAGCCGCCGCAGCCGCCACCCACGAGGGCACGGGCGGGCCGGTCCAGGGGGCCGGCGCGGCCGGCGTCGGCGTCGCCCGCGCGCCGGACCCGGCGGCCCCCGCGCCGCCGACGATGGAGCAGCATCTCCGCACCCTGGAGTCGTTCCTGGAATCAACGATCAAGGCCGCGCCCCCCGTGAAGACCGAGGGGACACGCATGTTCGCCGTCACCATCGTGGTCGGCGCAGACGGCTTCGAAAAGGCCCGCGCATCCGGCCAGAACAAGGGTCTCGACCACGCCGAGTTGTCTGCCATCCGGCAGGTTGAAGGGAAGATTGCCGCCGGGGATACGCTGCTGGTGTTCGTCGAAGCCCAGCCGTGCGCCGACCAGTGTCGCGATCGGCTGACGGAGATTGGGAACCGGCTCGTCGCACGTGGCGCGGGGATGCGCGTCTTCAGCCGCTACCACGTGGTGGGTCAGCAGCCGGCGCCCGGTGGGGGCACCCAGGGCACCGTGAACGACTATCCACGCACCGGAAGCCAGGGGACGCGCACCAATCAGAATCGCCAGATGCTGGAAGACGAGCACTTCAAACGCGATCCCAACAAGCCCGGCGGGGGGAAGGGCGGCCCCCCCTCCAGCGGGGCACCTCCCAGCAGCAAGGGCGCGCCGCCCCCCACGACGAAGCCCGCACCCCCGACCACCGCGACGCCAAAAAGCCAGGGGCAGGGACAAGGTCAGGGGCAGGCTCCGAACCCCGCGCCGCCGCAGCCCGCAGCGAAGCAGCCCACAACGCCATCCGGTCAGCAACCTGCCACGCCGTCCGGGCAGCAGCCCGCGACGCCGAGCGCCGCCCCGCCGAGCCAGGAGCAGAAACCGACAGCCCCGTCGACGACGCCCCCCGCCGCGAAGCCGCCGGCGACGACGGCACCTGCGACGACGCCCCCCGCGCAGCAGCCGCCCGCGAGCGGCGCCGCGCCGAACACCGGCACGACGCCGTCTCAGCCGAAGCCGGGCACGCCGGCCGCCCCGTCCCCGCCCCAGCAGCAGCAGCCGCCGACCCCGAAGCCGCCAACACAGCAGCCGGCGCCCCCGCAACAGCAGCCTCCGCCGCGCGTGGTGGGGCCGGCGTTCAAGACGCCCAGCAACGCCCTGGAGGGGGCGCAACAACGTGCGAACGCCCGCGCCCAGGGCGTCGTCGCGATCGTCCAGGGGCTTTTCGCCGTCGCGAACAACCTCGCGAGCGAGCAGCAGCGCAAGGACGCCGAGACGCGGCTCAACCAGGAGCGCCCGAAGATCATCGACGCACTGGACAAGAACCCAGGCGTCGGGGTGATGGTGGAGCTGCAATTCTCGCAGTGGGATGCCGACATCGACACCGGCTTGAAGCCGGCCGACCGCTTTGTCGACCTGTACTGGTACCCGGCGGCGCACGCGGCGGCGTTCGAGGCCGGCTGGTTCCCGATGACTGCAAGCGGACGCCTACACCTGGAACGCCGGTGGATTCAGCCGAGCCGCCCCGCCTCGGAGGCCACGCGGAAGAGCACCATCACGGCAGTCACGGCGTCCACAGCCCAGGAGCTGGTGGTGCTGGTCGCGCCCTTCTACGAACAGGACCGGGTCGGGCTGCTCGACGCGCTGGTGACCGCCAAGGGCGACTTCGCCAACGTCACCATCGTGCTCGGCGAGACGCGCATCACGACCACGCCGGCCCTCCATGAGCAGCTGCGGAAGGCCATGGAGGCAAATGTGGCAGCGTGGCTCAAGAGGGAGCAGGCGAGCACGGAGCGGGACATCCGGAAATACGCGGCGTACCAGGACAATCTGAAGAAGGAAGACAGTTCCTGGGCCTGGAAGCTGAACCCCCTCAAGAGCCGGCCGTTCGAGCTGAAGGGCGACCTGCTCGACTACCCGCGTCGGCTGCTGGCGTGGTCGCGCGAGGCGCTCGACAAGAAGGAATACAAGCGCGCCGCCGATCTCTGGAAGACAGCCGAACAGCAGACACAGTCCGCCTACTTCCAGCTCTTCTACTACGAGCACGGACGCCGCGACGCCGGTGACCCGATGGCGTCATGAGACGCCTCGGGCGATGACAGTCATGAGGGAGACTGATGCTACACGAGCTTGACGCTGCGCTGGAGCGCCTGCTGCTGGCCGCGAAAGCCGACGGCGCCGGGCTGCTCGACATCGCGCACGTCAGCTTCGCCACGCCCGACGACGCGTTCTCGCCGGACGCCAACATCATCAACCTGTTCCTGCTAGACGTGGTCGAGAACCGCGAGTTGCGCAACCTCCAGCCCGTGCGCGAGCGCGTCGGCGACCACTTCGCACTGCGCGCCCCGCCCCTGCGCGTGGACTGCACCTACCTCGTGACAGCGTGGTCCAACGCCAGCGGCGACCAGCGATCGCGCACCGAGCACCAGCTTCTGGGCGAGGCGCTGCTCTGGCTCGGCTCGACGCAGGACATCCCGGAGCGCTTCCTCGACGGCCAGTTGAAGTCCGCGATGTACCCGCCCGGGCTGTCGATCTCCCAGTCCCGCGAGGACCGGCAGGGCGGCCACTTCTGGAGCGCCCTCCGGATCTCCCCACGGGCCTCGTTCTTCCTGACCGCCACCATTGCAATGGACGCTCAGCGCATCCTGCGCGAAGCCGGCGTCACCTCGGTCATCGGGGTGCGGGCCACCGTGCCCCCGGCCGGTGACGACAGCACGCCGCCGAAGACCGACGGCGCCACCTATCTCGTGGGCGGGCGTGTGCGCGGCGTAACGGCAGAGAACCCGTCCGGCGAGGACGACGGGGCGCAGCCAGTCGCGGGCGCCCATGTCCAGGTTGCACCAGACGGCCCAGCCTGCACCACCGATGCGAACGGTCAGTACATCCTCGGGCCACTACCTGAGGGCAGCCACCGGCTCCTCGTGAGCGCGGCCGGCTACAGGGACGGCGAGCGTGTCATTCAGGTGCCCATCACGGACCCAGCCGCGA
>JADLBT010000335.1 GCA_020847555.1 Gemmataceae bacterium
CGAGCAACTCCTCGTAGTACGACCGCTGGGCCCACCCGACGAGCAGCTGGTCTGCCTTGCGCGACACGACGAGGTGGACGTCCACCCCGCGCAGCACGGCCGTCTGCAGCGCCTGCAGAAACGCGGTGTCGGGGATGAAGTACGGCGTGGTGATCACGATGCGTTCACGGGCGCCGTGGATGAGGGCGACCATCAGCCGCTGCGTGTTGGCCTGGGGGTAACCGGGGCCGCTCGGCAGCACCTGCGTGGGCGTGGTGCCCGTCAGCGCCGGCGGCGGGAAGATGGCCGCGAGGTCGAACTCCTGCCCTGTCTCGAAATACCAGTCGGCGGCGAACACCACCTGCAGCTGGTTCACCACCGGCCCGGTCACCCGCACCACCAGCTCCTCGTAGGTGATCCCCTCCTTGAACTGCGCGTTCACCAGGTTTTGCGACCCGACGTAGCCGACGCGCGCGTCCACGACCGCGATCTTGCGATGGTTGCGCAGGTCGAACCGATTCGTGCCGAGCCGCAGGAGGCTCGTCGGCAGCATTCCGTGGACCTCCACCCCCGCCGCGCGCAGCCGCGGTGCGAGCCGGCGCAGCCCGCGCCGCGACCCCAGCGAATCCATCAGCACCCGGCACTGCACCCCACGCTTGACCGCGCGCTCCAGGGCATCTGCCACCCGGATCCCGGTGTCGTCGGCGGCGAAGATGTAATACAGCAGGTGGACGTGGTCCCGGGCCGCATCGATGTCGGCGACCAGTCGGCCGATCGTCCCGTCGTAGTCGGCCAGCAGCTCGACCGAGTTGTTGCCGATGATGCCGAAGTCCCCGAGGTTCTGGGCGAGGGTGACGGCCTGGTCGAACTCCGGCTTGACCTCGGGGCGCTTCAGGTTGACCTCCCGGAGGACCTGCGGGCCGACCGTCCGGATCAGCTCCGATACCGTCTCCTGCATCTCGACGCGCCGTCTCGGCAGGGATGGCCGGCCGAACAGGGCGTACAGGAACAGCCCGCCGTACGGAAAGAGGAAGATGCACAGGAGCCAGGTCCGGGCCGCCGCGGGGGAGCGCCGCTGCGGCACGTAGATCAGCATCACCAGCCGGATCAGCCACTCGCCGACCCACACCGCCAGGGTCCAGTCGATCGTCATCGTGCCTCCCGTGGGCGGTCCGCGGTCCGTCCCACCGCTGCTCGGCCCGCAGCTTCCAGGCGCTGGAAACCTGGCCCACGGGGCGCCACCCGTGGACCCTGGTTGGTGACAGGTGGACGAACCACCCCCTCACAGATCCGGCTGGACGAGCGTTTCCGCTCGCCCCACCCGTTTCAGCAGCGCTTCCGCCGCCAGGTAACCGCTGCGGACGGCCCCCTCCATCGTTGCCGGCCACCCGGTTGCGGTCCAGTCGCCGGCCACGAACAGGTTCGCCAGCGGCGATGCCTGTACCGGCCGCCAGCGATCTACTCCGGGCACGACACTGAACGTCGCCGCATGTTCCGTCACCACCCGCGCCCGCCGGACCTGGGCCGCCCGCGCCGCCGGGAACAACTCGGCCAACTCGCCCACGATGCGGCGCCGGACCTCCTCGTGTCCGAGGCCACGGAACTGCCGGGCCGCGCTGACCACCACCTGTACATAATGGTCCCCGGGCGCCGTCTCACCCCGGTTGAACACCCACTGCCCGACACAGTCGATCAGCACGGCGTGCGGCAGGCGCAGCACCGGCCGGTCGTACCAGACGTGGACGCTCGTTATGGGCGACGTCTCCAGCCGGCGCAGGTCGCCGAAGTACTCCTCACGCGCAACCAGTTCCTGCGGGAGCAGGCCGAGCAGACGCTCGGGCGGAACCGCCGCGACGTACCAGCCGGCACGGAGCGTCTCGCCGCTGCGCAGGGTCGTGCCCTCGACCCGTCCTGCCGTCACGCGCAGCTCCCGCGCGCCGGTCTGAAAACGCACCGTGACGCCCTCGCCCCGCAACCGCGTTTGGAGTTCGGTCCCGTAGAGTTGCCCGAGCGAGACGGCCGGCACCTCCACCGCGAACCCGCGCGGGTGGCCGAGGAACGCCTCGACGAACACCTTGCGGGCGTAGCGCAGGCCGATCCGGTCGGGCGTCTCGTTCAGCGCGCTCGTCAGCACCAGGCCCCAGAAGCGATCGATGGTGCGCGGCGTCTGCCGGTGGCGCCGCAGCCAATCGAGGAAGGGCGGGTCGGCGCCCGCCGGCTCGCCCTTCAGGCAGAACAGGCCCCAGGCGACGCGCAGCTTCTCGCCCGGCGTGAGGTAGTGGGCGGCGGCGAAGCTGCGGAGCAGATGGAACGGCGCCGGCCAGCGGTCGGCGGCAAGGCGGCTCAGGCGGCGGTCCGGGGTGAGGAAGTAAAGGCACGGCTGCGGACGCAGGTGGTGGGCGATGCCGAGGACGCGGCAGAAGTGGGCCAGATTGGTGCAGCAGCCCATGCTCACGTGCTGGCAGGCGTCCACGAGTTGCCCGCTGCCGGCGTCCTGAAACGACCCGGCCCGGCCGCCCAGCCGGTCGCGCGCTTCCAGCACGGTGACGCGAAACCCGCGCGGCGCCAGCGCGGCCGCCGCCGCCAGTCCCGCCAGTCCGCCGCCGATGATCAGGACATGATCATCCACGATCCGCCCTCTGGCGCTGCGTTTCGCGCAAAGGCGCAAAGGAGGTTTTCCTTTGCGCTCTTTGCGCCTTTGCGCGAAACGCCGATCCGCAATCAGTCACGCCCACCCCCACCGCACGGGCAGCGCCTGCAGCGCCAGGTAGAGCTTGTGCCACCGGCTGACGCGCACCTTGCTGCTGAACACGTCGTAGTCGCGCCGCTCGATCAGGTCGAGCAGGCGCCGGTACGTCCGGGCCATCACCAGGAACACCGCCCGCCCGGCCGGGCGCAGCAGTGGTATCAGCGGCCAGGCCGCCTCGTAGTGGCCGCGCGCACGCTCGATCTCGAAGCGCATCAGCGCACGGAAGCGGTCGTCGCGCTCGCCGCGCGCCAGCCGCGCCGGGTCGTATCCGAACCGCTCCAGATCCTCTCGCGGCAGGTAGACGCGCCCGCGGGCAGCATCCTCGCCCAGGTCGCGGAGGATGTTCGTCAGCTGGAAGGCGAGCCCCGCCTCCTCGGCGAAGTGCAGCGCCCGCGGGTCGCGGAAGCCCCAGATGTGAACGCACGACAGTCCCACCACCGACGCCACCCGGTAACAGTACCAGCGGAGGTCCGCAAAGGTGTCGAAGGCGACAGGGTCGAGGTCCATCGCGACGCCGTCGAGGGCGTCCTCCAGGTACATCCGGGGGATCGAGTAGGTCACGACGGCGTGGGCCAGCGCGGCGTGGCTGGGGTGCGCGCCGCGCCCGCCCAGCGCCTCGTCGAGCCCGCGCCGCCAGTCGGCGAGCAGGGTACGTTTCACCGCAACGTCGCCGGGTTCATCGCTCAGGTCGTCGGCGATGCGAAGGAAAGCGTACAGCGCGCAGGTGGCCAGGCGCTGGCCGCGTGGCAGGACACGGAAGGCGTGGTAGAAATTGCCCGCCTCGCGCCGTGCGAGCCGGTCGCAGTAGGCGTATGAACTCGCCAGCGCCGAGGTCATCATCATGCGTCCGTGCCTCCGTCGTTGGCCGCCTTCCCGGCGCTTGCGCTCCGGGCTGGTAAGGCGTCCGCCTTACCACAGCGCCGCCCGAACGCGCCGCCAGAGGGCACCCGCCAGCAGCGTACCCTTCTCCCACTTCCCGAGCACCGGCCGGGCTGCCCAGACATTGTACCCTGCTTTCTCGATCTTCCGCAGGATCGCGAGTCCGCCGCGGATGAACAGCTCAACGTCCGCCCGCACGTCGGCCGGCACCCGATCCACCAGCGGCCACCCGCGATAGAAGAACCCGCGTGCGCTCTCAACCTCGTGGCGCAGCAGAGCCGCGAACGCTGGCGTGTACCGCCGCGCCGCCAGGTCCGCATCAGCGTAGCCGAACCGCCGTCGGTCATCCTCCGGCAGATAGACGCGGCCGATGTCGAGGTCGCGGCCGACATCCTGCCAGAAGTTCGCCAGTTGCAGTCCGGTGCAGACGTGATCCGCCAGGGCCGCGTTCGCCGAGGTGTGCGCCCGGCACAGGTACAGCACCAGGTGCCCGACCGGGTTCGCGGAGTACCGGCAATAGCGCAGCAGCTGCTCGAACGTCCGGTAGCGCTTGATCAGCTGGTCCTGCTCGAAGGCATAGAGGAGTTCGAGGAACGGGGCCGGGGGGATGTCGTGGTCACGGATCGTCTGGCGGAGAGCGACGAGGACCGGGTGGTGCGGCTGGCCGTGGTAGCACGCCAGGAGTTCCTCGCGCCACCAGCGCAGCAGGCCCAGAGCCCGCGTTCCGCCGCCGGACTCGTCTGCCAGATCGTCGGCCCACCGGCAGTAGGCGTAGACGGCGTGGAACGGCTGCAGCAGACGCCGGGGCAGCAGGAACGACGCGACGGAGAAGTTCTCGTAGTGGGTGCGGGCCAGTCGGCCGCAGTACGCCTGCGCCCGGGCCAGGCTGCACGGGCCGTACGAGCGGTGCGGGCCGAGGCGGGCCAGTTCGTTCACAAACCCGTTGCGCATGGCGGTGATTGTAGCGAAACCTGGCGCCGGCAGGAACCGCGCCCTCCGCCCAAGGATGTCCACCGTCTTTCGCCCCTCTCCCCTCGTGGGAGAGGGGAGAGGGGGTGAGGGGGAAGCATACCTCCAACGGCGGGTCGTGGCGGATCTTTTTCTCTTGCCTTGCCGTGCGCCCCTCTTATAATGCTGATGGTGAGGGTACTCCCTCTACCAGGCAGCCCAATTTGAACCGCGGGTGTAGCTCAGGGGCTAGAGCGTCACGGTGCCAACGTGAATGTCGTGGGTTCGAATCCCATCACCCGCTCTTTCTCGGCCGAGGAGGCCAACGGAACGTGGACCTGTTCAGGTCCCGACGTCCCTTGGCCTCCTCGGCTTTCTTGACTTTGGGGGCACCTCCGATGACCGACCCGAACCAGCCGACCGGCACCGAACCCGAAGTCCTCAACACTCCCGGCGCGCAGCCCGAAGGCGCAGCCGGGACTGCCGTCGCCCCTCCCGCCGAGGCCGAAGCGGAAGCGACCGCCCCGAAGGAGGGAGAGGAGAAGGATAGTAAACTCCACCAGTGCGTCGAGATACGCGACATCGGACCGTGCAAGAAGCACATCAAGGTCACCGTCGAGCGCAAGGACATCGACGAGCGGCTGAACGAGAAGTTCGGCGAGTTGATCAAGGGCGCCAACGTCCCCGGGTTCCGCCCCGGCAAGGCGCCGCGCAGCCTCGTCACCCGCCGCTACCACAAGGACGTCGAGGACCAGGTCAAGGGCGAGGTGCTGCTCGCCAGCCTGGAGCAGCTCGCCGACGACCACGACATCGCTCCGCTCTCGACCCCCAGCCTCGACCCGGAGAAGATTGTCATCCCCGCAGAGGGGCCGTTCGTCTACGAGTTCGAGGTCGAGGTCCGGCCGCAGTTCGACCTGCCGGCGTACAAGGGCCTGAAGCTGAAACGGCCGGTGCGCACCTTCACCGACCAGGACGTGGACCAGGAGCAGACGCGCCTGCTGTCGCGCTTCGGCCAGCTCGTCCCGAAGGACGAGGGGAACGCCCAGGTCGGCGACTTCATCATCGCGGACATGACGACTCGCCATCAGGACCAGGTCATCGGCACCGCCAAGGAGGTGACGATCAAGGTCGAGGACCGGGTCGCGTTCAAGGATGGGGTGGCGGAGCAGTTCGGCACCCAGGTGTGCGGCGCCAGTGCCGGCGACACGCGCGTTGTGGACATCGTCATGTCCGATGCGGCCGCTAACCCGCAACTCGCCGGCCAGACCGTGCAGGCGACGCTGGAAGTCAAGGACGTCAAGAAGCTGCGCCTGCCGGAGCTGACGCACGAGTTCCTGCACAACTTCGGCGCCCACTCGGTCGAGCAATTCCGCGAGCGCATCCGCGCCCTGCTGGAGAAGCGCCTTGAGTACGAACAGCGGCAGTCGGCCCGCGACCAGGTGCTGGAGAAGATCGCGGCCGCGTCCGACTGGGAGCTGCCGCGCGACCTGCTCATGCGCCAGGCCCGCAAGGCGCTGGCCCGCAAGGTCATGGAGATGCAGGAGGCCGGCATGTCCGAGGACGAGATCCGGGGCCGCCGCCGCCTCCTGGAGCAGGACGTCCTGCGCAGCACCACGCTGGCCCTGAAGGAGCACTTCGTCCTGCAAAAGATCGCCGAGGAGGAGAAGATCGACATCGGCGAGGACGACATCAACGCCGAGATCGAGCGCATCGCGGAAATGCAGGACGAGTCGCCGCGCCGCGTCCGGGCCAGGCTGGAGAAGGAGGATCTGCTGGAGACGCTGGCGGCCCAGCTGGTCGAGCGCATGGCCCTCGACCTGGTGCTGCAGCACGCCGAGTACGAGGACGTGGCGGCCGGCCAGGCTCCCACGCCGGGCGTCTCGGCCGTCGAGGAGCAGGCCGCCGAGGGCGAGTTGAAGGATCCGACGGCCCCGCCGCCGGAGGCGAGCGCCGAGCAACCGACCGAGTCCCCCGCGGGCGCCGAGGAGAATCAACCTTCGTGACCGGGTGACCGGATGACCGGGTGACCGGGTGACCAAAGAACTCTGCCGGTCACCCGGTCACCCGGTCATCCGGTCACCCTGTCACCTGTCTAGAAGGAACCACCGCCATGTTTGAGATGAACGACGGGTTGCCGGTCAACCCGATGGCCCAGCGCTACCGCGACTACGCCCGCCAGCGGCAGATGACGCTGGCCGACCTCCTCCTGGAAAATCGCATCGTCTTCCTCGGCAGCTCGCCGGAGGTCGGCGGCGATCCGCGCATTACCGACTACCTCGCGAACATCACGATCCAGAAACTGCTGTTCCTGCAGTACGAGAGCCGCACGCAGGAGATCCACTTTTACATCAACTGCCCGGGCGGCTCGGTGACGGCGACGCTGGCCATCTACGACACCATGCAGTACATGGAGTGCCCGATCTCGACGTACTGCATGGGCCTGGCCGCCAGCGGAGCCGCGATCATCCTGGCCGCCGGGACGAAGGGCAAGCGCTACGCCCTGCCGAACTCGAAGGTCATGATCCACCAGCCGTGGGGCCAGGTCGGCGGCCAGATCACCGACATCGAGATCCAGGCCACCGAGATCATGAAGGAGCGGCACCGCCTCAACGAGATCCTCGCCCGCCACACCGGCCAGCCGCTCGAACGGATCGAGAAGGAGACGGATCGCGACCGCTACTTCACCGCCCAGGAGGCGAAGGATTTCGGCCTGGTCGATGAGGTAATCCAGAAGATCGCCGACGAGAAACCCAAGAAGTAGGCAGTCGGCAGAAGGCCGTGGGCAGAGAAAACCACCATCCCACTCTTCACTGCCGACCGCCTACTGCCTACTTTTCACTCAACCACGACCCGCCCGGCGGCCGATGACTATTCTTGGCCCCGGGTGGCACGGAGCCCTTGCCATGCCACTTGTACCTTATGTGGTCGAGCGCAGCGGGCGCGAAGAGCGCGTCTTCGACATTTACAGCCGGCTGCTCAAGGACCGCATCATCTTCCTTCAGGGTGCGATCGACGACAACAGCGCCAACCTGATCGTGGCGCAGATGCTGTTCCTGCAGTTCGACGACCCCAAGGCCGACATCCACCTGTACATCAACTCGCCCGGCGGGTCGGTGACGGCCGGGCTGAGCATCTACGACACGATGCAGTATGTGACGTGCGACGTCGCGACCTACTGTATCGGTCAGGCGGCGAGCATGGGGGCGGTCCTGCTGTGCGCCGGCACCAGGGGAAAACGCAACGCCCTGCCGCACGCGCGCGTCATGATCCACCAGCCGCTCGCCGGCACCGAGGGCACGACGACCGAGATCCTCCTGCACCTCAAGGAGTTCCAGCGCCTCAAGAAGGAACTGAACGAGATCCTCCTGCGGCACACCGGCCAGACGCTGGAGAAGATCGAGAAGGACACGGACCGGGACAAGTTCATGTCCTCCCGCGAGGCCCAGGAGTACGGCATCGTCGATAACGTCCTGGAGCGGTTGCCCGCTGGGCAGGCCCAGCCCAGGCCGGCGACCTGACCAGCCGTGCCGGTCCCGGCGGGCGTGGCCCCAGGCTCCGCCCGCCGGGCGGCACGATGTACCCGGCAGAAGGGTCAAGAGTATGTCGGCAGGACGCCAGCTCGCGCTCTTTTCCCTGGTGCCGCTGCTTGTCCCCCTCATCGCCGGCTGTCGCGGCCCGGACCTCGTCACGCCCGACCTGCGGCTCCAGGCCGCTCACATCGAGGAACTGCACGCCGAGATCCGCCACGGCGAGTTCGCTGCCAAGGCTGCCGATCCCAACGACGACGCGGCGCGCACGACGGCGTACCGGGACGGTTCGGCGGCCTCGGTCGTTCGCCGTCTCGTCCTGGCTCCCGCGACCGGCGGCCTTGATGCCGATGGGCGCGAGGGGGACGAGGCGTTACGGATCGCCCTGGAGCCGCGCGACCGCCGTAACCGCCCGGTCCGGGCCGAGGGGTCGCTGCAAATCGACGTCCATCAGATTGGCGTGACGGGCATGAAGGTGCTGCTCTGCTCCTACGACGTGCCAGCCGAGCAACTGGCCGGCGCGTGGCGTGCCGACTGGTCCGGTTCCCGCTACACGCTCACGCTGCCGTGGAAGGCCGCCCCGACCACCGAGCAGTTGCGGGTGACGGCTCGCCTCACCCTTGCGGACGGCACCCGTCACGAGACAGAGCGCGAGATCCGGGTTCGCCCTGGCCCGTCGGAGTGGCGGCCGCACGTCGAGCCGGAAACGGACCGCGGCCTGGAGGCTGGGCACGCCGGCGGGGTGGTCCGGGCGTCGGCCTACCAGGGCACGCCCCCGCCGGTGACCTGGGAGCCGACGCCACTCTCCGGTGCGGTTCGGCTGCGGCGGCCGATTCCTCTGACGGGGGGTCTGTAGAAGCCCGCGCAGCAGGCACAGTGGACTTACCAGCGCGAAAGCACGTCCATCGCCAGTTTCCCGAGGCTCTCCTCACAAACCGACACGGCCTCCCCGCAGTCGGGGCAGGAAATCGCGCCGCGCTCGGTCAGTGCGGTGAAGATCATGTCCTCGAACGTCTCCCCGTCGCCCAGACCGAACCAGGGGCCGTCCTCGGCCATCCGCTCCATCACCTCCGACATGGACGCCTCCGGCGGAGCAACAAAACGGCAGCCGCAGTTGGTGCAGTACAACTCGATCTGCATGGGACACCTCCGTGGTTCCGACAGGGAAGTTGGCAGTGCGACTCTCTGTTCTGCAATTGCAATACCAAAATCCCTCCGGCAGATGTGGACGCCTCTATTATATCGCAACCGCTTATACCCCATGTGCTTGAGACCGCCTTTTGCCTGGGCGGGCTGGACAGGGTAGCGAAGCGGAGCGGACCCTGTCGAGAGGGCGTTTAACCAATTGACACCTGCGCTTGCAAAAAGGTGCGCCGCGGAGTGTGAAAACGCCACGGCCCGCGGGGTCGGAGGAAGTCCGGACCCGCGGGCCGCGAGGATCGCTCTCCGGTTACGCGGGGTTACTCCTTGCCCCCGCTGTTACCCTCGAGTCCCACGCTGTAGGCCACCAGGGCCGAGTGGGTCGCCTGGTAAGCTCCCTCGTCGCCCGGGGTGGCTGGAGCGAAGTGGAGGCCGTTGCGGACCATGTACTCAACCAGTTCCTGCACCGTCTTGGGGCCGCCGGAGAACCGCGACTGGAAGTCGAGGTAGGCGGCCGCGTCGCCGCGCTCCAGGGCGATCAGGGCAGCGTCGAAGTCGTTCAGGAAGCGGTTCGCGTCCAGGTACTGCCGCGTCGGCACGTCCAGAACGCTCTTGGTCAGCGTCGTCCG
>JADLBT010000336.1 GCA_020847555.1 Gemmataceae bacterium
TATCCTGGAGCTACCGGACCAAACGCCGTAGCAAGCATTCTGTCCGAGCCCGAAGCGTCAGCGCGCGTCGAGCCTTCTCCCGCGCTTGGCGCGAGCGGACCAAAGGTGAGCGGCGTGGCCGTTTGGTCCGCTCGCCTTAGCGGCCCTTGACCACTTCCAGTTCCTGAAGCATCGTGTGAATGAGCCTCAGTTTGCTGTCGATACCGAGGACGTTCGGCATCTCGAACTGCTGGGCGTTGGCGCCGGAGGTATGCACGGTCAGATCGCCGGACCCGAACCCGAGCGACCAGTGACGGAACAGGGCGTCGCGGTGCTTCTTGACTACCATGCCGCGGGTGTCGTACACCTTCTCTCCGAGGCCGAGCGCATTGCGCACGCGGAGTTGGCCACGGGTGAAGATCATGTACGTCAGCCGATCGTACACCAGGAAGGTGAGCAGCCAGATGACGAAGAGGAAGCAAGAGATCAGCAGGTAGCCGGAGGCAGTGATGTGGATGTCGATACCCTGAATCGACCGCAGAATGAAATCCCACCATCCCAGGAGGGCGAACACGACGGTGAAGGCAATGAGGATAACAATCAGGAGGATCGAGTAGACCCCGCGGAGCGGGATGTGCGTGATGATCACACAGCAGCACAGCGTCAACGTCCAGAAGATGCCCAGGTTATTGCTCGCCGCCATGCGAAGCCGGGGTTGGCCGTATTCGTCGGTATCGAAGGCGGCCGGAAGCGATGCCCCCGCAGGGAAGATCAGCACGTTCTGCGGTCGGTCGGAACCCTCGACCCGCACCCCTTGCTTGGCCACGGTCCCCGGCGGCAGGAACGCGATCGGCTCGCCTTGCCAGTACGTCAGCGCCGCCATCACGAACCCGACCGCCCAGAGCGGCCACCAGTAGAAGAACGGCGTGTGGCTGACGATGATCACCTTCTGCGGGCGCTCCCGCGAAGTCTGGCTGTCGGGGACCGCGCTTGACATGGACAAACCTCCTGCCTCGGTAGACTGTTCTTCGTATGTGCCAGGAAGCTGTTTCCAAACGCTGCAGGAGGGGGCTCCGGCCCCCGATTTTTCAGGCAAACTCGGGGGGGTGGAGCCCCCTCCTGCGGCGTTTGGAAACGGTCGCTAAACGTGCCGGCCCGGGTCGATCAACGATGCACGGCATGCCGGCCGGCGCTCCAATCCCATCCCCAGTAGCCGCGCTGAGCACGATCTGGGTGATGTGCCAGTCCGCAGCCGCGAGGCGAACCGTGTGGTGCGGCCTGACCGATAGTGGCTGTTGGGGGCTTTTTCAGAACAGAACCCAGGACCAGACATCCACGGTGCAGAGATCTCGGAGTGAGTGTAACCTACGGCCAAACCTGGGGCCTGGCAAGGGTGGCCGGCGCCGGGCGGACGGCTAGAAAGACTCGGTCGCGGCGCCGACTCCCGCAACCGCCGCGCGGGGGCGCCGGGCTCTGTTCCGAGCGGAGGACACCATGCGACGATTGCTACGGGCCGCGGCTCTCCTCGCCGTCTGCGCCGCGGGGTGGGCTGTCTCCACCCGTGCTGGCGGTCAGGCGGCCAGCGGCGAACTGCCGGTGCTGTTCCAGGACGATTTCGAGAAGGGCGCCGGCGCCTGGGAACCGACCGACGCGAAGGCGTGGAAGGTCGCCGACGGCGGCAAGGAACGCGGCAAGGTCTTCAACCAGTTCCGCCAGAGCGCCTACCAGCCGCCGCACCGCAGCCCACTCAACATCGCGTTGGTCAAGGGCGTCACGGTCGGCGATTTCGTCCTGGAGGCGCTCGTTCAGAGCACCGGCAAGGACGGAGCGCATCGCGACGTGTGTCTGTTCTTCGGCTACCAGGATCCGGCCCACTTCTACTACGTCCACCTCGGCAAGAAGACCGACGATCACGCCAACCAGATCTTCATCGTCAACGGCGCCGCCCGCAAGAAGATCTCGACGCAGACGACGCCCGGCACGCCCTGGAACGACCAGTGGCACCGGGTGAAGGTGGTGCGCACGGCGGGCGACGGGAAGATTGCGATCTACTTCGACGACATGAAAACGCCGGCCATGATCGCGACCGACCGGACGTTCACCTGGGGGCGCGTCGGGCTCGGGTCGTTCGACGACTCCGGCAACTGGGACGACGTCCGCCTGCGTGGGGTGCGCGTCGAGAGGAAGAAAGGTTGAGCGTCCCCGTCCGAACGGTTGCGGGGTGGTGTGCCGCATCACCGCCCCACAACCTGCTCAGCTCACCCAAACTCATTCGAGATCACTTATGCGATGGCTCCTCGCACTGGCCGCACTGATCGTCCTTGCCGCGCCTGCCAAGGCTCCGCCGGTGCCGCCGGAATCGCCCTTCGCGAAGGGCGAGGCGATTGAACTCGACCGCGTCATTCCGGCCAACGAGCGCGGCATCCTGTGCCTGACGCTCGCTGACCGCGGGCGCGTCTACGGCGGCACCACCGGTCGCGCCGCTCACCTGTTCGTCTACGACCCGGCCGCGGGCACGGCGCAAAGCCTGGCGCGCCTCGACGGAGGCGTCGGCTTTGCCCACGCGCTGGTGCGCCTGCCCGACGGCTCGCTGATCGGCGGCACGCAGGCTGACCCGACCGGCATCGCGGTCCGCACCGACCTCAAGGCGGTCGGCCGGCTCTACCGCTTCACCGTCGCCGACGGCAAGCCGGCGAAGGTCGAGGATCTCGGCGTGCCGGTTCCGGGGCAGGGCATCTACACCCTCGCTTACGACGAGCCATCGCACACCATCGTCGGCAATACCTGGCCCGATGGCCACTTCTTCACCTGCGACCTGAAGGCCCGCACGTTCAAGGATCACGGCGCCATCGCCGGCTACCGCACCTTCGAGGAGCCGCGCCACGCCGCCGACCTGAACCGCGGCACGAAGGAGCAGGTCAGCTACCCGCGCCAGGTGTCGCGCGCCATCGTGGTCGATCCGGGCACGGGCGCCTACACCGCCGGCGCCAGGGGCGTGCTGTATCGCTACGACTTCCAGGCGAAACGGTTGGAGAAACTTGCTCTCAGCCTGCCCGCCTCCGCCGGGCGCGAGCCGTGGACCAGTCTCGACGCTGCCGTCCTGCACCAGCGCAGGGGCGAGGATGGCGATTACTCGTCCATCGTCGGCGGGACTTCCGACGGGCACCTCTTCGAGCTGCGTATCCACTGAAAGGACGACATGGCGCTCCGCCCGCGCGGCCGCCCGCATGCGCAGGGGACGATTCAGGGGTTGGTGTGGCGCCGCGGCGCCAAGGGGGGCGGTGGTGGCGGGGGAGGGGGCGGCAAAGGGTTCGGGAAGGGTGGGAAGGGGCATGAGTTCGTTGGCGTCGTCGGTGAGCGCGAGGGCATGCCGCGCGGCTTCACGTCCGCGCACGGCGGCGCAACCTCGGCCCTCGTCCCGCACGGCATCCCCCACGCGGACGGCCAGCCGAGCATGGTCGGCTTCGGGGCGATGGTCTGCGACGAGCGCGGCACCATCTACGCGGGCGAGCACGACCGCATCGGCCGCCTGGTGCGCTACGATTCCGAGCCGGCCGCGAAGCCCGCGCGCAAGGCGGTCCCGATCCAACCCACGCTCGACGAGGGCAGCGACCCCGACGCTCCGCGGACACTGATGTGCTTTGTCGTCTTCGCGCCGGAGGGGACGACGACGGACGGCTCCGGCTACACCGCCATCAACGTCGGCCGCGACGGCAAGGTTTATGTCGGCGCGACGCGCTACGGCGGTTATGCATGGCTGTTGCGCTTTGACCCGCGCACCCGCAAGCACTTCATGGAGAAGGTGGTGAATCTGCGGCAGCTGACCGGCGAGATGCTGGCCGGCATCAGCACGCAGGGGAAGATCCACGGGCTGATCGTCATCGGGCCGGACGGCCGCATCTGGTTCGTCAGCAAGCAGGCGCACGAGATCTTCGAGACGCGGCCCGAGTACGCGGAGGACCGCCGGGGCTACCCCGGCGGCCACCTGTGCTACTACGACGCGAAGACGGGCTTCAGCCGCAGCATGGGCATCCTCAAGCAGCACGAGGGCTTGATGGGCGGGGTGATGGACGCGCAGCGCAACCGCCTCTACTACCGGACCGAACCGAAGAACCTGTTTCTGACCTACGACGTCGCGACCGGCAAGGTCGAGGAGCGCGGGCACGTCGGCGCGGCGTGCCGCTACATGGCGATCGGCAAGGACGGGGCGGTCTACACCACCGGCCGTGGCGACTACCTGTGCCGGTACGACCCGCAGACCGGGTACGTCGAGGATCTGAAGGTGCGCGTCGAGGGTCCAGGGCACTACAGCGCCCCTTACGTCATCCGCATGGGGCCGAACGGCAAGCTGTACGGCGCCGGCATCGCCCACCCGTGGGTCATGGAGTTCGACGTCGCCAACTGCAAGAAGGGACCGTTCCCCGAGGTGACGGTGCGCAACGTGGCGCCGGCGGCGCCGCGCGGCATGCCGGCGCAGGACATCCACGCGGGCGTGTTCGGCAAGGACGGCAAGTTCTACTACTCGCTCGCGACGAAGGGGCCGCTGGAGAAGGGCGGCAAGGCCCAGCCGCACCTGCGCCTGATGCGCTTCGATCCGGCGGCGCGGAAGACCGAGACGGTCGGCGTGCCGGACCTGTCGAAGCTGGACGAGAGCAAGGTGCGCCACGCCTACACGCGCAACGACCGTTACAAGATGGACTACATTCAGGGCATGGCGGTTGGGGAGGACGGGTCGCTGTACGTGATGGACATCTACCCGCAGCTGAACGTGGTGTGTTTCCCGAAGCTGACGGCGCCGAAATAGCCGGGGCCGCCTGCTCAGACCGATTCGATGACGTAGCAGTGACGCTGGCCGAGGAGACAGACGACGTTTCCGGGACGATCAATGATGACAGCCAGTCAAACTGATCGGGATGCGGTGAATCGACCGGGTGCGATAAACCTCACGGCGCAGGCATATAGGGGTTCCCAGGCGAGATCGCTACGGCCGGCAGCGCGTTGGCCGAAACCGGCACGTCACGCAAGGTGAACGGCACGTCGAGCGACACGACCACCGGCCCGCTGCACACCAACCGCGCTGGTTCCGGTGCGCCCGGGGTAAGCGGGCAGCGCACAACGAACTCCAGCAGCAATCCGCCGTTCGGATTCGGGATCAGTGCTCGTTTCGTCGTCCGCGCCAGGACGTTCCCCTTCGCGTCGAGCAGCGCCATCTCCGCCAGCGGCGACCGGTCGGTGCCGCGTACCCAGAGGACGCCCTTGCGATTGCGGACGACCTGGAACCCCGCCGCGCCCTGCCCTCCCTGGGGCTGTACCCGGACGCAGACCTCGACGGCGCCAGCGTCGCGCGTCACGCGCAGCACCGTCGCGAACCGCCCCGAGTCGTCGCGCACCGTCGTGCCCTGCGACTGCAACACGTCGTCCACCACGAGGAGTTTGCGCGTCGTCGGCAGGCGCACGGTCACAATGCCCTCGACCTCCTTCAACCGCGCCGACGGCAGCTTACCCGGGCTCAACCGGACTGGAAGGGTGGCGAACCCCGAGACGGGCGCCGTCGGCTGGCCGGAGACGCCATCCCAGAGGGCGACACGGCCTGGGGTGTTCAGGGTGGGATCGGGCGGGCCGACGACCTCGGCGGCTACCTGCCGCAGCATCTGACCGCGGTCGTCCACGGCGCGGGTGATGCGCACCGCCGCCGCACCGCTCCACAGTCGGCGCGGCTCGGGACGCACCTCGACCACGAAACCCGTTTCACCCGCTGCTGGTTCTCCGCGCGCCCTACCAGGCCACGATGGCGGCAGCACGACGTCCAGCCGCAGCAGGCCGGCGCGGAACGTCGGCAGCGGCCGGCCCGGTTTGTCGGACAGGCGGACCGGCGCCCCCGCGGCGTCGCCGGTCAGCACCTCGGCCTCGTCGGGGTAGGGGAAGCGGCTCAGTCCGGCGATCCCTGCCGGCTGCAGGGCAAGGTTCGCCGCCAGGCAGAGGCGGTCGAGCGCTTCCCAGAAGGTCATCTCGCCGGTGTCGAGGGTGACGCGGGTTGCCGGGCTCTTGATCGGCTCGGAGAACGCGACGTCCTCGGGGGCGAGTCCCGCCTGGGCTGTCAGAGCACGAATCGCCTCTTGCATCGTCGCACCCTTCAGGTTCAGGCGGACGCGCTTACCGGCGAGCAGGCGGGCGGCCTCCACATGACGCTCGATGAGCGGGATGAGCTGCTCGGCCCGGCGGCGCACCTCCGGCTCGGAGCCGCGAGCGGCCTGGCGCAGGGCCGGCAGGGCCGCCTCACCGAGTGCTTGCAGTTGTCGCGCCGCCGCCTCGCGCTCGGCGTAGCGGGCGCTCCCCAGACGCTGAACGAGTCGCGCCGGAGCGGTTTCCCCACCTTCCGCAGGCGCCCGCATTGAAACCAGCGCCAGGACGCAGGCCAGGCCGAGAGAAACGCCTCGCATGTCTCGTTCCCCGTGGTCCGAACTGATGGCCCCGCCACGGCTACCCGTGTGCGGGGCTCCTGAATTGGACGCGGCGAAGGCCGGAAGTGTTCCGCGAGATGACGGGAGAGGGAGTTCTCCCGTTACTTCTTGTCGCGCTGCAGGGTGATCACCGCCGTTTTCGACCCGGGCTCGCTCTTGAACGCTGTCGGCCGCTTCTGGCCCGGCGCGCCGGCGCAGATCTTCAGCGTGCCCCCCTCGAAGGCGTAGATCCCCTCGGAGAACTTGCCCTTGTTCGGTCCCCTGGAAGACTGGATGTCGATGGTCGGGGGCTTCTTCGTCGGGTCAATCTTGAAGGCGGTCTCCTCGGTCTGCTTGTCGCCGAGCTTGATGATCAGGCGGTCGCCCAGGAAGACGAAGCGCGTCATTTCGAGGAAGCCCGGCGGCGGCTTCTCCTTGTCGGCGGCCTCGTACCCGATCACCTTCCAGGTGCCCTGAAATCTCGCCAGCTCCTTCTTTGTCGCCTCGTCCTGGGCGGCGGCCGTCCCCAGGACCAGGGCGACTGCCAGGGCGCTCAGCATCGTCAGTCGCATGTCTTCCTCCACGACAGGTAAGCAGATCCTTGCTGCAGCTCGGGCAGCCCCGCCACAACACGGCATGAAGGCATTATCGGCGGGGGCGCCCGGCAGTGCCAGAGCGCCGGCGTGACCAGCCCAGGCGAGCGGGGACTCGCGCCCGGCTCGGCGAAATCCCCGCGGCGGCGCAAGAATCGGATAGATGCCCCGGCGGCCGGTTCGCTATCCTCAGCGGGGGAGGTGACGCTCATGGACCAGCCGAACGCGACCAACGACCACGCGACCGCCAACGATCCTCATGTCGAGACGATCCGCCGCGCCTGCCGCCACATCGAGACGAACCTCGAAGAACCGCTCACCCTGGCGATCCTGGGCGACGCGGTCGGGCTGAGTCCGGCCCACCTGCAGCGCGTCTTCAAACGAGTCATGGGCATCACGCCGCGCCAGTACGCCGACGCCTGCCGGCTGGATCGGCTCAAGGGGCGGCTCAAAACGCGGAGGACGGTCACCGTGGCCATGATCGAGGCGGGGTACGGCTCCAGCAGCCGGCTGTACGAACGGGCGGCCCACCAGCTCGGCATGACGCCCGGCACCTACCGGCGCGGCGGCAAGGGCATGCGCATTCGCTACACCCTGGCCGATTGCGCCCTCGGGCGTCTGCTCCTGGCGGCGACCGAGCGCGGCGTCTGCGCGCTGTACCTCGGCGAGCGCGCCGCCCCCCTGGTGGACGCCCTGGCCCGCGAGTTCCCCGAGGCCGAGCGCGAACCCGGCGAGAATGGGCTGAGTGGCTGGCTGGAGGAGGTGTTGCGGCACCTGCGGGGCGAGCAGCCGCACCTGGAGTTGCCGCTCGACGTGCGCGCGACCGCGTTCCAGTGGCGCGTGTGGCAGGAACTGCGGGCGATCCCCTACGGCCAGACGCGCACCTACAAGGAGATCGCCGAGGCGCTCGGCCAGCCGACGGCCGCCCGCGCCGTGGCGCGTGCCTGCGCCACCAACCCGGTGTCGGTGGTGATCCCATGTCACCGCGTCCTGCGCGGCGACGGCAACCTGGGCGGCTACCGCTGGGGGCTCGACCGCAAGAAGACCCTCCTCGAACACGAGCGGAAGACTGCCAACCAGCCGCCGCAACCGACCGAATGAGCGGCGCGGCTGCTTCTCCCCTCGCCCCTGGTGGGAGAGGGTTCGAGGTGGACGGGGTATAACCGTTTGTTGGTAAAGCTCACGGGGCGCCACCCGTGGGGGGAAGTGCTGGGGATCTGACCCGCGGGGCGCCACCCGTGGGCTTGACGGAAACCCCTTGCATACCATCCGCCTTGACTCTGCACGAACGGCCTTCCCGGGAAGTCTGGCGCGCGATTCGCGCCGACGGGTCCGGCGGGGGCGCGGACCGCGTGACGCCTTGGCATCTCCGGGAGGTCGGATACGCTGACAGAGACTGGCCGCTCACCCGGCCCGAGTCGAGGGGCGGAGGAGTTCGCGGTGAAACGCAGCCTGTCCGTGACCGCTGTCCTGGCCGTCGCTTGCGCCCTGGCGGGGCTCGTGGCCCCGCGCGGCGGCGCGCGTCAGCCACCCGCTGCCGGGGAACGGCTGCGCCGGATCCGGCTCGCTGGCGAGGTCCGCGAGGCGCTCGGGCGGCTGGCGGCGGCGGACCGACTGGCCGCCCGCGGCAACCACGCCGACGCCGTGGAAGAATATCGACGGTTCCTCCTGGACGGGGGCGACGATCTCGTGCCGGAGACGACGCCCGCCGACCGGGCCGGGTCGGCCCGCCGCAGCGTCCAGCTACGCCGCCTGTGCCACCTGCGCATCGCCGCCCTGCCCCCCGCCGCGCTGAAGCTCTACCGCGACCGGGCCGAACCGCTCGCGGACAGATGGCTCCGGCAGGCGGCGCCAGCCCGCGACGTTCACCTGCTGCGGCGGATCGTGGACGAGGCGTTCTGCACCCGGGCGGCCGAGCGCGCCCTCGATCTGCTCGGCGACCTGGCGTTCGAGCGGGGCGATTTCGCCGCCGCCCGCCGCTGGTGGTTGCTCCTCGTCCCCCCGGTAAGTGACAGCGCCATGTCACGACTGAATCCGGACCGCCTCGCATTCCCGGATCCCGCCCTCGACCCGGCGCGCACCCGGGCGAAACAGATCCTCGCCCTGGTGTTCGACGGCGACGTGCGCCAGGCGGAGGCCGAGGTGCGCCAGTTCCAGGCGCGGCACGGCGAGGCGGCCGGCCGGCTCGCGGGCAACACGGGCCGATACGCGGACACTCTGCGCGGGCTGCTGCGCGAGCGCATGCGCGGCCCCCTCACGCCGGAGGAAGAGGACTGGCCGACCTTCGCCGGTAGTCCGTCGCGCCAGCGCGTCCTCCCCGACGCCCTGCCCGGGCGGCTGTGGACGGACGGGCCGACCTGGCGCGTGCGGCTTGAGCCGCCGAACGCCGACGGGGAGCCGCCCGGCGTGAATCGCAACGAGCCGCGCGCCCTCACCGCCCGCCGGCTCGCCTTCCACCCGATCGTTGCCGGCGAGCGCGTCCTGGTGGCCGACGCCCGCCATGTGTCGGCGTACCGCCTCCGCACCGGCAAACTCGCCTTCCGTTACGACCTGCGCACCGGAGACGACGCGCGCGGCGCGGGCGGACTGCGTCTGCGGTTGCCCGCGCCTCCCGGCCTCGGTTACACCCTGACCGTCGCCGAGGGGCGGGTGTACGCGCGGCTGGGGACGCAGGCGCTCGCCCCGCCGGGCAAGGGCGCGCCAGGCGCAGAGCAAACCCACAGTTACCTGGTGTGCCTCGATCTAACGGCCGGGGGGCGCGAAGGGCGGGAGCGCTGGGTGGTGAAGGCGGCAGACGGCGAGCCCGGCGCGCGCGGGGCGTTCGAGGGCGCCCCGCTGGTCCACGCCGGTCGGGCCTACGCGGTCGAAACCACGCTCACCGTCGGGCGGACGGCGGCGGCCCTCGTCTGTCATGATGCGCAGACCGGAGCGCGGCGCTGGCGGCGAAAGCTGTGCGACGCGCCGCGGCCGGAAGGCGAGCCGCCGCGGCTCCGGCACCACCTGCTGACGCTGGCTGGCGGGATCGTCGTCTACTGCACCCACGCGGGCGCCGTCGTCGCGGTGGACGGGCTGACCGGTAAGCCGCTCTGGGGCGTGCGCTACCCGAGCCAGACGCCAGCCGGCACCAGTGACGAGCATCTGCCGTGCGGGCCGGCTCCGTGCGTGGCGGTCGATCGGCGACTGTTCGTCGCCCCGCTCGACAGTGACCGGATCTTTTGCCTGGATGTCGAGACGGGACGCACGCTGTGGGAGCGCGAGGGGACGGCGGTGGTGCAGCTAATCGGGGTGAGCGACGGCCGGCTGGTGTTCGCAACGGCGCGCGGCATCCGCGCCCTGGACGCGCACACGGGCGACGACGAGCCTGGCTGGACCCAACCGGCGGTCGGCCGCCTCGGCGGGTTCGGACGCGGGCTGCTGGCGGGCGGATGGGTGCTGTGGCCCACGGAGGACGACCGGCTGCCGCTGCGCCTGCTCAGCGCTGCGGATGGCCGGCAGGGGCGTGGGCCGGAGACGATCGACCCGACGAGGCTGCGTCACCTGCGGCCAGGCAACATGGCCTACGGACGCGGCTGCCTGGTGGTCGCGGGCGCCGAGGAAATGGTCGGCTACATCTCGCCGCGGAAGTAGCAGGGGCGCCCGGAAAGTGGAAGGAGGGACGAGGTCATGACGCGCACGCGGACGTTCATCGCGATCGATCCAGGCAAGGAGATCCGCGCCCGGCTGGTGGCGCTGCAGGAGCAACTCGGCCGCAGCGGCGCCGAGGTGAAGTGGGTCGAGCCGGCGAACCTGCACGTCACGCTGCTGTTCCTCGGCGAGGTGGACGAGCGCGACCTGCCGGCCGTGTGCTGGGCGGTGGGGAAGGCGGCGGCGACCCAGCCCGGGTTCGCGATGACCGTGGAGCGGGCGAGTTGTTTCGGCAATCCGCGCCGGCCGCGCACCCTCTGGGCCGGGGTCGGCGACGGAACGCAGGCGGTGTGCGCCCTGCACGACGCGATCGAGGCGCCGCTGCTGGAGCTGGGCTGCTATCGCCGCGAGGAGCGTCAGTTTACGCCGCACATCACGCTCGGGCGCGTGCGGAGCGAGCGGTCGGCCGACGGGCTGGCGACGGCGCTGGCGCGGCAGGCCGGCTGGCGCGGCGGCGAGACGCTGGTGCGCGCGGTCCACGTGATGGGCAGCGAGCTAACGCCGCAGGGGCCGATCTACACGGTGCTGAGCCGCGCACAGCTGGGGTGAGACGGGGAGTGAGGAGTTAAAGCCCACGGGCCGCGTTCCGTGGGCTTTGGATCCTTCTCTCCTCCCGCCTCCCTCCCTGAACCGGGGAGGGGTTGCCCCGCGCTCTAATTCGCCGGCGCCGGGAACTGCTGACATAGCTCGCGCACCCGACCGCGCACGCGCTCCACCACCTGCGGCTCCTGCGGGGCCGTGAGCACCTCGCCGATCCAGCCGCCGATGGTGCGCATCTCCGGCTCGCGCATCCCGCGCGTCGTCAGTGCCGGCGTCCCGACCCGGATCCCCGACGGATCGAGCGGCGGCCGGGCGTCGAACGGGATCTTGTTCTTGTTGACCGTGATGCCGGCCCGGTCGAGCGCCTCCTCCGCCACCTTGCCCGTCAAGCCGCGCGACGCCACGTCCACGAGCAACAGGTGGTTGTCCGTCCCGCCCGACACCAGCCGGAACCCGACCCGCTGCAACTCGTGGGCGAGCGCCTTCGCGTTCGCCACCACCTGAGCGGCGTGGGCACGGAACTCCGGCCGCAGCGCCTCGCCGAAGCTGACCGCCTTGGCCGCGATGACGTGCATCAGCGGCCCGCCCTGCAGTCCGGGGAAGACGGCTGAGTTGATCTTCTGGCCCCACTCCTGCCGGCACAGGACGACTCCGCCGCGCGGCCCGCGCAGCGTCTTGTGCGTTGTCGAGGTGACGAAGTCGGCGAACTCGACCGGGTTGCCGTGCTGCCCGCCGGCGACCAGTCCGGCGATGTGGGCCATGTCCACCATGAACAGCGCCCCGGCCTCCTTGCAGATCTCCGCGAACCGCGCGAAGTCGATCTCGCGCGGGTAGGCGCTGGCGCCGGCGACGACCAGCTTCGGCCGGTGCTCGCGGGCCAGCGCGGCGACCTGGTCGAAGTCGATGCGCTCGTCGTCGCGGCGCACCCCGTAGCCGGCGACCCGATACCACTTCCCGGAGAAGTTCAGGTGCATGCCGTGCGTCAGGTGGCCGCCGTGGGCCAGGTCCATCGCGAGGATGGTGTCGCCGGGCTGCAGGCAGGCGAAGTAGACGGCCATGTTCGCCTGCGCCCCGGAGTGCGGCTGAACGTTGGCGCGCTGGGCTCCGAACAGCAGCAGCAGCCGGTCGATGGCAAGGCGCTCGACGACATCGACGTACTCACAACCGCCGTAGTAGCGCCGGCCGGGCAGACCCTCGGCGTACTTGTTGGTGAGGACGCTCCCCTGGGCGGCCATCACCGCCGGGCTGGCGTAGTTCTCCGACGCGATCATCTCCAGCCCGTCCTGCTGCCGCCGACGCTCGTTCTGAATCGCCTGCCAGACTTCCGGGTCGGCCTGCTCGAGTAGGTCCA
>JADLBT010000337.1 GCA_020847555.1 Gemmataceae bacterium
GAAGACGCGCGTCGGCTGGATCGGCACCGGGGTGATGGGCCGCTGGATGTGCCAGCACCTCATGGACAGGGGGTACAAGGCGACGGTCTACAACCGGACGAAGGACCGGGCGAAACCCCTCCTCGATGCCGGCGCGGCCTGGGCCGACACGCCCCGGCAGGTGGCCGAGCGGTCCGACGTCGTGTTCGCCATCGTCGGCTTCCCGAAGGACGTGCGCGAGGTCTTCCTCGGCAAGCAGGGGGCGCTGGCGGGCAGCAAGGCCGGCACGCTGCTGGTGGATATGACGACCAGCGAGCCGTCGCTGGCGCAGGAGATCCACGCGGCGGCGAAGGGGAAGGGCGTCGGCAGCGTGGATGCGCCGGTGTCGGGTGGCGACGTCGGCGCGAAGAACGCAGCCCTGTCGATCATGGTTGGCGGCGACGCCGACGCGGTCGAGGCGGTGCGGCCGCTGCTGGAGTGCCTGGGCAAAACGATCATCCACCAGGGTCCGCCCGGGGCCGGCCAGCACACCAAGATGGTCAACCAGATCCTGATCGCGACCACCATGATCGGGGTGTGCGAGGCGCTGCTGTACGCCTACAAGGCGAACCTCGACCCGACGACGGCCCTCAAGTCGGTCGGCGGTGGAGCGGCGGCCAGCTGGTCGCTGAACAACCTGTGGCCGCGCATGATCGACCGGAACTTCGAGCCGGGGTTCTTCGTCGAGCACTTCCTCAAGGACATGCGCATCGCGCTGGAGGAGGCCGAGCGGATGAACCTGTGCCTGCCCGGACTCGCCCTCGCGAAGCAGCTGTACGAGGCGGTCCGCGCGCAGGGGTACGGCCGCAAGGGCACGCACGCCCTGCTCCTGGCGCTGGAGCACATCTCGAACGTGAAACGGTGACGGCCCACCCGCACTCATGGGCGGGGCGGCCTCGACGCGCTACCGCTGCGGGTGCATCCGGGTGTTGAAGATCGCCGCGTCGTATTCGTCCCCCGGTCCCTGTTGCGGGCCACGGTCCGCGGGAACTCCCTTCATGACCGGGCCGGCCGCGGACTGCGGCCCCGGAGGGGTTGGCGCGGGTTGCTCCGGCGCGATGGGCGAGGAGCTGACCTGCTGGACCGCAGCGGGAATCGGGCCTGGGTCGGCGAACGCCGTGCGTCCCTGAGCCGGCGCGGCGGCCGGTGCTTTCGTTGTCGCGGTGCGCGGCGCGAGCGCCTTGCGCAGGTGCGGGTTGTTCGCGATAACCAGTTCGACCCACTCCTGCAGAAGCCGGAATGGCGGGGAGTTCCGGCCGTTCGCCAGCGGCGCCCGCGCGGCCCCGCCGTGCGCGCTCACCGCCTTGTAGAGCAGCGGACTGATCGCCGGCTGATCGAGATCCACCTGCGCGAGCACCGCGGCCAGGTTCTGGTGCAGGCTCCGCCGGTTCAGCGTCGCGTCCTGGCAGCGGGCCAGCTTGAACGCGCCCCCCCGCCCCGTCGTGTGGCAGGTGGCGCAGGCGTTCATCAGCACCGGCTGGACCTTCCCGACGAACAGGCTCAGTGTCTCGGCGCTGAGGTCGATCGGCGCCGCGTGGCCCTCTTCCTTCGCCGGGTGCGGAGATGCCGGGGCGACCCGGTTGTCGCTCACTGTCTGAAGCTGGGCGAGCAGGCTCCGGGCAACCGGGTGATCCTTCCGCAGGCGCAGCGCTTCCTGAACCTCCGCCAGCGCCCTGGCGTGCAGGCCGTTCATCTGGCACCACCGGGCCAACCGCACGCGCTCGTCCGGGTCGCGCAGGTTCGCCTGCCTGGACACCAGGGCGAACGCCTCATCCCAATCGGCGCACAGGCACAACACGTCGGCGGCGGACACGGTCAACTCGCCGTTCCCGCGCCGGAGGATGAATCGATCGCCGGCGCGCTCGATCTCCCCCTCCAGGGCTCGGTGGTTCTGGAGAATGAGGACGCGCCCGCTGGTCCGTGGTTGCGGCCGATCCTGCGCGCGGAGCCACGCCCACGCCAGCGCGAGGATCCCCAGGGCCAGCACGCAGTGGGAGAAGATTCTGGTCATAGGAGGGCGGGATATACGCCGGCCGGACTCGCCGGTCAACCCCACCACGATCGGGTAGCGTTCTGCTCCCCTCCCCCCTCGTGAGGGAGAGGTTGGGGGAGAGGGGGAAGACGCAGCGAACCCCCTCGCCCCCGGCTCCTCTCCCACCAGGGGAGAGGGAGGAAAGCGCTCACTCCGCCCGATTACTTCCCGACCAGCTCCCGGACGGCGGCAACAATGTGGTCCGCCGTCAGACCGTATTTCTTGAGGAGCCCCTCGGGGTCGCCGGACTCGGCGAAGGTGTCGCCCAGGGAGACGAAGCGCATCGGCACCGGATGCTGTTTTGCCACGGAGACGGCCACCGCGCTGCCAAGTCCGCCGTGCAGCAGGTGCTCCTCGGCGACCACGATGCGCCCCGTCTCCTTCGCCGCCGCCAGGACGGCCGCGTCGTCGATCGGCTTGGCCGTGTGCATGTCGAGAACGCGCGCCTGGATGCCCTGTCCGGCCAGGCGCTCGGCCGCGTCGAGCGCCTCGGCGACCATCAGTCCGTTGGCGATGATCGTCACGTCCTTGCCGTCGCGCAGCCGGTTTGCCTTGCCCAGCTGGAACGGGCACCCATCCTTGTAGATGATCGGCACGTTCGGGCGCCCGGCCCGCAGGTACGCCGGGGTGCGGATCTGCGCCAGCGCCTTGACCGCCTCGTAGGTGGACGGCTCGTCCGCCGGCACCACCACCGTGAACCCCGGCAGGGAGCAGGCCAGCGATACGTCCTCGATGCCCATCTGCGACGGTCCATCCTCGCCGATGCTGATGCCGGTGTGCGTCCCGACCACCTTGACGTCGAGGGCCGGGAAGGCGACCGACATGCGCAGCTGGTCGTAGGCGTTGCACATCACGAAGCACGCGAAACTCGCCAGCCAGGCCCGCTTGCCGGCCGACGCCAGCCCGCCGGCGACGCCGACCATGTCCGACTCGGCGATGCCGACGTTGAAGAAGCGATCCGGGAACTTCTTCGCGAAGTGCTCGGTGCGCGTCGAGTTGTGGACGTCGGCATCGACGACGACCAGGTCGGGGAACTCCTCGCCCAGTTTCGCCAGCGCCAGGCCGAACGCCTCGCGGACCGACTTGCCCATCTTTCCTGCGGGTGCCTTGACGGGTGCTGCCATGATGAGACGCCTTTCAACGAGGGGCGAGGGGTGTTCACGGTTCGGCGTTACCAGCGCGTGGCGATGCCCTGCCGGACGGTGCCGATGATGTTCAGGATGGCGAACAGGACGACGCAGATGACGACCATCCAGCCAACGGTGACGGCCAGCATGATGTAGACGGCAGCCTGTCCCACTCCCCGCAGGGCGATCCCCAGCCCGAACCAGAGAACCCCGCCGCCGATCGTGACGATGAGGTACAGGATCATCTGCCGCATCGCCTCCTCGGCGGTACTGTTGTCCCGCAGGTACAGCGCGAGGGCACGCAGGAAGAGCATGAAGATGATGAAGCCGGCGTAAATGATCAGCGCCCCCAGCAGCATCACGATCGCGCTCCCCCCCGCCAGCGCGAGCCCAGCGGAGGCTCCCTCTCCGCCCCGCCCGAATTCTCTCGACGCGGTGGCCGCCCCACTCATCATCATGAGAACGGAGAGTCCCATGAGTACGGTCCCGCCCACCTCCAGTCCGAACGACACGATGACCAGCACCCGCGACCGCGCCTTGGGGGGGATCCAGAAGCACAGTAACGACCCGGTCCCGCCCAGCACCGGGGTGATCAGGACGAGCACGCTCGCGAAGCAGCTGAGAACCTGAAGAACCCGGACCATCGCCATCGAAGTGACGAGGGGGGTGAGGGTGCCCATGAGCAGGACGATGGCGATCGAGGCGATGAGGCACAGCACCTTGGCGTAGTGGAACCCCAGCCCAATGTTCGCCAGGCGCATCCGCGAGCGCGTCTTCATGCCGCCCTGCTTGCGGACCGGCTCCTCGTCGTAGTCCTCCTCCTGCGGTTCCTCGTACACCTCTTCCTGCGGCGCGGGAGGCCGCCTGTGCGGACGAGGCGGCCCCGCGTGGATCTCCTCCTGCGGCGGCACCGGCGGTGGCCGCTTGCGCGGAGGCGGCGCTGCGCTCACCTGCGGGTTGGGGTCCGGCACGATCATCACGACCTGGCAGGCCGGGCAGCGGACCTTCCGGCCAACGTGGTTGTCGGCGGCCACCAGCTCATGGCCGTTGGGGCAGAGGACTCGAATCGACATGACAGCTCGGGTGTTGGGGGCGGAGGTCCGAGCCCGAAACGTAAGTGAGGGGAGAGATTCAACCCTCGCTTACGCTCGGATTCTAAACGCACATTTCCCCCAGGTTAACCAGTTTCGGGCCGGGCGTCGAGGTTCGTTAGCCGATTTCGGCCAGCGCCTTCTGCGCCTCCTCCGGGGTAAGAGGCTTGCCGTGATAATTCGGCTCGCTGAGGAGATGAGTGATCGGATATCCCTTCACCGTCCGGGAAACGATGGCGCTGGGCCGGCCCTTCTGCTGGGCCGTCTTTTTCAGAGCGGCGAGCGCCTGCTCCATGTCGTTCCCCTCGATCTCCTGAGCGAACCAGCCGAACGCCTCCCACTTCGGCGCGATCGGCCTGAGGTCGAGAACCTGGGCCGTCGCCCCGGTCTGCTGATAGCCGTTCTGGTCCACGACGGCGACGAGGTTGTCCAGCCGATACTTGTGGGCCGTCATAGCCGCCTCCCACACCTGCCCCTGGTCGATCTCGCCGTCTCCGAGCATGACGTAAACGCGCGAGTCGTACCCGTCCAGGCGGGTGGCCAGGGCGTGGCCGATGCCGAGCGACAGCCCCTGGCCGAGCGACCCGGTGGACGCCTCCACGCCGGGCACGCGCCGCATGTTCGGGTGGCCCTCCAGCCGGCTGCCGAGTTTGCGGAGCGTGGCGAGTTCCTCGGTGGCGAAGTACCCGGCCTCGGCGAGGACGGCGTAGAGGAGCGGGGCCGCGTGCCCCTTGCTCAGGATGAAGCGGTCGCGTTGCGGCCAGTGCGGGTTCCTTGGATCGTACCGGAGTACACCGCCGAAGTAGAGCGCGACGGCGATCTCGACCCCGGACAGAGAACTGGTCGGATGGCCCGAACCGGCCGTTGTCGTGCTGGTGATGATGTCGCGGCGGACGCGCCGGGCGATGTCTTTCAGATCCGCGAGCGAGCGCGTGGTGGTCACAACTGCCTCCCCCGGTATCAGGTGTGGGGTGTCTGAAGAGGGGCAGGGTTCCACCTCTCCCCCGGCCCTCCTTCCCTGGCAAGGAAGGGGGGCCGGAGGGGTTAGGTTTAACGCCGCCCCAGGA
>JADLBT010000338.1 GCA_020847555.1 Gemmataceae bacterium
AGGTACCGCTCGCGCGGGAACACGACGGACGTCCCGTCGGCGGTCCGCGGCGCCGCCGCGGCTTCAAACCCCGCCACGTCGATGACGACGCGCTTCACCGTCGAGTAGATGCTCACGCGCTCGTCCACCAGCTGCAGGAAGTCCCGGTCGGTCGAGGCGATGCGGGCGGGCCGATCCGCTGCGTTGAGCACCTGCCACGCGATCAGGTCATCCGCCTCCGTGTCTATTCCCCGGGAGACAGTGACCGGCAGGTTGCGGGCCGCTTCGATGAACTGGCCGATGGCGGCGAGGATGGAGGGTTCGTTCTCGGAGAAGGCCGGCGTGCTTTCGCGGCTGAGCTGGTAGTTCGGGTACACGACCCGGCGGCGGACCGGCCGGCCCTCGTCGAACGCGACCGAGAGCCCGGTCACGGGGTTCCCGGCGAGCGAGGCGGCGGCCTCCAGCGGACGTCCCGGCAGCGGTGGCTCCCCGCCGCGGATGGCGAGGCCCAGCACACTTTGCGTGAGCCCGAGCACGGCCGCGCGCGTCTTCGCCTCCGGCGTTTCCGCCTCCATCGCCCGCCGCAGGGCGTGGAAGCCGGCCCAGGCCATGTTGTTGCCGTCGGCGAATAGCAGCATGGAGACCGAGTATCCGGGATCAGGGCGGCGGTGTCTGCCCGGCCCCTGCCGGCGCCGCCCCAAGATGCCCGGACCGTCGCCGTCTTCGCACAAGCACGGACGCAGGCTGGACGGCGAGCATCGCCACGGCAATGCCAGCCTGCCAGGCCAGCGGCGGGCTGAACGAGTCATCCGCGAGCGTCAGGACGAAGGCTCCCGCCGCGGCTATCAGTGCGGCCGGCGCGTTCAGCCATCCGCGCCCTATTGCGTCCTCCGCGCCCAGCACCGCCAGCCAGCAGAGCGCTGGCCCCGCGAGCACGATGAGCCGCTGCGTGTCTGTGGCGAACAGCAACTGCGTGTACACGAGCAGCAGGAACGGCGCGAGGCGGAGCAGCGGACCACGCGTGCGCCGCCAGCCCAGCGCGATGAGCACCGGCGCCACGATGCCGAAGGGCTCGACCGTGTAGCTCCGGACCGTCACCCAGTCGCGCGCGAAGTACCGCTGGCGGTAGCCGATGTCGTGGAGCAGCTTCGAGAGGTCGTAGTGCTCGTACAGGTCCGGGAAGCGCCGGATGACCTCGGGCATGGTGGCGAAGTAGGCCTCGTCGCCGTTCCGGGCCGGGATCGCCACCTGCAGCAGGAGGTACACCGCGACCGCCGGCGCCCCTACCGCCAGTGCCCGCAGCGCCGCCTGCCGGTCCACAAGGTGCGCCGCATTCAACGTGTAGTAGAGCGGCAGGACGAAGAGCAGGCTCTCCTTCGCGAACACCCCCACCGCCGCGGTCACGGCGAACGTCACCGGGCGCCGCTGGATCGCGGACAGGAGGGCCGCGGCGGTGAACGCCAGCACCGTTGCGTCCGGGATCCAGAAGTCCCCGACCGCGAACTTCAGCCCCCAGCCGAGCGAGAAGAACAGCAGCAAGCCCGCCAGCTGGAGCGTGACGCGCCGCGAGGCGTGCCGCGCCAGGAGAGAGACGGACGTCCCCGCTGCCCAGGATGCCAGGAGCGTAACTGCCATGAACCCGTCCTGGAGGTCCCCCGGGGTGGCCTTTGCGAGCAGC
Source organism: Gemmataceae bacterium (assembly GCA_020847555.1). The sequence continues at coordinate 1,658 of JADLBT010000338.1, forward strand.
GGCACCAGCACTCGCCGATGGAACGGCGCCAGCCCGAACGTGAACGGGTTGCCCTCAGCCATGGCCCGGTAGAGGTGGCGGTCCCAGCCGGGGTCGGCGTAGAGCGCCGTGCCCTCGGTCTTGAGGGTGGCGAAGGCGAGGAGGAGCGCCACGCACACGGCCGAAGTGCCCGCGCCCACCAGTGCCGGCCGCGCCCCCGGTGTGCCCAGGATTCGCTTCATCCGCGCCCGTGCGCAGGACGAGCCGAGGGGCCCCTCAATGAGTGCTGCCACCCTGCAGGCCGCTCGCCGGACGCAGTGGGCTCCGCACGACGGATGCATTGTGGATGGGCCGGCGGGCGCCGGGCTCTGGGACGAAGCCCGGCCGCGCGAAGAGGTTTCCTCGCTGATATTCTCCCGCGTTTGCGAACAGGTTCAGGTCCGGTAAAATGGCCCCTGGTGGAGGAGACGCTTCTGGTGCGGCACGTGCGCTCAAGGTTGCAGTCCCGGCCCTCTTCTGCGGGCAATGCTACCACAGGGGCCGTCAGCGCCCGGCCTCGAGCCCGGACAGCGGGCGCTGGCATCATCGGGCGGCCAGGCCCGGGACAAAGCCGTGGCTGTGCCATGGCCGCCGGCCCCGCAGCCCGTGCACCTGGGAGTGGATGTTGATGGTCGTGGCCCTGCGCCTCGTCGTCGTGGTGGCCCTCGCGGCCCTCAACGTCTGGGCGTGGGTCAGGTCGCGGTCCCACCATCGCGGCCCGCGCGCGAGCTAGGAGCCTGTCGGTTTAATCGACCATAAGGTGAGGGCGTGTGATCATTTGTCATGCGCCCTTACCGTGAGTACACACCAGACCAGGCCTATCTTGTCCCGCCTTCCTTGGCCGACCTCATCCC
>JADLBT010000339.1 GCA_020847555.1 Gemmataceae bacterium
ACGTCCGTCTTCAGCAGGCAGTGGAGCAGGCACTCGATGGCGCGGGGGAGGTAGTCCGGCTCCTGGTAAAGGGGAATGCCGAGCGGGAGCGTGAGGGTGTAGCCCAGGGCGGTGCGGATCAACTCCCAGGCGCCGACGCGCGGGTCGAGGTTGCGGCGGAAGACACCGGCCTGCTGGCCCTCGGCGATGATGCCGGCGAGCAGGGCCTCGCTGTCGAGGTAGAACGAGCGCAGGAAGGCGGCGATCTCCTCGTCGTCGCTCTCGATCAGGGTGCGGTGCATCACCTGGAACTCCAGCGCATGCTCGCGCGTGCTGCCCAGGTACATGTCGGCGATGGCGTGCAGTTTCGCCAGCGGGTCGGTGACCTCGCCGGTCTCGCTGTGCCAGCGCTCCAGGGTAGCGGCCCGGATCTCCTCCAGCACCTCCAGGAACAGAGCCTTCTTCGTCTCGAAGTGGCGGTAGAGGACTGGCTCGGTGACGCCGGCCGCCTCCGCGATCTGCTTGGTGGTCGTGTCCTGATACCCGTGCTTGACGAACAGCCGCTTGGCGTGGGTCAGCAACTGCTGCTTCCGCTCGGCCTTGCGCAGCCTCCCCGACGGTTTGGGCGGGTCGGGGCGGCGTTTCTGCGGGGCGCTCATCGGCATCCTCTTCCGAACTCGCTGCGGCCACCATCGGGGCGGACCACTATTCTATCGCTCGGCCCGCGCCGTTGCCCAGAGAACTCCGGCCGGGGCTTCGGGCGGCCCGCCGACCACCGCGTTACGCGACGGAGAGAACGATGAGCAAGGCATACCGCAAGGCGTTCGATCACATCGGCATCCCGACCGCGGAGCCTCAACCGGGGGAAAGCTGGGTCGAGTTCAGCCAGGTGTGGGTGACCAACCCGCGCGCGCACCCGCAGCGCATCGAGTACATCCGGCCGAGGGAAGTGCCGCCCGTACCGCCGGAGCAGGTTGGCCTGTGGAAGCTGTGGCACTGGCCGCACGTCGCGTATCGGGTCGATGACCTGGCCGCGGCGCTGGCGGGGCAGGAGTTGATTTACGGCCCGTTCGATCCCGGCGGGTTCGGGGAGGTGGCGTTCGTCCTCGAACACGGGGTGGTCATCGAGTTCATGCAGTACCGCGACCTGTCCCACTGGTTCGGCCTGCCCAACCCGCCCGGGTGGCAGCCCGAGCCGTGGTAGGGCGAGCGGCAGGAATTACTGAGTCCCGCGTGGCCTGTGTCGCCGCGCCGCTCGCCAAAGGGTAACAGAGGCGGAGTTGCTCCATGCGCTGTACCGTATGTCTGCTATGTGTTGCCGGCTCCCTGGTCCTGCTCACCGCCGGACCAGCCGGCGCTCAGCCGCGGTATGTCTCCCACCCGCCCCTGCGCCAGGCGCCGCCGCCGGCCAGGCGCCCCCTCCCGCCGGGGCCGACGTACTTCGTCGATGCGGCCCGCGGCGACGACAGGGCCGACGGCAAGAAGGCAACCCCCTGGCGCACCGTCGGCCACGCCCTCCGCCACCTTCGGGCCGGCGACACCCTCTGCCTCCGCGGCGGCACGTATCGGGAGAACCTCTACGTCGCCCTCGCCGGGCGGAAGGACGCGCCGATCGCGCTCCGCTCGTACCCCGGCGAGCAGGCTGTCCTCGACGGCGGCATCCGCGACTTCTTCGACGCGCCGGTCGATGCCTGGGAACCGTACCCGAACGGGGCACCCGGCGAGTACCGCTCGAAGCGTGCCTACCCCAACCTGCGCGACGTCGTCGGCTCGTTCGGCGACTCGATGGTCGGCCTGCAGACCTACTACCACGTCCAGGATCTCCGGTCCGCGAGCGAGTTGATCGACTGGCAGGACTGGGACCGACGCGACCAGACGGACCTCAAACCGCTCTACTGCGGCCCCGGCCTGTGGTACGACCGGGCCACCGGCCGGATCCACGTCCGCCTCGCCCACACGCATCTGCCCGACCCGGTGCCCAACTACCGCGGCGCGACCGACCCGCGCAAGCTGCCGCTCATCATCGCGCCCTTCCACGCCGTCCCGCTGCACCTGGACGGCGCCCGCCACGTCCAGTTTCAGGATCTGGTGATCCGCGGCGCGGGGTACACCGCCATCGCCCTCGACCACGGGCACGACGTGACGTTCGACAACGTGACTGTCTGGTGCGGCACCTACGGCATCCGGGCGGCGCGCACCGGCCCGCTCCGATTCGTTCGGTCGGCCCTGCACGGGAGCGTCGCCCCGTGGACGTTCCGCACCGACGGGAGCAAGCGCGACTACCCCGGCCGGCCGCACCGCAACATCTCGCGCCTCAACACCCACGCCCTGGTGGAGATCGAGGCCGGCCGCGAGTCCTCCGTCTATGCCACCCCCTACAACGATCAGTGGGAGTTCGCCTACAGCGACTTCACCGACGCCCACGACGGGGTGTACCTCGGGTCGATCAATGTCCGGTTCCACCACAACCTGGTCGAGAACCTGCAAGATGACGGCATCTACCTCAGTCCCATGTACCTGCGGCACCGCCTGGAGAAGACCGACCCGCAGATTCATATCTGCCAGAACCTGTTCCGCGGGCTGCTCACGGCGCTGGCCTTCGGCGGACCGGAGACCGCGACGCGCGACCGGATCGTTGTTTATCGCAACGTCTTCGACCTGCGTCCGCTGGTGCAGACCGGGCGGCCGTCCACGAGGAACGCGAAGCCGGGCTTCAGCGCAGGGAAACTGATCGGCGACCACGGCTCGCCGCCCTGGTCGGCGCTGACGCTGTACCACAACACCTTCGTCCAGGCCGAGCCGGCCCGGCAGGCGACGATGGCGACGTTCGGCGGTACGCGCGCCGGCCACCCGCGTCGGGTGTTCAACAATATCTTCCTCCACCTGGCCCGGCTGCCGGCCCTGGTCCCGCCCGAGCCGAAGGCGGACGTTGTCAGCGACGGCAACCTCTACTGGTCCCCCGGGGCCGACGCGAAGACGCTCGCGGCGTTCTTCAGGAAGTTCCGCGCCTCGGACTCGTTCGTGCAGAGCAAGAAGGTGTACCCGCCCGGTTCGGAGGCGAACGCGCAGGTGGCCGACCCGAAGTTCGTGCGAGCGGTCGCGGATCCGGCGGCCGCCAACGATTACCGCCTGGGACCAGGAAGCCCGGCAATCGACGCGGGGGTGGCACTGCCCGCCGACTGGCCCGACCCGCTGCGCAAGCTCGACCGCGGCCGGCCTGACGTTGGCGCCCTGCCGCTCGGGGCTGAGCCGTTGGTGGTCGGGCGCCGGGCGGCGCCTGCTGGCAGGTAAAGTCCACGGGACGCAGCCCGTGGACTTTACTGAACCTTCTCGCAACCTATTGCTCGGGCCTCGGCTGCACGAACGGCTGCAACGGATGCGCCTCGGGCGGGTGCTCCGGGTCGGGAGGGGGAGCGAGGACCATCGCCAGCACGCCGGTGAGGACCATCAGCAGCCCGACTCCGCCGACAGCCACCCACCCGACTCTCCTGCGGCTCGCCACGCTCCTCGTGATCACCAGGACCGGAACCAGCCCGACCTTCAGCCAGCGAAACGGGTCGTCGTCCTGGAAGCTCACCCGGATGCGCACCACGCTGCTCCCCCAGACCGCCACCCCGGCCACGACCGGCAGCCAGAACAGGTGCGGGACCAGCACGACGACCAGCACCAGCGCGAGCCAGACGATGCCCAGCACGCCCAGGCCCAGGTAGAAATCGTCCACGCCGGGAATCGTTTGCGGGCGGCCGCGCGTTTTCCTGCGCTTCACCTTCCCGGCGGGTGGGGTGAGGAACGAGGGCGGCGCCGGGGCGGGGGGTTCGGGCTGACCGGACGGCGACAGCGCGTAGGGCGCAGGCCCCCCGGCGTCTGGTGCGAGCGCCACCGGGATCAGCGCGGCATTACGCAGCCCGGCTGGCGGCGCGTCCGCCACGATCAGCGGCGGTGGAGGGGGGAGCGGTTGCGGAGCCACGGGCGGTTCGTCCCTGGCGGCGTCGGGGACGTCCAGCGTCAGAAGGCGCCAGTCGGCCGCGTCTTCGCCGGGAACCTCAGAGGTGGACGAACCAGGAGACCTGTCCATGTCCACGAGGTCGGCACTGGTGATGTGGTGCGGCCCCTGAGCCGGGGGCGGCAGGGGAGGCGGACTGGCCGCCGGCGCCGGCAGGGGCGCGGGTTGCTGCGCCGGGCGCGGTTGCTCAGACCCCCAGGGATCCGGCAACGGGAGGGCCGGGCCGTCCAGGGACAGATCGAGGCCAGCCAGGCCCGGTTCGACCGATGGCGCGGGCGCGATCAGGTTCGGTGACTCACCGTCCGGAACGAGGCCAATGGGGCCATCGGGCAGCAGAGGCTGGGCGGATGATGCTTCAGAGGCGTGGGCCGTCATCGGATCGAGAGGGGCGCCGGACAAGGTGGGCGACACGATCTCTTCGAGCAGCACCGCGGGCACCGGCACGGTGAACGTGCCGTGGCACCCCGGGCAGACCGCGAGTTGTCCCGCATGGCACGGGTCGATCCCCAGAGCCCGGGTACACGTCGGGCACTTTAACCGGATCATGAGCGCAACCTGTCAAGCAACCGCGGAGTCCCGACCGATGGGCCAGGATACCTTCTACTCTACCGCCGCACAGCGCCCGCTCCAAGCCGGAGGGTTTGGCTCCGCGCGCGGCGTCGGCGGACCAGCCCGGAGCACCAGCGCAGAGCGCTGCAGGATCCGAAGCGAGGTCCACCAGGACTGCCCTTGCGGGACCGGGACGAGACGGTACACTGCTCGCCCCCTGTCGCTCACGGAAGGAGGGCACGATGCGCGCACGGTGGCGAGGTTGGGTCTGCGTGGCGGCAGCGGTCGCGGCGCTGTCGAGCAGCGGTTGCCTGGCGCTGGCCCTGGGAACTGCGGCCGCTGGCGGGGCGGCCGGCTACGCTTACGTGCGCGGCCGCATCACGGACGAATTTCCGGCGGACCTTGTCACCACGTGGACCGCCGCCCACGCCGCCCTGGTCGATCTCGGCCTGCCGGTCCTGGGCGTCGAGCGCAGCCGGGAAGGCGAGGGAAGCCTGACAAGCCAGACGCCCGACGGCAAGAAGGTGACCGTCGAGCTGGAGGCGCGACCGGCCCTGCCCCCGGTGACGCGGGTTCACGTGCGCGTCGGCCTGTGGGGCGATGCGCCTCTCAGCGAGCGGCTGTTCAATCAGATGCACGCGCGCCTGACTCCGGCGGTGCAGCCTGTCCCCGTTATCGCCGTGGAGCCGCCGGCGCCTCCGCCCGAGACGGCCCCCCCACCGCTCGCCGCGCCCTGATGCAGAGACAAGGAAAAGAGGATGGGGGAAGATTTCTGGAAGCCTGCGGATGGCGTTCCGTGGGCCTGGATAATCCTGTCCAGCCGCAGAATTCGGCTGCCCCCTCTTGCCGCACCGCGCCTTCGCCTGCTAGCATCAGGCCATGAGCGCCGTACCCCCTCCCGGTGGCCAGCCCCCGCGCGTCGTCCGTCCCAGGCCCGTCGCGCCGCGCCAGCCCGTCCATCGCCCCGCGCCCGTGGACGAACCGCTGACACGCCCGCTGTGGCTCGACTTCATCCTGATCCTGGCCGGGTGCTGGCTGTCGTTCCTGCTGACCGACATGAGCGGGTTCCAGGCGGCCCGGACCTCCGACACCCCAGGTTTTGTCGGCGACTTCCTGCTCAAATGGATCCTGCACGCTCTGTTCCTCCCGCTCGGCGTGATCCTCCTCTGGCCGGCGTTCTGGGTGACGCAGTGGTTCGCCGACCGGCCCGACCCGCTCAGCGCCGGCGAGTGGCTCTGGGGCGTCGCGTGGCTCGGGGCGGTGGTCCTGACCGGGTGGATCATCTGGCAGTACGCAGCCCCGACGAGTCTCCCCGAGGGCATGCAATCAGCGACGTTCAAGGGCCGGGTGTTCGTCGGCTACTCCCTCGCCATGCTGGCGCTGGCAGCGGTCGCGCTGGTGATCGGCGTCATCGATCTGTTCGCGCGCTGGGGCCAGCCGTGGACGCACCACTGCTGCCTGGCGCTGCTCATGTGGCCGGTCTTGCCGCTGGCCGTCGTCCTGCTGTGCAACGTCTCGCTGACCGCTTACCCCCCCGTGCCCGTCCCAGCCCCCGCCCCCTGACGTGCCATGCCGATCGGTCTCGATATCGGCGGCGCCAACCTGAAGGCGGCTCACGCGAACGGTGTCGCCCGTTCCCGGCCGTTCGCGCTGTGGAAGGAGCCCACTGGGCTTGCCGGCGCGTTGCGCGGCCTGCTGGCCGAGATGCCGCCGGTGGACGTTCTCGCTGTCACGATGACCGGGGAGCTGTGCGACTGCTTCGAGAGCAAGCGCCAGGGCGTCCACGCCATCCTCGACGCCGTCGAGGCGGTCGCGGAAGGGCGGTCCGTGCGCGTCTGGCGTACCGACGGCTCGTTTGTCTCGCCTGCCGCGGCGCGGGCCGCGCCGCTCCTGACGGCGGCGGCCAACTGGCACGCGCTCGCCACCTATGCCGGCCGCTTCGCGCCGAAGGGGCCGGCGCTGCTGCTCGACATCGGTTCGACCACGACCGACGCGGTTCCGCTGTGCGACGGCCGCCCGGTGCCGCAGGGACTCACCGACCCCGAGCGGCTGAAACACGGTGAGCTGGTTTACACCGGCATGTACCGCACCCCGGTGTGTGCCCTCGCCCCGGACGTGGCGGCCGAGTTCTTCGCCACCACCCGGGACGTGTATCTGCTGCTCGACTGGCTGCCGGAGGCTCCCGACGACTGCGCCACCGCCGACGGGCGGCCGGCCACGCGCGCCTGCGCCCACGCCCGCATGGCGCGCATGCTCTGCGCCGACGCGGACACCTGCACCCGGGACGAAACTCGCCGTCTGGCCGAGCGGGTGCTGCTCCGCCAGGTCTACCAGATCGGCGGCGCGCTCGGTCAGGCGGTGAAGCGGTTGCACGGTCCGCCGCAGACGATCGTCCTCGCCGGGTCGGGAGAGCAACTGGCTCAGGCGGCCCTGACGAACCAGGCTCACTTCCCCCCCGTCCCGGTGTGCTCTCTCGCCCAGCAGTTCGGGCCGGAAATCTCCCGGGCGGCGTGCGCCTACGCCCTGGCGGTCCTCGCGGCGGAGCGGCCATGACCAGCGCGGAGCGTCTCGCCGGACTCGTGGTGGTCAAGGTCGGCGGGAGCCTGTACGACCTGCCCGACCTGGGGCCGCGTTTGCGGGGCTGGCTGAAGGGACTCGGGGGCGGTCCCGTCCTGCTGGTTCCGGGCGGCGGTCCTGCGGCGGACGTGGTGCGCGAACTTGACCGGCACCACGGACTCGGCGAGGAAGCCGCTCACTGGCTCGCGCTGCGGGCCATGTCCCTCAACGCCGACTTTCTGCGCGTCCTCCTTCCGGAGGCGCGCGTGGTCGC
>JADLBT010000340.1 GCA_020847555.1 Gemmataceae bacterium
GAAAGACGCCTTTCACGGATCGCTGGAGAAGGTGGACGAGTGCTGCTACCGCATCCCGAAGAGCTACAAGCCAGGGATGCGCGTGGACGGCCTGATCTTCGCGGACGAGAAGCTGCTCCAGCAGATCAAGAGCGACCAGGCGCCCGAGCAGGTCGCCAATGTCGCTTTCTTGCCCGGTATCCAGCACGCCAGCCTCGCCATGCCGGACATCCACTGGGGGTACGGCTTCTGCATCGGCGGCGTCTGCGCCACCGACCCGGACGAGGGCGGCGTCATTTCTCCCGGCGGCGTCGGCTACGATGTGAATTGCGGCGTCCGCCTGGTCCGGACGAACCTCTTCTACCGCGACGTCAAGCGCAGCATCCGCGAGCTGGTCGATCAGCTGTTCCGCAACGTCCCGACCGGGGCCGGCAAGTCGGGCCGGTACTCGTTCAGAGGCGCCGAGATGAAGCGGCTCCTCACCGAGGGATCGCGCTACATCGTCGAGAAGGGGCTCGGGGATGGGCGCGACGTCGAGTACGCGGAGGCGCACGGCCGCCTCGACGGCGCTGACCCGGCCGCCGTCAGCGACTTCGCCAGGACGCGCGGCGAGGAGCAGTGCGGGACGCTCGGATCGGGCAACCACTTCCTCGAGGTCCAGATCGTCGATCACATCTTCGACGAGGAAGCGGCGCGCGTCCTGGGGCTGGAGAAGGACATGGTGTGCGTCATGATCCACTCCGGGTCGCGCGGCCTGGGCTACCAGGTGTGCGACGACGCCCTGGCGCTGCTGCGCAAGGCGCCGGAGAAGTACGGTATCGAACTGCCCGACCGGCAGCTGGCGTGCGCCCCCGTCGGCAGCCCCGAGGGCCAGCAGTACATCGCCGCCATGCGCGCCGCCGCCAACTTCGCGTGGTGCAACCGCCAGCTCCTCATGCAGCAGGCGCGCGAGGTGTTCGCCCACGTCTTCGGCGAATCGTGGCAGAAGCTGCAGATGAACCTGGTCTACGACGTCTGCCACAACATCGCCAAGTTCGAGGAGCACACGCTCGGCGGCAAGAAGCGGCGGCTGTGGGTCCACCGCAAGGGGGCGACGCGCGCTTTCCCGCCGGGACACCCGGAGGTTCCGCCGCTGTATCAGAAGATCGGCCAGCCGGTCATCATCCCCGGCGACATGGGCCGGGCCAGCTGGGTGCTGGTCGGCCAGCCGGGCAGCATGGAGAAGACGTTCGGCACGACCTGCCACGGGGCCGGGCGGGCCATGAGCCGGACCGCCTCGGTGAAGGAGGCGGCTGGCCGGCGCATCGACAAGGAGCTGGAGGCACGCGGCGTCATCGCCCGCGCCCAGAGCCGCAAGGGGCTCATGGAGGAGCAGCCCAAGGCGTACAAGAACGTCGATGAGGTGGTGGACGTCGTCGATCGGGCCGGGCTGAGCAAGAAGGTCGCGCGGATGCGGCCGATCGGCGTGATCAAGGGCTGAACCACCCCAGGCGCACCCCGCCCCTTGACGGAGCGCGGCCGGCGCGGCATCCTCCCAGGGAAGCGCCTGGCGAACCTCAACAAGGAGATACCGATGAAGCGCGTCGGATTGTGGTGCGTGCCGGTCCTCTTGGCCGGCGGGGCCGTCGTCCTCCTCAACAGCTCGTCGGCCCCGGCCGGCAGGCAGGGCGAGATCAAGCTCCCCGGCGCCCGCCCGGCGATCGAGGCAGCCGCCGTCCCGAGCCTGCAGGCCGCGCTCGACGCCCTCCCGCCCGAGGGGGGCGTCGTCCGCCTTCCGCCCGGGACGTTCGAGATCACCGAACCGCTCCTCGTGCGGCGCGCCGACCTGCTCCTCGAAGGAGCCGGGGCCGCCACCCACATCAAGAACAAGAACACCGCTGGCAAGCCCGCCCTCATCATCCAGCACCCGAACGGACCAAAGCCGAAGAAGGGCGCGCGGCTGTGGCGCGTGCAGCTGGCCAACTTCCGTGTCACCGGCAACCCGCAGAGCGGCCACGGCATCCTCGCCGTCCAGGTCAACGAGGTTTTTCTCACCGGCCTGACGGTCAGCCAGCACGGCGGCGACGGCATCCACCTGGATCGGTGCTACGAGAACCCGCGCGTGTGCCAGTGCCAGATCACCTACAACAAGCGGACCGGGCTGAACCTGCCCGGCTGTCACGACATCGTTGTCTCCGCCAACCAGTTCGAGGAGAACCAGGACGGCGTCCGCTGCACCGACGCCTTCAACCTGTGCATGACCGGCAACTGCCTGGACGACCACCTCGGCCACGGTGTGGTAATCGAGAACACCTACGGCTCGGTCCTGGCCGGCAACATGATCGAGGAGTGCAAGGGGACGGCCGTCATCCTCGACCGGGACTGCTACGGGATCACGGTCAGCGCCAACGTGATCGCCCACAACGGGGCCGGCCTCGACCTGCGCGACGCCCACGGCTGCGCCGTCGGCGGCAACACCTTCACCATCAACGCCAAGGACGCCCTGCGCATCGGCCCCGACAGCGGCCGCATCGCGGTGACCGGGAACAACTTCAGCAACAGCTACCTCGGCGGCGGGAAGGTCAAGCGCGGCACGACCGACCTGGCCGCCGCTGGCGTGACCCTGGAGGGAACTGCTGACGTCACCCTCTCCGGGAACCTGTTCGCCGGGGTGCGCCCGAAGGGGTTGACGCTGGAAGGGCAGCCGAGCCGGCGCGTCCTGTTCTCCGGCAACGTCCTGACCGACACGGACAGCGACCACCAGCGACTGCAGGACTCGGTCATCGGCCCCGTGCTACCGAGCGCCGGCCCGCCGAAGGGGGCCGAGAAGAAGCCGCGTCCGCCCGCCAGATGATCGGTTGCGAGCAAGGCGCGACATTGACGACAGCGTGCTGGCTCAAAAAACGAAGGATTCCCCAGCAGAATGAACTTTTGCGCGCCTCGCGCGGAGGCTACATGCCCATCCAATTCCAGTGCGTCAACTGTGCAAGGACTTTTCGAGTCCGCGATGCGCTCGCCGGCAAGACGGTCAAGTGCCCTGCCTGCGAAACCCCGCTTCGGGTTCCCGCCGCGGGCGCTGCACCGCCCGTTGGCTTCGCCCTTGTCGAGGAGTCCGCCCAGGAGGCTCCGCAGCCCTGCTCCTCCTGCGGCAACCCCATGCCCCTGCAGGACCGAATTTGCCTGGCTTGCGGTTTCGATCGGGTGGCAGGGAAACGGCTGAAACGCCGGAAGAAGTCGGCCGACGACGAGCTGGAAGCCGATTTGCAGGATCCCTACCTCGCGGCGCTGCTTCGCGAGGCCGAGGAAGACGCCGACGCTCCCCGGACGGGCAGGCCCACAAGGAGGGCAGCCGGGGCTTCCGCCAGGGGACTGAAGGTGGTCGCCGTCGGCCTGTGGCTGCACGGCGGCGCCACCGTCTTCGTGCTGCTGGCCCTGATGGCGCTGTGGGCCGGCGTCGGCTGTTGGCTCCTGACTCTCTTCGTTAGGGACCGCGAAGCGCTGCAGGGCTGGACGCAGGCGGCGGCGGGCAGTTTCACAGCAGGCTTCTTCCTCCTGATGCCTGCCGGGCTGCTCAACCTGCCCGCGCCTTTCCTGTGCCTGAGCGTTCCCGACCGCAGCGCCCGCCTGTTCCTGGTTCTTTCCCTCGTGGTGTGGATCGTGGCGCTGGCAGGTGGCGCCGGTCTGAAATGGGGTGCCGATTCGCCGGTCTCCATGTTACTCATGATTGCGCTCGCCCTGGTGTCCAGCTTGATGTGGCTGTATTTTCTCCGCTCCCTGGCGAACTACGTCGGTGACGACGAGTCCGAGGGCGAGTTCCGCACCCTGATCGTTACCGTGTACATCGCTTTGGCCGTCGTTCTGTTCGTGGGCAGCATGGTCGCCTTCGGCCTGACCGCCAAGCCCGGCGCCACCCCTCCTGCGGACGAAGGCGGCATCCCCGACCGCTCCGGCTTTGTGTGTTTCGCTCTGGCGTTGTTTCTGATCCCCATTGCCCTGCTGGCCGTCTATCTCAGCGTCATGGGCCGTGGCCGAAACGCCTCCTGGTACGACTTGACCGGGATTCCCTGGGGTTTCCGCTACCTGAAAGCGCTTTGGCGCCTCACCGCCCAGGTGTCCGCAGCGGCCTGAGTTCCGGAAACGGGCCAGCCGACAGCGGTGCGCCCTGCCCCACGGGCCGCCGCCCGTGGGCATTACCTCAGCTGTTGGGTTCGCCCGCCTCGCTCGCCTCTCCCTCCCGGCGCAACGCCTGAAAAAGCCAGTAGAGGAGAGTTTTTACCTCGAATGGCTTCAACCCCGGGCGCAGCGACAGGATCCGGGCGGCAATTCCGGCCAGGTGCGGGGCCGCCCAGCTGGTCGCCGGCTCGGCCGCGAACGGCCCGAAGTACGCCCGGCCGTGCGCCTCGAACTCGACCTGCTCGTGCAATCGATAGGCGAATTGCAGCGGATCCGCGAACATCTGCTTGTCCACCGAGAGCAGCGGCGGCGCGAACACCGCCGGGTAACTGCGCGTCAGCGGGTGATCGTTGTGGGCGGCGGCGATGACGATCGCGTCCTTGTAGTACGCCTCCTCGATGGCGCGCAGGAGCTGATACCGGCGCGGCAGCTGCTGCAGCCGGTGTTCGGCCACCCCCAGGGACAGGTTCACCACCTTGCACTTCCACACGTCCACCGCCCAGTGCAGGGCGCGCATCACCACCTCGACCTCGGAAATGCCGGCGGGGCCGAACACGTCCGCGGAGTAGAGACGCACGCGCGGCGCCAGCGACAGGATGACGTCGGCGACGGTGGTGCCGTGCGGGGTGCTGGCCCGGCCGTCGTAGGGGAGTGGGTCGGGGCGGCCGGCGGTGAAGATGGCGCCCTCGATGGGGAGCAGGGCGTGGCCGCGCTGGCGGTGGCGCTCCTCCAGCAGGGCTCGTTCGACGCCGCTGTCGATGACGCACACGGACACGCCCTCGCCGGTGGCCCGCGCGTCGCGCAGCAGGCGCTCGGGGGTCACCAGGGCGAACAGTTCGTCGAACACGTCAGTCATGAATTCTCGCTGCCCGTCCCGGGGCCGCCCGTCGGGGTGGGTGCTACCCCCCGGTGATCTCGTCGAGCAGACCGCGCAGGTCGTCCACCAGGCGCAGGCAGTGGCGGACGGCGGCCGGGCCGTGGCGCAGGGCGAGGACGCGGATCGCCTCGGCCAGGCGCAGACTCTCGTCGGCCCCGACGGCGCCGGCCGTCGCGCTCAGCCCCTCCCGGAGTTGGTCCATGACGGCCATCGGCGGCGGCTGTTCGAGGCGCTCGGCGTGGGTGCCGCGCAGGCTGGCCGCGACCGAGTCGCTCGCCCCC
>JADLBT010000341.1 GCA_020847555.1 Gemmataceae bacterium
CGTCAGCATGCGGACGACGACCGGTTCTGTGCGCGCTGCGGCCGGGCACTGGTCGCCGATGCCGTTGCGGCTCCGACACCGGAGCCGCCCGTGCGGCGCGCGCCGGCCGAGCCGGTCGGCACACCTCCCGAAACGATCGTCTGGGAAGGTGCGCCGCACGGGCTCTTGAATCCGATCGAGTCCCACGCGATCCGCTGGGTGCTCACGACGGAGCGGCTGCGCGTGGTGCGCGGCCTCCTGAGCCGCTCGACGGAGGAGGTCGAGCTGACGCGGGTGCGCGACGTCTCGTTCGAGCAGAGGCTTGCACAGCGCGCGCTCGGCATCGGCACGGTGACCGTGGTGGGCACCGACGCAACGGCGCCGGAAGTCGTGCTGCACGACGTGGACGACCCGGAACAGGTAAAGGAGCTGATTCGCGAGGCCGTGCGTGACCAGCGGCGGCGGCACCGGGTGCGGCAGGTGGAGTCCGACGAGCCGCTGTAGGCCATGGTCAGCGTGGCGGACCCTGGCCCGCTACTCCGCCCTGGCCCCGTCCGAAAAGGCGCGCACCCTGTCCGACTGACCGTGCTAGAATCAGCCACCGCCGTCAGGGCGCAAACGACCTGCCTCTCACGGGTGCGCGCCGATGATGGTGCGTCCCTGGGGCCGTGAAGGAGGAGATCATGGCGATCGTGTCGGTCTCCCGCGAGGAAGGGACCTGGGGCGGCGACGTTGCTCGCGACCTGGCGACCCAGCTCGGCTACCGGTTGCTGGACAAGAAGGCGCTGCTCGAAGAGGCGGAGGCGTACGGCGGCATCAGCGAAGCCGCGCCGGAGCTGCTGGAACGCCAGCCCGGCTTGCTCGAACGGCTCGACCAGGAGCGGCGCCGATACAGCGTCCTGCTGAGAACCGTCGTCTACGACGTAGCCCTGCGTGACAACGTCGTGTTCCTGGGGCGCGGTGCGGGGATGTTGCTGCGCGATGTAGACCACGCCTTGCGGACGCTGTTCATCAGCCCGATCCCCACGCGGGTGGCCCGCATCATGGAGCGGGGCGCGGGCGGCCGGCCCGGCCCCATGACCCGCGAGCAGGCCGAGGAGATCGTGCGGCGGGCGGACCGCGACCGCGCCAACTACCATCGCTACCTGTTCCAGGTGGACTGGCTGGACCCGATGCACCACAGCGTGGTGATGAACACCGGGCTGATCGACGTCCCGGCAGCGGTGGACATCCTGGTGCACATGATCAACTCAGGCGCCTATGCCGCGACACCCGCCTCGCAGGCAAAGCTTGAGCAGCTTGCCCGGCAGAGCAAGGACGAGTCGATGAAGCTGTCGGGACGCCGCTAGGCAGCAGCCCGCGCGCCCCTCGTTGTCGTGGCCCCGGGCGGGAATGCCCCCGAACGGGGCCATTCCATGCCCACTGGAATGGCTCCACATGTGATGAGGCGCAGCGCCCCATCACCCTGTCGCCCCCTCGACTGGACCGGGCGCACAGGCGAATCCGCGCGGGCGCCCCAAACGGCGGATGGCCGAACGGTGGATGGTGGCGCGTTCCCGCAACGGCGGGGAAGCGCACACCCTGCCAGTCTGCCGCGACCACGCCTTCCGTTAACCGTCCTACCTTCGGTATCATCGCACAGCAGCACCGTGCTGCCGCTCCGGCGCCCAACGTCCTCGGAGGCACGCGACCATTAGCAGCCAGAACAGCCAGAGTCCGAGCCAGAGCCGTCCGAACCGCCAGCGACGCCGCTTGCTCCTCTCCTCGGCAGCCGCCTTCGCCAGCGGCATCGGGCTGACCGTACTGTCAGGGGAGGCGGAAGCCCAGCAGCCGCCGCAGCAGGCTCCGTCACAGCCACAGCCGATTTTCGCGCCGAAGCCCACCTGGCTCGGCACGTTCGGCCCTTCTACCATCAGGCTCTCCGCACCATCCGGCGGCGCGCCTGCGAACGGCGCCTCGAACGCCGGAGCGGCTCCCATCGACCTGGGCCTGCCGCCCAACGTCCGTGCGCGCGACGCGTGGGGAGCCGCGCCGCCAGCCCAGCCGTACGTGCCGCAGACCCCGAAAGGCGTGTCGCTGCACCACACCGGCGCGTACTGGAATGGGCGGCCCGGCCCGGAACAGTACCTCCGCAACATCCAGCACTTCCACACCGGCCCCGAGCGCGAGTGGGAGGACATTGCCTACCACTACCTCGTGGATCTCGACGGCGTGATCTGGGCTGGCCGCCCACCCACCGTGCGCGGCAACCCGTCGATCTACTACGACCCGACCGGGCTGGTGCTGATCTCGTTCCTGGGCGACTTCACGACCCAGGAGCCGACCGAGACGCAGTTGAACAACGCCGCCGACACCGCCGCCTGGCTGATGAAGCGGTACAACATGCCGAACACCACCGTGACCGGCCACCGGGACCACGCCCCGACCCGTTGCCCCGGTACGAACCTCTACCGCGTTATCCAGGACGGCTCGTTCACGGCGCGCGTCCGCGACCGGCTCAACAGAATCGTGTAGCTGCCGACGGGCCAGCCCGGCGGCACGATGGTAGCAAACGCGGGAGCCATCGCTTCCGGTACACTCCGGCAACCCCGGCGGGCGCGGGCGCGTCGCTCGACCTCCGCCCCACGACCTGGACCCTGTCGCTGTGAGCACTGTCACCACGCCTCGCGCGCGCCCTGCTGCCCCGCCCGACGCCGGCGCGCGTAGCTCCGACGGTTCGCGCCCGGCGCCGTCGCGCCGCGTGATCTGGATCGCCCGTGCGCTGATGGTGCTGGTGACGGTGTTGCTGGTGCTCGGCACGCTGGAGGCCAGCCTGCGCCTGTTCGGGCCGATCCTGCCCGGCAATTACACGAGCGGCCCGTACCTGGAGCGCCACCCGATCTACGGATTCTTCCACGTGCCGGGCTACGAGGGGTGGCAGCACTCCAGCGAGTATTTTGCCCGCGTCCGCTTCAACCAGCTTGGGCTGCGCGACCCCCGCGACAGCTACGCCAAGCCGGACGGCACCTTCCGCATCCTGCTGCTGGGCGACTCCTTCATGGAGGCCGTGCAGGTGGAGCAGCATGAAACGACGGCTGCCGTCCTAGAGGCTCGCCTGCGCGCCGCCCGCCCCGGCCTGAACGTGGAAGTCATCAACACGGGCGTGGCTGGCTGGGGCACCGGTATCCAGGGGC
>JADLBT010000342.1 GCA_020847555.1 Gemmataceae bacterium
CTCACCCCGCGCTGTCGCTTCGGGCTCGGACGGCGCCGGGCGCGGCGAAGCGGCCACAAAGACGTTACTGCAACTCCTTAATCGCAATGTTGCGGAACTGCACCAGGCTGGGCGGACCCTGCCAGCGGCCAGCCTTCGCGGTCCAGCTGCCGTGGTGCTGCAGGCCGATCGGCCCTTCCTGCGGCAGGCCCGGCAGCTGGGCGTTCGCGATGACCTCCTTGCCGTTCAGCTTCACCCACAGCCGATCGCCTTTCACCTTGATCTCGAACGTGTTCCACTCGCCGCGCGGCCGGTCCGCGTTCACCTTCGGCGTCACCGCGGCGCGCACCGCGGGCGGTTGTTTCTTGTCGGTCCGGTAGCCGTACACCTCGCCGGACCCGATCGGCCACATCCAGATGTTGATCTGCGACTTGGGGGTGCCGCGCAGATAGATGCCCGAGTCGGCGTCGTCGATCTCAATGCGGATCTCCTTGCCGTCGGGATCCTTCTTGTGACTGCCGTCGGGCAGAATGATCGGCACCTTGTTCTTGAAGCCCGGCTCGGTCTTCAGCCGCCAGTCGAGACGCAGCACGAAGTCCCGGTACGACTTCTCCGACCACAGCGTCTTGTCGCCCTTGGCCTCGCTCCTGGCGTCGTAGTCGATCGCGCCCTTGACGACCTTCCAGTGCCCGTTGTCGCCCGCCGGCACCTTCCAGTTGGTCAGATCCTTGCCGTTGAAGAGCTTCACGAATCCGTCCGACTGCTCGCCCGCGGACGTATCCGGAGCGGGGCTGGCGGACAGCGTGACGGCGGCCGCGGTCAGAAGAAACCAGCGCAGGCGTGGCATGGGAGCCCTCCTCTTGGGGAAACACGACAGGTCACCACAAGGGGAGAGGGTACGCAAACGGGGCCGAAAGAGTAGACCGCCCTCACCCTGGCCCCTACGCCGCTTGTCGGACGCGACCGGGTGTGCAACAATCAGTTCCGTCGGCTCCCCGTCCTGCTCCCGGAGCATTTAGCCATGCCGATCCTGCTCAATCTGTCGTCGCTGGCCCTCAAGCCGATGCTCGAAAGTGCCTGCAAGGCGGCCGGGTTCGCCGTCGGCGAAAACGCCTTCGACGGCGTGGTCAGGAAGTTCAGCCAGTTCTTCACCGATCACAGCCAGACCTTGCCGCTCGCCCTGCAGCGCGCCAACGACAACGCCTGGAAGGCGCTCGAGGTCGCGCTCGCCGGGGAGTCGATCTGGACCTGGCTCGACCGGGCCGACCAGAAGGCGTTTCGCCAGCAGGTGCGCGCTTTCCTCGACGTCACCCCGCTGGAAGGACTGCCGTCGCACGGACCGGAGTACCGCTCCGTCTGTCTGCGCGAATTGCGGACGGCGCGCAAGGCCGGCCTCCTCACCGCGGGCACCCTCGATCCGGCCGAGCTGACCCGTCAGGCCGAGACGTTCGCCCGGTTCGGCGACCCGCAAAGCCTCATCGCCGCGGAATGGCAGGCCCTCGACGGCCTGGCCGAGGAGCTGCGCCAGGCCGGGTATTCCAGCCTGGCCCGCCTGGTCGCCCTGCGCTCCGACCGCCCCGGCAGTACCGCCGTCCTCGTCGCCGGGGTGCGCTTCTTCTTCCGCCGCGAGGTCGAGACGGACCGCGAACTGTATCAGGGCCTCTCCTGGGCGAAGCTGGAGGAACTCGGCGGCGCCCTCGACCACGGGTTCACGCAGCTGACGCAGTTCCTGGCCGAGCACGGCGACCGGCTGGAGGAGATGCTCGCGGAGGTGCAGCAGGCGGTCGCCCAGACGCACGGCGCCGTCCTCGACGTGGCGGCGGAGCAGCAGCGGCACGGCCAGCAGCTGCAGGAGATCTACCAGGCGGTCCAGGATCTGAAGCGGCGCCACGACATGGCGACCAGTGAGGTCCGACCGCGCGACAGCCTCGCCATCGGCGGCGAGTCCGAGCGGCGCGTTGTCAAGCTGGTGATCGAGAAGTTCCGCGCCCTGCCGGTCGAGCAGCAGCAGCGGCTGCCGGCCCTGCTTAACAGCCTCGCCCAGCTGGAGGTGGCGACAGGTGACTTCGATGCCGCCCAGCGCGACTTCGGCGCGGTCGCCGCCCTTGTCACCGACCGCCCGGCCCGCGCCGAGGCGCACTGGAACCTCTACGGCGCCGCCCTGGAAAAGGGCGACTGGGCGGCCGGACTCGACGCGCTGAAGCAGGCCGCCGAGCTGGACCCGGCCCGGTTCGCGCCGTTCCCGCTGGGCAAGTACGAGCCGGAACGCATCCTCGGCGCGGGCGGGTTCGGCGTCGCCTTCCTGTGCCGCAACCGTCACTCCGGCAGCCGCGTCGTCGTCAAGGCGCTGCGCACCGACAGCCTGGAACGCCAGGTCGCCGACGTGTTCCGCGAGGCGCGCGTGCTGGAGGAGCTGGACGACGCCGCGATCATTCGCCTGCGTGACTGTGATTACGCCGATCCCGGCCAGACGCGACCGTACCTCGTCATGGACTATTTCGAGGGGCTTACTCTGGAGGACCACGTCGAGAAGCACGGCCCGCTGACAGCCGACCAGCTCCTCGTGCTGGCCCGACCAGTGGTCGAGGCGCTGCGGGCGGCCCACGGCAAGGGTATCCTGCATCGCGACGTCAAGCCGGCCAACCTCCTCGTGCGCCAGGAGAACGGCGGGTGGCGCGTCAAGCTGATTGACTTCGGCCTGGCGCTCCGCCAGAGCGTGCTGAGTTCGACGGTCGCGAACAGTGCCCGGGCGCAGACGGTCACGGGATACCGTATCGTCGGCACGCTCGACTACGCGGCGCCCGAGCAGATGGGGCGGTTGCCCGGCGTGGCGGTCGGGCCGCCGACGGACGTGTACGGCTTCGGCAAGACGTGCTGCTACGCGCTGTTCAAGACGACGCAGCCGCTGCGCAAACACTGGCGCGAGATCCCCGAGCCGCTCGCCGACCTGCTGGAGCAGTGCCTGCAGGAGGCGCCCGGCGACCGCCTGGCCGGCTTCGACGCGGTACTCGAAGGGTTGAACGCCCTGGCTCCTCGGCCCGTGCCGGTAGCGCCCACGCCGGTCCCGGTCTCGCGGCCCGAGCCCGTCCCGGTGCCGGAGGCGCCCGCGAATCCGCGCGAGCGCTGGTGGGCGACAGATCAGGGCGGCGCCGGCGAGGCGCTCTGCCTGGAAGGGCACACCGACGCGGTGCTGGCGGTCGCGTTTTCGCCCGACGGTCGGCACGTCCTCTCGGGCGGGGCCGACGGGACGGTGCGCCTCTGGAACGTGGAGAGCGGCGAGGAAAGCGGCTGCATGCTCGGCCACCGCGACAAGGTCTGGGCGGTTGCGTTCGCGCCCGACGGCAAGCGGGCCGTCAGCGCCGGCAAGGACAAGACGGTGCGGCTATGGGATCTGGAACGCGGCCGCGAGGCACGCTGCTTCGAGGGGCGCACCAACCGCAGCGTCGCCCTGTCGCCGGACGGGCAGCTCGCCGTCACCGGCAGCCTGTCTGACGGGATGGTGCGGCTGTGGCAGGCCGACACCGGCCGCGAAACGGCGCGCTTCAAGGGGCACATGAGCTGGGTGCTGGCGGCCGCGTTCACGCCGGACAGCCGGGCCGTCCTGACCGCCAGCGCCGACGGGACGGTGCGCCTGTGGGAGGTGGCGAGCGGGCGCGAACTGCGCCGCCTGCAGGGCCACAAGGACCAGGTGCTCAGCGTGGCCGTCTCGGGGTCGCGACGGCAGGCCCTCTCCGGCAGCGCCGACCAGTCGGTGCGCCTGTGGGATCTCAGGAACAGCAAGGAGGTGCGCAGCTTCGAGGCGGTTGCCGATCAGGTGTGGAGTGTCGCCTTCTCGCCGGACGGGCGCTTCGGCCTGTGGGAGTGCGCCGATCCGTCCGCCCTGCAGCGGCCCGGCCAGCTGTGGGAAAGCGCCAACTGGGTGCTGGTGCTGTGGCACCTCGACAGCGGCAAGGAAGTCCACCGCTTCCGCGGGCACACGTCGAAGATCATGAGCGTCGCGTTTAGCCCTGACGGCCGGTTGGCGGTGTCGGGCAGCATGGACAGGACGGTGCGCGTCTGGCCGGTGCCGGGGTGACCTTGCTGGCGTGCCGCTTGGGGCCTGGCGGGACGCGGCTGCGCCCTCCCGCCAGGCCGCAAGCGGCACCGTCCCCCGCCTACTTTCGCACCAGGCCATACACCTGCGAGGCGCGTAACTGATCGCTCAATTCGTCCAGTCGTTCCAACCGCATTTGCAGGGCACCGGCCCGCTCGCGCGTCCAGCGTTCGGGCGGGTCGAGCGCCGCGGCGAACTCCTCGGCAAACAGAGAACCGACCCGCGCATACTCGACGGCGACCTGCGTGAACTTCCGGACGGTGCGGCTGGAGAAGGGACCCGCCTTCCGAAGGCTATCGGCGTACCCCTGCAACCTGGTCGAAGCCTTCTGGAACGCGGCAGCCGCTTCCCTGGCCGCCTGGGGGTCGTCGGCCGGTTTCCTGTCCCCTCCCAGGTACGACCGTCCGTGTTCGCGGTAAACCTGGTCGATGGTCCCGTTCGTCTTCCACAACAGCGTCGCGTACTCCTTGCGGAAGGTTTCCACGTCCGGGGTGTCGGCCGCGACCTGCTCGGGGAGCGACAGCCACAGCAGCCCGATTGCCAGCACCGGCACGGCTGCCACACCCAGCGCGCCCAGCCACCGCTGCGCCCCGCGGCCGAAGCGGTTGTAGTTCATCGGCACCGACGCCAGCACGCCCGCCACCGCGCCGCCCAGGTGTCCGGCCCAGCTCACGCGCGGAAGCAGGCTGATGAACACGATCAGGAACACATTCGTCATGATGTTCCGCATCCACTCGGACGCCAGCCGCGGCGGCAGGTACGTCTTGTTCATCGTCACCCAGACGGCCATCGTCCCAAGCAGGCCGCACAGGCAGCCGGACGCCCCGCCCATCAGCACGGAGGGTTCGACCAGAATCTGCGCCACCCCGCCGCCCAGCCCGGAGATCAGGTAGATCGCGAGATAGCGCCACGACCCCCACAGGGTTTCCGCCACCGCCCCCAGCGAGTACAGCACGAACATGTTCATCGCCAGGTGGATGACGCCGATGTGAACGAAGCTGTAGGACAGCAGCCGCCACCACTGCCCGTCGAGCAGGTAGTCGATTCTCAGCAGGCCGGTTTCGGCCCGGATCTGCATCACGCGCGCGTCGCCGTCCATGCCGAAGTAAGCGCCGCCCACCCCCTGCTGCGATGCGAGAAAGAAGCCGTAGACGAAGACGGCGATGTTGAGGAACAGGAGGGTTTGCGTGACGACCGGGCGCGGCGGGTTGAGCAGGGCGGTGCGGATCGCCTCGCCGCGGTCCCAGGCGGTCTCGGTCCCTCGGAGCGACGGCGGGCCGGCCTCCGGCGCGGCGGGCCGGCGGGACAGATCCTTCCCCTCGCGCAGGCGGGCGAGCAACCGTGGGTTGTCGAGCACCTCGGCCCCGAGTGGGGTCAGGGTGTAGCCCTGGCCGCGCCCCTGCACCCAGTCGGTCAGCCGCACCAGGCTGGCCAGGCGCAGGTGATCCAGACCGGCGTCGATGGCGTGGCGCGCCACGCCAGGTGCCTGGGCGTAGGCGGCCGGATACCAGGGCTCGGCCCCGGACGCGGCCACGTCGCGCAGCACCATCTCGATCAGGCTTGTCGATACCTCGGCCATCGTCACCCTTCCCGTCTAGCATCCGCGGGCAGTTGGCTTGGGGCTAGCGGTATTATACAGAGTCCGGCGCGTGTACCTGCGGCCGGAACGGGTCACTCGACGCGGTACTTCGCCACCTTCCGCTCGTCAACCGCCACCCCGAGCCCCGGCCCCTCCGGCACCGGCATGAAGCCGCGCTCGATCCGGTGCAGCGGTTCAATTATGTCGTCCTCCAGGCCGTAATACGTGCAGTCGTTCGCCAGCGTGAACCCGGGCGAGCTGGCGACGACGTGCAGCATGGCGGCCGTCTTCAGGCCCAGGTCATGCGCGCAGTGGAACACGCACGGCACGCCCGCCGCCTCGCCCAGCGTCGCCACCTTCTTCACCGCCAGGATGCCGCCGCACTGGTATGTGTCCGGCAGCAACACGTCGGCGGCGCCGAGCTGGAGGATTTGCAGGACGATGTCGAGGGTGGTCACCGATTCGTTGAGGGCGATCGGCGTTTTCGTGCGGCGGCGCAGGCGGGCGGCGTCGCCGATCAGGCCGAGCGGCATCGGCTGCTCGAAGTACTCCAGATGGTATTGCTCCAGGTCGCGCGCCAGCGGAAACGCCACCTCGGGAGCGTAGCCCTGGTTCGGGTCGATGCGCAGCTTGAGCCGGTCGCCGACGCCGTCGCGAATACCGCGCACCATCTCGAGATCTTCCTCGGCGCGGCGGCCGGCCTTGGTCTTGAGTGTGGTGAAGCCCTGCTCCAGGTAGCCGCGAGCGATGGCCTTCGCCTCATCGTAGGGGCGGATGCCCATGCATGCGGCCAGCTCGACGCGCTGCCGCACCGCTCCACCGAGGAGCCTGTACAGCGGCTGCCGCGTGGCGTGGCCGATCAGATCCCACATCGCCATCTCGACGGCGCTGGCGAGGAACGGGCCGAGGGTGTTCTCGGCGTACCACGCCTCCACGGCGAACGGGTCGCGGCCGACGACCTGCGGGCGCAGGCGGTCCGTCGGCGTGCCCTCGAAGGACTTGCTGAGCCAGTCCACAGGAGTTTCGCCCCAGCCGACAAGGCCGGCGTCGGTCTCCAGGCGCACGAGCAGGGCGTCCTTGGCGGACGTTGCCCGGTAGCGCGACTGGTAGGGGGCGATGGGCGGTTTCTGCGGGATGCGGACGCTCACGGCATCGAGTCGGGTGATCTTCATAGGGAGGAAGGTATCCCGCCTGCGCCCGCCGGGCAACGAAAAAGCGACCGGCCCGGGGTGCGGTCAGTGGTGCCCCGGCCAGGCCCAACGGTCGAAGTGGATCCAGAGGACGCGCGAGTAGCGGAACACGATCGGCACGATGGGGAGGTAGGCGGCGGTCGCCAGCAGGACGAGTGTCCCCAGATCCCACGTCGGCAGGAGCAGGGTTCCCAGCCACATCAGCAGCCCGAGGCAGACGATCGACATCCCGTAGCTGATGTACATCGCGCCCAGGAAGTACCCCTCCTCGCGCTCGAAGGACAGGCCGCAGAGCGGGCAGGCGGGGTTCGTCCGCACCAGGCTACCGAACACGCGACCCTGACGGCACCGCGGGCAGCGCTGGCGCAGGATCGCCCAGAAACGACTGCCGGCGGCGGTACTCATCGCGGGGCCTTTCGGGTAAGGCGAGCGGCAGGATGGTGCGCCATCGGGTCGCGGCACCGGCATGGCCGCGGATGCCGGGCGCTGGATCTCTGTGGCCCGTTCCTTTACCACTGGTCCGCGCGATTGACCCCGCGGGCCGCCTCCACCTCGTCGCGGCGCGGCCGGCACTCCAGCCCGACGTAGCCGCGGTAGCCCAACTCGTGCAGCTGCCGGAGCACCCGCGGGTAGTGGATCTCGCCCGTACCCGGCTCGTTGCGCCCCGGGTGGTCGGCCACCTGGACGTACCCGATCCCGGCGTAGCCGTCGCGCAGGTGGCCGCACAGATCCCCCTCGCTGATCTGCATGTGATACAGATCCCAGTTGATCTTGACGTTCTTCGACCCCACCGCCTTGATGATGCGCAGGGTCGGCTCGCTGCCGTACAGGCAGTGGCCCTTGTGATCGACGCGGATGTTCATCGGCTCGAGGATCAGCGTAATGCCGTGCTTTTCCGCGACCGGAGCCGCCCTGCGCAGTCCGGCGATGATGTTCTCGTGCATCCGCGCCTGAGTGACGCCCGCGATGTCGTCGCCGCCGACGACGCACAGCATGCGGCAGTTGAGCTTGCGGGCGATGGCGCAGCTGGCCTCGACTTCCTCGACGAACCGATTGTGGTTCTTCGGGTCGTTCAGCCCCGGCCGGAACCCCCAGGCGGTGAACTGCGCCACCTCCAGCTTCAGCTTCTGGCACGTCTCCGCGACCGCCGGGACGTCCTTGTTGCGCCACGGCCAGAACTCGACCGCCGGGAACCCGAGCCTGGCCGCCTGCTCCAGGCGCTTCAGGAACGGCAGGCGCGGCCACCACCTCTCGACGTTGACCGCGAAGCGCGTGTGCGGCGTGCGCCCGAGGCGCGCGACGTCCTCCTGGGCGGCAGCAGTGTGCGCGACGGCCATTCCGCCGGCGGCGATGGCGGCGGAGGCGGACAGGAACGTGCGGCGTGTGGGGTTCATGCGGCGTTCTCCTGGGATGGTGGGGAGGGCGTGCAAGCCCGTGGGCGGCGGCCCGTGGGTCAGGTGCGGGAACCTTCGTCCACGGGCCGCCGCCCGTGGGCTCTGGAGGATCAAGGGGCTTCCTTCCATTCGTACTGTGCCCAGCGCTTCGACGGCAGCGCCTCCTCGCCCTTGTTGGTGCGCGTTACGATGAGGGCGGCGGCCCCCTTGATACCCTCGATCATCCCGAGCCCGCGCTCCGGCCCGAGGATGCACACCGAACTCGCCAGCCCGTCCGGACTGCCGCTCGGCTTGACGACGGTGACGCTGAGGCGCCGCGTCAGGCCGAGGCCCGTTTTCGGATCGACGATGTGCGAGTAGCGTTTGCCGTCGATCAGCGCGTACTGCTCCGTGTCGCCGGAGGTGGACACGCCCGCGTGGTCGAGAAGCAGGTAGCGGGACGGCTTCGCGGTCGGGTTGTCCAGCGGGGCGACCCCGACCTTCCACCCCTTCGCCCCCGGCGGCGCGGCGCCGACGACGATGTCCCCCCCGGCTGCGACCAGGGCGTGCGCGATGCCGAGGTGGCGCAGCACGGCGAGCATTTCCTCGGCCGCGTACCCCTTCGCGATGCCGCCCAGGTCGAGCAGCATCCCCATGAGCAGCAGCCGGACCGTGCGGGCGCGCGGGTCGAGCTTGACCCTGTCCATACCGACGAGGGCGAGCGCCCGCTTCAGCTCCTCCGGGTCGGGCAGCTCGCGCGTCCGGCGGGCGCGTCGCCACAGGCGCACGACCGGGCCAATCGTCACGTCGAACGCGCCGCCGGACAGGCGCGCCGTCTCCGCGGCGCGCTGGAGCACCTCGAACAGATCCGCGCTGACCGGCACCGGGTCGCCGCCGGCCTTCTTGCACAGGCGCATCAATTCGCTGGTCGGGCGGTAGTCGGACATGATACCATCAAGTTCGGCCGCGCGCGCGAACGCTGCCCTCGCCCCTTTCGCCGCAGCCGTCTCGTCGGGAGCGTAGAGGACGATGCGGAACGTCGTCCCCATGTGCGGTTCGCTGAAGGTGAAGCGCTTTAGCTTCGCGTCGTCGCCGCAGAGCAGCGCCGGCAACCCCGCCAGCACCACCACCGCCCCGAGAGGGATTTTGCTCAGGGCCTTCTCCGCCCGCCGCCCGTAAGACAGTCTGCAACCCTCGTGGAGGATAGCATATGGAACGACTCTCACGGCACCCGCTTCGGTGGTGCGTTTTTCCGCTCGCGGCAGCCCTGGCCTGCTGGTTGTTCGGCGGGGCTGACGCCCCCGGGCAGGACAGGGCCAGGCTACCGAGCATCGAGAAGGCGACCCACAAGGGGTACGTCGAGGAGCTGACCGGCACCAAGGTCAAGTTCGAGATGGTCGCCATCCCCGGCGGCACCTACCTGATGGGCAGCCCGCCGGGCGAACCCGGGCGCAGCCCCGACGAGGGGCCGCAGCACCCGGTCACGGTTCGGCCGTTCTGGATCGGCAAGATGGAGGTCACCTGGGACGAATACGATCTGTACTGGCGGAAACTTCCCGGAGCCAGGGCGCCCGTGACGGCGGCCGACAAGGCGGCCGACGCTGTCACCCGGCCGACCCCGCCGTATGCAGACGAGACGTTCGGGCACGGCCGCGAGGGCAACCCAGTGCTGTGCATCACCTACCACGCGGCGACGGAGTACTGCCGGTGGCTGTCGGCCAAGACGGGCAAGACGTACCGGCTGCCGACGGAGGCCGAGTGGGAGTGGGCGTGCCGGGCCGGCACGACCACCGCCTACTCGTTCGGCGACGACCCGGCCAGGCTTGGCGACTACGCCTGGTACGAGAAGAACGCCGAGGAGGTGGCCCACAAGGTCGGCCAGCGGAAGCCGAATCCGTGGGGTCTGCACGACATGCACGGCAATGTGGCGGAGTGGTGCCTCGACCACTACCTCAAGGACGCCTACGCGAAGTTTCCGCTCGACAAGGCGACCATCTCCCCGGTGCTCCTGCCGACCTGGACGCGCTACTCGTATGCAGCGCGTGGCGGGTCGTGGGCGGACCCGGCGGCCAGGTTGCGCAGCGCGGCCCGGCGCGGGTCCGAGAAGGACTGGCTGCGGCGCGACCCGCAGCGACCGCAGAGCATCTGGTGGATGACCGACGCCGACTTCGTCGGCTTCCGCGTGGTGCGGCCGGTCGAGGAGCAGGAGAACCTCAAGAACCTCCGCTCGAAGATGACACGCGAGAGCCCGGATAGTTGAGACGCAATCAACAGGTAACCCGTCCGGAGCGCCAGCGCCGAGCGCTTCCAAACGCCCGGCGCTGGCGCTCCGGACGGGTTACTGGCTCGCCATGACCGCCCGGCGTGTGGCCGCAGCGCCGCGCGACTGGATTCCCGTGACACCACTCCTTTTCCCTCCCGAGGACAAACCATGAGCGACCATCTCCGCAAGGCCGATCACACGCGGCGCGACTTCCTCAAGACCGCCGCGATGACGGCCGGCGCCGCCGCGGCGGCCACCAGTCTGGGCGCGATCCCCGCCGTCCACGCCCAGGGCAGCGACATGATCAAGGTCGGCCTGATCGGCTGCGGCGGCCGCGGCACCGGCGCCGCCTCGCAGTGCGTGCGCGGCGGCCAGAACGTCAAGCTGTGGGCGATGGGCGATGCGTTCCGCGACCGGCTCGACAGCTGCCGCAATCGGCTGCTGAACAACCGCCAGCTCGCCGACCGGGTGGACGTGCCGGCCGAGCGCTGCTTCGTCGGGTTGGATGCGTACCGCCAGGTGATCGCCAACTGCGACCTGGTAATTCTCGCCACCCCGCCCGGGTTCCGGCCGACCCACATCCAGGCGGCAATCGGGGCCGGCAAGCACCTGTTTACCGAGAAGCCGGTGGGGGTGGATGGACCCGGTATCCGCACCGTGCTGGCCGCGTTCGAGGAGGCGAACCGCCGCAACCTGTCGGTCGTCGCCGGGACGCAGCGCCGCTACCAGACGTCGTACCGTCAGTCGATGCAGCGCATCCACAACGGCGATATCGGCGACATCACGTCGGCCCGGTGCTACTGGAACCAGGGCTCCTTGTGGCACCGCGCCCGGACCCGCGACATGAGCGACCTGGAGTGGCAGCTGCGCAACTGGCTGTACTTCACCTGGCTGTCCGGTGATCACATCGTCGAGCAGCACGTCCACAACCTCGACGTGATCAACTGGGCGCTGCGGGCGAACCCGGTCCGGGCGGTCGGCATGGGCGGTCGGCAGCAGCGCACTGGGCCGGAGTTCGGCCACATCTTCGACCACTTTGCGATCGACTACGAGTATCCGAACAACGTCCATGTGATGAGCATGTGCCGGCAGATTCCGGGCTGCGCGAACAACGTGTCCGAGTCGGTGGCCGGGATGCGCGGCAGCTGGACGAGCGAGCGCGGCCATGTCATTCGCGGCGAGCGGGCGTGGACCTTCCCGCGCGGTCAGGACAACGAGCCGTACCAGAACGAGCACGTCGAGCTGATCCAGAGCATCCGCAACGGGCGCCGCCTCAACGACCTGCGGACGGTGGCGCACAGCACGCTGACCGCCATCATGGGGCGGATGTCGGCGTACACCGGGCGGGCAGTCAGCTGGGAGGACGCGCTGAACTCGCAGGAGAACCTGGTGCCGCAGAACCTGGCATGGAGCATGCAGCTCCCGGTGCCGCCGGTCGCCATCCCGGGGACCGCGGGGTAGTGGTCAGTGAAGAGCAGAAGCAGTTAAAGCCCACGGGCGGGGGGCCCCGGGGCCCGGGGCC
>JADLBT010000343.1 GCA_020847555.1 Gemmataceae bacterium
CGCAGTTCACCCAGGCCGAGAGCGCCCGCCAGGTACTCGCCTTCGACCTGTACAGAGCCCTTATTCAGGCCACCGGCGCGGCCGATCCGAACGCGATCGCTCTGCCCGCGACCGACCCGAAATTCAAGGCGGCGCGCTGGCTGGCCCAGTTCGCGGTCAACATGGTCGATTACATCGACAACGACGACTACCTGACGCCGTTCCGGTGGCTGAAGAAGAGCGCGACGTTCGACATCGACGAGTATGTCTTCGGCACCGAGCTGCCGCGCCTGGTCATCAACGAGGCCTACGTCCAGTACGACAACGATCCGACCGACCCGGGCTTGCAGAACCCGAACCAGAACGTGCGCCAGGCCAGTTACTACCGCCTCAACGCCTGGGTCGAATTGCACAACCCGTTTAAGCAGACCCCGGGAGCCGATGCGTACCCGCGCGACGGCGGCACCGCCTATCTGCAGATCCAGGGCGTCCCCGTTTACCAGCTCTGGGTCTGTCGGGAGGACGGGAGCTTCCGCTCCAGCCCGGACAACGCGCGCGGCCTGCCCAACGTCGCGAACGCGGCGAACAAGCTCACCCCCACGATCCCTTACAGCAAGGTGACCGTCTGGGGGCCGGCCGGTGCGGACCAGATGGTCACCCCGGCCGACCCGTCCGTCCAGAACGGGTACGCCGACACGACCCAGACCAACAAGGGGTTCTTCGTCCTTGGCCCGGCAGCGCAGTACCTTGCCGACCCGGTCGCGGACCCGCGCATCAAAACGACCTTCTTGAGCGCGGACCTGTCGGTGAAGATGGATCCGCCCGTCTCCATCGCCCAGGGCACCACGCTGATGAAGCCCCTGTTTCTCCTGCGGCGGCTCGCCTACCCGCACCTGCCGCCCAACGACCCCGACGAGCCCGGCTTCGAGCCCGACCCGTCGAAGAAGGCGCTCAATCCGTACATCACCGTGGATACCTTTGAGCTGGGTCGGGGGGGCTCGGTGGCGGACGGCCGCGTGTACCGTCACAACGCGCCTGGCATGGTGCCGCAGACGCCGATCCCCCAGCGAGCAACCATCGGCCGGCGGCAGCCCTATGCCGGGATCCAGACGTCGGTGGTCGCGCAGAACCCCAGCAAGCCGGCACTGGACCAGCCGAAGCACACCTTCTTCCGCCACAACGGCCGCGAGGACGTGGGGCCGCCCTCGGCGCAGGATGCCGTCCAGACGCTCGACATCCCGTTCACCTGGCTGCCGCACCTCGACCGGCCGCTGCGCAGCCCGATGGAACTGCTACACGTTCACGCCGGTTTCCCGTACCAGCTGACCACGCAGTTCGGCCCGCCGAGCGCCATGCAGTTCGGCTTCAACCACTATGCCCCCTGGTCCGACGATTCGAGCCGGCTCTACCGCTTCTTCGAGTTCGTCCGCACCACGGAACTGGCTGCCGGGACCGCGGCCGGCGGGCGCGTCGCCGGGAAGGTGAACGTCAATACGATGTGGGATCCGGAGGTGCTGGCAGCTGTCCTCAACGACCCCCAGGCGGCCGCTCTCTTCCCGATCCTCGTGGGGATGCGGAACCCCGGCGGCATGATCGGCCCGACCGACGCGCACCTGGCCCAGACCAGCGTGCCGGCCGGGTATACGCTCAACCGCCCGTTCTGGGGCCTGGCGACCGGGGCCAGCACGCCCGCCGCCACCAACCCGCAGTACCCCAACGCGACCGGCATCAATAACACCCTGCTCCGGTCCAGCACCGTCGGCGGCGACAAGAACAGTCAGCGGCTGTTCGGCCTGCCGGGGGCGACCGCGCCCCATCCGTACTTCCGCCACGAGCAGCTGCACCGCATCTACAACCACCTGACGACGCGCAGCAACGTCTTCGCGGTGTTCCTCACCGTCGGCTTCTTCGAGGTGAAGGACGACGCGGTGCGGCCGGTGAAACTCGGGGCGGAGATCGGCCGTGCGCAGAACCGCCACGTCCGCCACCGCATGTTCGCGATCGTCGATCGCTCGGCGGCCAGGATTCAGCTGCTGAGCAACTCCAACCAGCCACTCCACATGTTGCTGCAGAACAACGTAGTCGTGCAGCCGGGACAACTGGCCACGTCCATCATGACCGGACCCGCCGGGTTCACGACTTTGCAGTTCCGGACCCAGAGCGGAGCGACGTGGGAGATTCGGCCGGGGACGACTTTTGCCGTGATCCCGCCCGCCGCCGCACCGACGGAGAAGGAAGAAACGGTCCTCGTGACCGCGGTGGACCTGAAGGCGTAGCCACCCACGTTCACCGTGGTCTACCGAATGTCGCACTCGGCGGGTTCGGAACTGCGGCCGCTCGGCCACCCGGGGCCGTGGAGCCGGTTCGACCTCTGGGATAACGCGACGAATCCGCCGACGGCCCGCACGCCGCGCTACGACCTGCGCCGCGACACGGACGTGGTGCGGTACTTCAGCATCATCGATTGAGGATTTCGCGCGAAGACGCAAAGAGCGCAAAGAATGTCCTTCTTTGCGCTCTTTGCGTCTTGGCGCGAAACACTCTTCACTTCCCCTCCACGCCGATCTCGCGCGCCCGCCGCACCTCGACCTTGTCGCCCGCGTTGACCGCGTACTGGACCGCTGTCCCGGTCGTGCAGGCGGCACCGAACCGGCCCTTCGGGTCCAGGGCGAGGAACGCCACCCGGGCCGCGTGAACGCCGCGCCGCACCGCCACCTCGTTCGCCTTCCGGACCGCCTGCTCGCACGCCTCCTGCGGGCTGCGCCCCGCGCGCATCGCCTCCACGATGAGCAGACTCCCGCCGATGCGGATGATCTCCTCGCCCACGCCCGTCGCCCCCGCTGCTCCCGCCCGGTCATCGACGTACAGCCCCGATCCGATCAGCGGCGAGTCGCCGACCCGCCCCGGCAGCTTGTGCGCCAGGCCGGACGTGGTGCAGACGCCGCCCAGCGACCCCTTGTGGTCCAGCGCCAGCACCGTGACCGTGTCGTGGCTGTCCGGCGGGCCGCTCGGCGGCGCGGCCCGGCCCGGCGCCTCGGCCCCGCGCTTCGGCCGCGGCCGACGCTTCTCCCACTCGGTCAGGCTCTCGGGCGTGTTGAGGTTCTCCACCGCGAACCCCTGCTGCACGGCGAACAGCCGCGCCCCCTCGCCGGCCAGGAGGATGTGGGGCGTGCGCTCCATCACCCGCCGCGCCACCGCCGCCGCGTGGCGGACGTTCTCCATCGCCGCCACGCCGCCGCAGCTCAGCGTCCGACCGTCCATCACGCAGGCGTCGAGGGAGACGGTGCCAATGGCGTTGGGCAGCCCGCCGTAGCCGACCGAGTTGACGCGCGGATCGTCCTCGACCGCCTGCGCGCCGGCGATGGCGCAGTCGAGGGCGGGGCGGCCCTTCTGGAGCAGCGGCAGCGCAGCGCGGACCGCCGTTTCCCCGAACGGCCAGGTGGCGATGACGGCGTGAGTCGGCATGGGTCGTCTCCGTGTGGATCGCGTGTCGTGGCGTTCGTCTATTAGAACGCCCCGGCTGCCGGCACGCCAGAGGGAAGGCGCCGCCTCAGTCCGGCGCCGTCCAACCAACCCGGTTTCGTACCATGAGAGGGGAAGTAATGACTGCACCCTGGCCTGAGTTGCGCCGCAGGGGAGGAGAGCGATGGACGAGGTGCCCATTCTCGGCAGCAACGACGAGCGCCGCATCGTCAGCCAGTTCATCGCCTACCACGGCGTGCCGGCCTACGTCCGCCGCGCCCGCGAGGTGGAGGAGGCGTTCGAGCGCCTGATCGAGCGGTGCGAGCGACAGCGCGAGGAGTGGCTGCCGATGGTGCGCCTGCGCCTGGGCACCCTGCACGATCTGGCGGGCGAGTGGGAACTGCTCGAACCGCTGCTGACCGACGGGGATCTCGATGCGCTGCGGCAGTTGCACGCGGCCCTGGCCCCGCGCCTGCGCGTCCCGGTGGCGCGGACGTCCTCGCCCCGCGCCCTGCGGCGGGCCGTGCGCGATCTGCGGGAGAGCCTGGAGCATTTCAACCGCCGCTGGCAGACTCACCTGGAAGGACTCAACTTCGCCGCCATCGACGAGCTGCGCGACGGCTACAATCGCTACTACGTCGTCGAGAAGGAATGCGCGGTCCGGTCGCCGGCCCTCGCGCGCCAGGGGTTCAGGCCGCTGGCGCCCGTCACCCTCGCGGAGGTCGCGGCCCGGTTGCCGACGCTGCCCGTCCCGCGGTTGCGCGAGTAGCGGGCGCATCGACCCGGGGTCGATGAAAACCACTGCCGGGATGCTGCTCCAGGCTCTTTAGGCGAGCGGCAGGAAGAAGTCTCCCCTCTCCCCTGGTGGGAGAGGGGCGAAGTACGGCTGCCGCTCGCCTCAGCGGGTGAACGAGTAGGTGAAGACGTCGATGCGCTGGGCCCGGTAAGGGGCGCGACACAGCCAGATGTCCTGCCCGCGGTCCCGGAGCCAGATCCCGCCGTCGCTCCCCTCGGCCCAGATGCGGACGCGCCGTGCCTTCACCTGCCACCCCTCGTCCAGGAGCAGGGCCGATTGCCCCGGCCGCAGGGTGAACTGGACCGGATTCTGGCCCTGAGCGCTGCGATACCAGAACCAGCCGCCGTCCTTCGTCTTCGCCTCGTACCGGAGCGACACCGTCAGCGTCTCGCTCGACTTGTTCACCAGCTTCAGGTAGCGCTGGTCCTGGACCGGAGCGAGGTTCGCGAACTTCGCGTCGAGGCGGATCGCCCGCTCGTAGTCGGCGCTCGCCTGCTCCGTCAGGCCGCGCAGCTCGAACACCTCGGCCCGCTTGAAGTACGACCGGGCGTAGTTCGGGTTCATCTCGATCGCCTTCTCGTACACCTTGACCGCCTTGTCGTCCTCGCCCTTGCGGAACAGCGTTGCGCCGGCGTTGACCCAGATGGCGGCGTCCCGCGGGGCCAGATCGAGGGCGGCGCTGTAGTCCTTGAACGCCTCCTCCCACATCCCCAGGGCAAAGAATGAGTTCCCGCGGTCGTTCAGCACCGTCGCGTCTCCGCCGCCGTTCCGGATCGCGCTGGTGTAGTCGAGCAGGGCCGCCTTGTGGTTGTTGCGGCTGGCGAGGATCAGCCCGCGATTCGAGTACGCCCGGCTCAGCTTCGAGTCCAGGCGGATCGCCTGGCTGTAGTCCTGCAACGCCTCCTCCATCTGCCCGCGCCGGCTGTACACCACGCCCCGGTTGTTATACGCCTGGGCGTAGTTCGGCTGCAGCTGGATGGCCCGCGTGTAGGCGGTCATGGCGTCGTCGTACTCCTTGCGGCGCTCGTGGGCAACACCCTTCCAGAACCAGGCCCGGTCGTAGTCGGGCTTCAGTTCCAGCGCCCGCTGCAGGTCCGCCAGAGCGGTCGTGTAGTCGCCCTTGTTGACGAACGCCGACCCGCGGTTGCGGTAGTAGACGGCGCTGTTGCTCTTCAGTTGGATGGCGATCGTGTAGTCGGCGATGGCAGCGGTGTACTGCCTGCGGTCGGTGTGGCGGTTGCCGCGCTGGTTGTAGTCCTCCGCCGTCACCGGGTTCAGCACCCGGCGAGCGGTGGCGACAGTGTCGCGGACGCGCGTCACGTCGATGAACCAGCTCACCAGATGGCCGGCCCGGGAGTACCCCTGCGTCACCCCGACCAGCTCGCCCCTGTCGTTGACGAGCGGCCCGCCGCTGTCGCCCGGGTTGGTTGGCGACTGGGTCTCGACCACCTTCGTATCGAGCCGCAGGGTTCGGCCCGGTCCGTTGGCGGCGGTCCACTGCTTGGTGTACACCGCTCGAACGGTGCCGGAGGTGTACACCCACAGGGCGCCGCTGGCGTCCGGACTGCCGACCGAGTGGACGCGCTCGGCCGGGCTGGGGCTCGTGGCGGCCAACCGGATCTCGACGACATCGGCCGGGAGGGAGTCGAGCTGGAGGACGGCCAGATCGTCCTTGACGCTGATATCGACCACCCGGGCGGTGTAGCGCTGGGCGTGCCGCAGGTAGTAGTCGGCCTCGGCGATCAGGGTGCCGTTGCGGTACGCCGGGAAGGTGACCTCGACGACGCTGTTGCGGTCCACCACATGGTAGTTGGTGACCATCAGGCGGTTCACCCGGTCCACTAGCCAGGCGGTCCCGCGCGGTGTACCTTTGCTCACAAGGGCGATCGACTTCAGTACCTTCTGGTAGATTTCCTTGGAGGACGGCTCGGCGGCCGCGGCGCGGTTGGCGTTGGCGAGGGCGGTCAGGCACAGAGCAGCGAGCAGCAGGGGGGATTTCAGGGTACGCATCGGAGTATCTCGTTTGCCTGGGCGGTTGAACTAAAACGGGTTATGTCGTGGCAGCGGTTTACCCGAGATACACGGCGGTCGCAGGGATCTTGCAACCGCCTGCCCCTTTCTCTGTCCGGCAGGTTCGCGAGGGACCGTCGGGGTTCGGCTCCTCCTGCAAGTTTAATGCACAAACCCGAAGGAAGCCGGACAGAAATCTGAGCGACATTTCTGCCCAGGTTCTCGCCCGGCAGGTGGTAAAGGTCAAACCTGCAGGGCCAGGACAGGACGACGGCCCGCGCCGCGCCAGGACGGGGGTGGTGATGACCCCGAGCGGGCCAGCGGTACAATTGGAGGAGCAAGGGGTCTGGTGTGCGAGGAGATTTCGTAAAGCCCACGGGGGACGGCCCGTGGGTCAAGTCCCCAGCACTTGCCCCACGGGGCGCCGCCCGCGGGCTTTCCAAAGGTGAAGGCGTTAGACGGAGACTGACGGATGGAAAATCGACTCTGGCTCGTGTTCGTGATCGCGGCTGGCCTGGCCTGGGGGACGTATGTACCGCTGATTTTCTACGGCGGCAATGAATTCGGACGCAGCGCCGGTGCCCGACTGATGGCGATCCTGTGTGTCGGTATCGCCTACTTCCTCATCGCCGTGCTGCTGCCGCTGTACCTGTTCCTGAGCGGTCAGGAGAAGTGGCCGGACGTCCGGACGACCGGACTGGTCTTCGCGGGACTGGCCGGCGTCGCCGGGGCGGTTGGAGCCCTGTGCGTCATCTTCGCCAGCAAGGCGGCGGTCGAGGCGGCCCGCGCGGAGGGCATCAACCCGGCGACGTACCGCGTCTACATCGCCCCGCTCATCTTCGGTCTGGCGCCGGTCATCAACACCCTGGTCAGCACCGTCTGGCACCCGCGGCCGGGAGAGCCGTTCCATTTCGCGC
The DNA here is from genome assembly GCA_020847555.1 of Gemmataceae bacterium. The sequence continues at coordinate 7,165 of JADLBT010000343.1, forward strand.
TGGAGGTGCCGGGCTGGAAGCTGTGGGTGGGGATCCTGCTCGTCGGCGTCGGGGCGGCGCTGGTTCTCTTCTCGAAGGAAGAGGCCGAGTCGCACCCGCGGTCCGCTCCGCGGCCCCCCGCCGCAGTCACCTCGGCCTCGGCCACCCCGCAGGCGCAGAACATCCAGGAGCCCCCGCGATGACGCCCGAGCAGGCCGTGCAGCGCTTGAACGTCCTCTTTGCGCACCTGTGGCTGGTGCGCACGTTCCTCAAGCACGCCGACGAGGTGCAGGAGGACGAGGCGATGCTCGACGTTCACCGAACGATCTTCGACTACGTCCGGGCGACCGAGCCGGCGTACCAGCGCGGCGACTGGGCCGAGTACCTGCGGCGGGCGCGGGGCAAGCTGTCGAAGCTGAAGCGCGTGGCGGAGTTCTTCGAGCGGGAATATCGCCGTGTCTCGGATCACACGAACTTCCAGATGGCGGCGCTGTCGCTGAGCGGGTGCGCGCGGCAGGTCGAGGAGGTACTGGCGGAAGTCTCCCTGGCTTTGAAGGCGCCACCAGCGCCGACCCCGGATCATGGGACCGAGTCCTGAGTCGCTGGCAGCGATGGAAGTGGCTCCATGACAATTTCCCAGGTGGAGCCGTCCACGGTCGTTCGGAAATGCTCCATCCCGCCCGCAATTCCGAAGAGCGGCAACCGTAGCCGCGCGGGTGTGAAAGCCACGACCGAACGCCAGCGGACGGTTTCAGTCCCGTCGGAGAGTTCGAGAATCACCGGGGCGAACAGCAACGCCGATGGCTGTCCACTCCCGACCCCCAGAGCTTGCAGTTGCGGCGCCTTTGAAAGGTCGATGCCGAGTTGGGCTGCCAGATCCTGCGAGAAAACAACGTCGTCCGCCGCGCTATCCAGGATCGCGTTCGGTTTCGCCTGCCCGGTCGGGCCAATGAGGACGAGAGGGAGAATCGGCTTGTAACGAAACCGTGCGCCACCCAACGACGGTACAGGGTTCGGGACGGTGTAGTTGCGGCATCGGAAGATCACTGGTGTGGGCTCCCCGCTGACAACTCCTCCGGCGTAAAGACCCAATCGATGACGTAATCCGTGGGTCCGCGCTGGTTCATCTGGGTCAGAAGATCCCGGAGTTCGGGCGCGTGGGCGAGAAGCGTCTTCCCATCGGTGGACCACGCGACATACTGCCCTACGTAAGGGGCTAACTCCTCAGGGGTATGGGCCTCACAGTTGCGGATGAACTCGTTGGCATCCATCGGCGTACTCCTGCTGAGTATTCTGGTGTCTTCCCCCAGCATACCTGCTTTATCGGCGCCTGATCCAATCCGGCTTGCCGTACTTCTCCTCGACGAACTGCGCCACGCGCTCTCGCGGCCAGCTGGCCGATTCCTCCCGGGCGCCCCACGCCTCGCGCAACCGCCGCTTCAGTTCCTCCCGCCGGACCGGCAGGTTCGTCACGAAGTCGAGGTGCTCGCGCCGCGCGCGATACTCCGGCTGGCGCGCGGGCGGGCGCAGGTAACGC
>JADLBT010000344.1 GCA_020847555.1 Gemmataceae bacterium
CGTCTGACCATGCGGGGTAGCGCCGAGGAACCGAACCGGGTCGGCCCGGTGCGCGGCGCCCGGAGTACGACGAACGTGCCGGCGGACTGGATCAGCCGCGGCAAGCAGGGCAACGCGCCAACCGGCCCGGCAGCCGCCTCTCCGGGCGCGCCGGCGACCCCACCCACGAGTACCCAGGGCGTCTATATCGAGCGCTACTACGGCACCGACCCGCCGCCGCGCAAGAAAGCCAACTGAACCTCCCGTCGCGACCCAGCACGTCTGGCAGGACACCTCTGCAGGCTCGCCGTCCCCGGGACGGCGGGCCTGTTTCCGTTTCGCCTGCCGCCGCCGATTCGTGTACCAGCCGCGCGCGCCAGCGCGCGGCTGATACACACGTCAACCGCAACGGCCCCCTCCTGGCGACGCTCAACGCCGCGGAGACGCGGGCCGGCACCCGTCGGGCGGCCCCGGCGGGTAGCCGTTCGGGGGCACCGGCGGTGGCGGTGGCGCCGAGAAGATGCAGCCAACGCCGAACAGCACGCCGAGCAGGGCCGCCCCCATCGGAGCCGGCAGCGCGAACCCGCCGACTGACCCACCGCAGACCACGTCCAGCAGGAGGAGCGCGAACAGAAGCGCGAAGGCCGCCAGCGACTGCTGCGGAGCCGAACCGAGGCCAGCCACGCCCAGGGGACATTCGAGAGCGCCGTTGGCCTCCAGGTAGACGTGGAACCCTGCCACGGTGAGCCCGCCGGCCGCCGCCGGGATCGCGAGGAGGCTGACGAACCCCGGCCGCCCGCCGCCTGTCAGGAGCCCCACCACCAGCACGCCCAGGGCGCCGAAAAGGAACGCACGCTGGTAGAGGCAGAATGGACACGCCTTGAGCCCCATCCCCATGCTCAGGTACAGCGTGCCAGCACCGGCCACGAGCGCAACGACGCACGCCGCGCAGGTCCAGGGGCTTACCCCGGCCGCTGGCGGGGACTCACGTTGGATCGCCTGCTCGACGCTCATCGGTTGCTCCTTTGCTTCGGGCGGTGGTGGCTTCGCCTCACGTCTCTCCCTACCCCAGCATAGCGGCGACCCTGCCGTCCGGGAGGATCGCATCCTCCTCATGCCGCAGCGCGTCGTTGTGGCGCTCCCCTGGCGCGCTCGCTCGTCCGGCGTGCGCACGGCGGACGTCGCCCGCCAGCAGTGCCGCCCGCTGCTGGCACTTTTTTTTTGCATCTCGTAAGAGAGGGGGTTCCGATGGCTTTACGTCTGGAGGGAAAGATGGCTGACAGACCAACTTCGCAAACCGCCGTCGCTGACCCGGGCGCTGACACGAACGGTGCCGCGAAGGTGACGCGCGAACAACTGATCGAGCTGCTCAACGAGGATCTGGCCCGCGAGTACCAGTCGATCATCGCCTACGTCGTTTACTCGCAGGTCCTCAAGGGACCGCAGTACATGAACATTGCGAAGGAGTTGGAGAAACACGCGGCGGAGGAACTCAACCACGCGCTCATTGTGGAGCGGGCGCCAACGACGTTCGGGGAAGTGTCCTTCCGGGTGGAGTCGCGGCTGGGCCAGGGCGAGGTGGTGGTGACGGTCGAGTCCCCGCCGCGGCCGCCCCGGCGGCTGCTGGTGCGCCCGCCGCTGCCGCCCGGCTGGCGGGTGGCCGGGGCACGGGTCGGGGGTGCTGAGTTGCGACCGGGCCGACGGGGTTGTGGACCTGGCCGGGCAACCCGGCCGGCTAACGCTCTCGTTCCGGGTGGCGCGGCAGGGGTCGTGAGAGAACCCACGAGCGGTCGCCGCAGGGGGTGCGGCCCTGCCCCGAGAGCATCGGCAGGACGAGCGGACAGAATGGCTGCTGCGGCGTTTGGTCCGGTAGTCCTTAAACCGTTGTCTCCTCCTCGCGGTGACGCAGGACACGCAGCTGGGCGCGGGCGCGTTCCTGGGTCCGGAGCTGAGCGTCCTGCTCCGCGGGCGTCTTGCCCGGGATCATCGCCTCCTGGAGGGCTCGGCTGGCCGCGTCCGGCGCGATCTCCTCGGCCGGCAGCGCCCGCGGCGTCAGCACCGTCACCACGTTGCCGCGCACCTGGGCGAACCCGCCGTCGATGTAGAAGCGCTTCACGTCGTTGCCGCGCTTCGTGCGCAGCTCGCCGTACCCGAGCCGGCCGATCAGCGGCGCCCGGCCCGGCAGTACGCCGACCTCGCCGTCGTACATCGGCAGGGCGACGAACTCGACGGCCTCGTCGAGGACCGCCCGCTCCGGGGTGACAACAACGCACTGCAGGATCCAGCCATCCGGCATGGTCACTTCCCTTCCCCGGCCAGGCGCCGGGCCTGCTCGGCCGCCTCCTCGATCGCGCCAACATACATGAAGGCGTTCTCGGGCAGGTGGTCCCACTTGCCGTCGCAGATCTCCTCGAAGCTGCGGATCGTGTCGGCCAGCGGCGTCACCTTTCCGGGCTTGTTGGTGAACGCCTCGGCGACGATGAACGGCTGCGACAGGAACTTCTCGATGCGGCGGGCCCGGTGGACGACCTGCTTGTCTTCCTCGCTCAATTCCTCGACGCCGAGGATGGCGATGATGTCCTGCAGCTCACGGTAACGCTGCAGCGTCTGCTGCACGCGGCGGGCCGCCCGGTAGTGGCGGTCGCCGACGTACTGCGGGTCGAGGATACGCGAGTTCGACGCCAGCGGGTCGATGGCCGGGTAGATGCCCTTCTCGGAGATACTCCGCTCCAGGTAGATGAAGGCGTCCAGGTGCTGGAAGGCGTTGGCCGGGGCCGGATCGGTCGGATCGTCGGCCGGGACGTACACCGCCTGGACGCTGGTGATGGCGCCGCGCGACGTGCTGGTGATCCGCTCCTGCAGCTCGCCCATCTCGGTCGCCAACGTCGGTTGATACCCGACCGCGCTGGGCATGCGGCCGAGGAGAGCGGACACCTCCGACCCGGCCTGGGAGAACCGGAAGATGTTATCGACGAACAGCAGCGTGTCGGCCCCGGTCGAGTCGCGGAACCACTCGCACATCGTCAGCGCCGACAGGGCGACGCGCAGCCGGGCTCCGGGCGGCTCGTTCATCTGGCCGAACACCATCGCTGTCTGGGTGAGGACGGCCCGGTCGGTCTTGCCGATCTTCGTCTCCTGCATTTCCAGCCACAAATCGTTCCCCTCGCGAGTCCGCTCGCCGACGCCCGCGAAGACCGAGTAGCCGCCGTGCGAGCTGGCGATGCGGGCGATCAGCTCCTGCAGGATGACGGTCTTGCCGAGGCCGGCCCCGCCGAACAGCCCGGCCTTGCCACCGCGGACCAGCGGAGTCAGCAGGTCCACGACCTTGATGCCGGTCTCGAACACCTCCGTCTTCGGGGACAGGTCGCTGAACGGCGGCGGGGGGGCGTGGATCGGCCGGTGCTCCTTGGCGTTGACCGGCCCGCGACCGTCGATCGGCTCGCCGAGCAGGTTGAAGACGCGGCCGAGCGTCTCCGGCCCGACCGGCACCTGGACCGGCTTGCCGGTGTCGAGCACCCGCGTGCCGCGCACCAGGCCGTCCGTCGAACCGAGGGCGACGCAGCGCACCCGGTTGCCGCCGAGGTGCTGCTGCACCTCGCCGGTCAGGCGGATCGTCGCGCCGCGCTGGTCGGCCTCGACCTTGATGGCGTTGTATATTTCGGGCAAATGCGATTCTTCAAACTCGGCATCAAAAGTCGATCCGATCACCTGAACGATGCGCCCGACGCGGGTCGCCGTAGCCATAACCTCAACCTTTCTCTATTGTTGGAAGCGGGGCGTTCTGACGCCGGCCTGTGGCCCCATTGAAGGAAGTTAGATTTCGGGCAGGTGCCCCTCTTTGAAATCTGCCTCTCCACAGCGCCGGCGTCTTGCCTTGCCTACTGCAGCGCCGCGGCCCCGCCGATGATCTCGGCGAGTTCCTTCGTGATCTGTGCCTGGCGGGCGCGGTTGTACTGCCGGGTCAAGCTCTTGATCATGTCGCCGGCGCTCTCGGTGGCGGCCTTCATTGCAACGCGCCGGGCGATCTGCTCGCTGACGGCCGCGTCGAGAAAGCACTTGAACAGCCGCACCCGGAACGACACCGGCAAGATCTCTTCGAGGATGCCGGCCGCGTCCGGCAGGAACTCGTACTCGACCGGCCGAACCACCGCCGACCCCTGCGCCCGGGCGTCGGCCGTGGGAACCGACGACAGCGGCA
>JADLBT010000345.1 GCA_020847555.1 Gemmataceae bacterium
GCATCGACCTTGCCGCCGGGGAAGGCCCAGAAGCCGCCGAAGAAGCGAAGGGTCTCACTCCGGCGGACGACGAAGACCTCGGACGAGCCGGGAGCCCGCGCCAGCAGGACGCTGGCGGCCTCGGCGATCCAGCCTGGTCCTTCGGGTTGCTCCATCTCGGTCAGGGGTGTCGGAGAAGATCTCTCCCTCCGGTCCCCTCGCAGAGGGGGGACCGGAGGGAGAGGTTGCGCGTCGCGTCGCTCACTCCTGTCCCTCGGCGGGAGTGGTTCGCGAGCGGGGGGTGGACTTTTTCGCGGCCGACGGGGGTTCGGGCTTGGTGAACTCGCCGGCCAGCCCGCGATGGACCGCCTCCATCAGCCGCTCCATGGCGAACGGCTTGCGGATGTAATCGACCACCCCGAGGTACTCGGCATACGCCTTGTGGCGGCTGCCCTCGTTGGCCGTGATCATGATGATCGGCGGAGCGTCCGCCTTGTCGCGGAAGTGCTCCAGCACCGGGTAGCCGCCCATGCGCGGCATCATCATGTCGAGGATGACGAGGTCCGGACGCTGGTTGTAGATCGCCTGCTTACCCTGCTGGCCGTCCCGGGCCTGAATGACGCGGAAGCCCTGGCGCTCCAGCACGGTGCGTAACCCGTCGCTCAGTTCGGTGTCGTCGTCCACGATGAGAATGATTTTGTTGTCTGCCATGGCGGTAGCCCTCGGTCTGGGGATTGGGTCGGAGGCGAGGTTTGTCCCTGTCAGATTACCAGGGAGAAGTCGCATCTACAAGCAACTGGTCGAACCTGCCAGGGGCGAGGGGAGACCAATTCAACCGCTCGCCTCACCCGCCGATGGCGTGCATGGTGCGCTGCGGTTTGACGAAGCGGGCCGTGTTGATCTCGTGCCCTTCCCACTTCGCCCACACGTTGCGGCGAATCACCGCCGCAATCGCAGCATCGCTCGCGCCGCCGCGGAGGAGTTGTTTGACATCGTCCTCCTCGATGGCAAACAGGCAGTTGCGCAGCTTGCCGTCAGCGGTCAGGCGGACCCGGTTACAGCTCAGGCAGAACGGCTGCGAGATCGACGCGATGATGCCGACACGCCCTCCCGGATCGTCCGGCACACCGGAGGCGTCGGCGTACCGGAACTCCATCGCCGGCGCCCGCGGGTCGTAATCCTCGACCGGGACGAGCGGCGCCACCGCGCGCTCGATCAGCTCCAGGATCTCGTGGGCGAAGAAGACCTTGCCGCGCTCCCACTGGTCGGCGCCGATCGGCATGTACTCGATGAAGCGGATCTCCAGCCGGTGTTCGCGGGCGAAGCGGGCCAGCGGCACGACCTCGTGTTCCGTCACCCCGCGGATGCTGACGGCGTTCACCTTGACCGGGTCGAACCCAACCCGCTTCGCCGCCAGGATGCCGGCGAGAACCCTGTCCAGCCCGTCGCGTCGGGCCAGTTCCCGGAACCGCTCGGGGCTAAGCGCGTCGAGGCTGATGTTGATGCGCCGCAGGCCGGCGTCGTACAAAGCCCGGGCGTGGTCGGCGAGGAGGATGCCGTTGGTGGTCAGGCCAACGTCCCGAATGCCGTCGATGGCGCACAGCATTCGCACGAGGTCCGGAAGTTCGCGCCGCATCAGCGGCTCGCCGCCGGTGAGGCGCACCTTGTCGATCCCGAGCGGGGCCGCGATCCGGACGAAGCGCGCGATCTCCTCGAACGTGAGCAGTTCGCTCCGGTCCATGAAGGCCACATCCTCGTCCATGCAGTAAGTGCAGCGCAGGTTGCAGCGATCGGTCACGCTGATGCGCAGGTTGTTGTGGAGGCGGCCGAAGGAGTCGAGAAGAGAGGAGGGGCCAGAGACGGGGGGCTGGGGGCCGGGAAGGACGGACAGCGGCGCAGTCATCCCCTTGCCGGAATCCCCGCACAGCGGCAGCGACAATCTGCGCTCGCGCCTGTGTGCTTCGCTCATCACTCCTCCCTCTCCGCCAACTCCGCGCGCTGGCGCGCGCGGCTGGTTAACACGCCCCTAACCCCCGGTTCCCGGATGTACCCACTCGGTCGAGCCGTCGGCCCAGTTTTCCTTCTTCCAGATTGGCACGAGTTCCTTGAGGCGGTCGATGGCGTGGCGGCACGCCTCGAACGCCTGCGCCCGGTGGGGGCAGCTGACCGCGACCGCGACGCTCACCTCCCCCACCGCGAGCCGGCCGAGACGATGAATCAGCGCGATCTCGCCGACCGCCCAGCGGGCACGGGTGTCGGCCTCGATCTCCGCGAGTTTTTTCTCGGCCATCCCGGGGTACGCCTCGTAGTCGAGGGCGACGGTGACACGGTCGCCGGTCAGGTCGCGCACGGTGCCGAGGAACGCGACGACGGCCCCGCAGTCGTTGCGCCGGACCTGCTCGGTCAAGGCGTGGTGGTCGATCGGCTCTCGCGTCAGGCGGATCATGGTCGGTGGCGGGCGAAGGTGGGGTGGGTGCGGCCGGTCCGAACCCGCAGAGAATATTATAGCTGGAACGAGGCGGGTCACCCCACGCCGATCCGTCGCCCGTGGGCTTTGGAAACACTTCTGCACATCGCTTCCCTTGCCCCTGCCACGAGACCGCCGCCGCTCACCGGCGGCAGCACCGCCACCTCAGCAGACCGGGGCAGGCGGAGGCTGTCCTCAGCGAACTCGTCGTTGACCGCGAGCGCGCAGCGCTCCAGCAGTCCCGCCAGCGCCGGCACGTCCGCCGCCAGGCGCCCGCGCAGGTCGGCCACCGTGGCGCCGTCGGCCAGTTCCACACGCACCGATTCGGCGCCCGCCAGATCCTTCGCGCGGGCGAACAGGCGAACCTCGACAATCATCGCAGCACCAGTTCGCGGATGGGTTCCCTGAGGCGGCGGGCCACGTCCGGCAGCAGCCCATAGGCGAGCGCGAGGTACTGGACCGGGTGAAGGGTGCGCTTGCCGGCCCCGTCCTCCATCTGCATCCGGCAGGCGCTGCACTCGGTCGAACCGAACAGCACCCGCGGGCGCTTCAACTCCTCCAGCATCGGCCGGCCGGCTTCCAGAGACGTTTCGTAGTTCTCCGCCTTCAGGCCGAACGTGCCCGCCATGCCGGAACAACTCACGTCGATTGTATGCACCATCAGACCCGGTATCAACGCGAGCAGTTGCGGCCCGGCGGGGGGGCTCCCGAGCGCCTTCAGGTGGCACGGAACGTGATGGCCGACCGCGAAATCCAGCGGCCGGAAGTCGGTGCGCAGCCGCCCTTGCCGGTGCAGATCCCACAGGAACGCGGTCAGCTCGACCGTGCGCTCGGCGACGAGTTTCGCGTCCGAGTCGTCGGTCAGGTCGGGGTAGTCCTGGCGGAGCATCAGCGCCGCGGTCGGCTCGGAGCAGACAATCGGCCACCCCTCGCGGGCCGCGTCGGCGAGCACGCGCAGGTTCCGCCGGGCGATGTCGCGAGCCGCCTCGACGTCGCCGTGCGCCAGCGCCGCCATCCCACACCCGCGCTGGCCCGGCGGCACGTACACCTCGAACCCGTTGTGGCGCAGCACCGCGACGACGGCTTCGGCGACCTGCGGGTCGCTGCAGTTGGCGAACACGTCCACGAAGTACGCGACCCGCTCGCCCTCCGCCCTGGGCTTGCGCGTCCAGCCGCGCCGCCGCGCGCGCCGCAGGAAACTGCGCAGGGCGAAGCGCGGCAACCGCCGCCGACGCGACAGGCCGAACAGCTTCTCGAATACCCAGCGCGTGAACCGACTCTTCAGAGCCAGGTTCACGACCAGTGAGAACGTCCCCCCCAGCCGGGCGAACCCCTCGGCCCGAGCCATGAACCAGTCCTTCCAGTCGAGACCATACTCGGCCACGTTAGCGGCCTTCGTCTCGAGCATCAGCCGGGGGATGTTGACGTGGGCCGGGCACTCGGCGGCGCACATGCGGCAGTTGACGCATAGATCGGCCACCGCCCGCACCTCGTCGGGGGCGAGTTGGCGCGGGTCGGCCTTCTCGGCGAGGCGGTGGCGGAGCAGGTTCGCCTTGGCACGCGGGGCAGCCGCCTCGGCGTGAGTCGCCCGGAAAACGGGGCACATGCGCTGAGCGGGCGCCTCGGTCCGGCACTGGCCGCAGCCGTTGCAGCTGAGAACCTCGGCGACGACCTCGTCCGGCTGCCAGCGCAGCAGCCAGGGCGTGTCGCGCCCGGCCGTCTCCCGATCGGGTGGATTGTCTGCCACCGGCCGGGCACCGCGCAGAGGGCGGCGCAGCGGCCACCGCTCCAGGTCGGGCGCCGGATCGACGATCTTGCCCGGGTTGAACAGGCCGCGCGGGTCGAACACCGCCTTGAGCTGACGGAAGACCGGGTAGAGCGGGCCGTACTGCCGCGCCACCCACGGCGTCCGCGCCAGCCCGGTCCCGTGCTGCGAGCTGACCGTCCCCCCCAGCTGCAGCGCCAGCCGGTGGATCTCCTCGGCGATGGCCGACAGCTTCGACACGTCCTCCGGCTGTTGCAGATCGAGGAACGGCCGGGTGTGGACCTGGCCCGTCCCGGCGTGGACCAGGAACGACGCGGTCGTTTCGTGTTCCTTGAGGATCTCCTGCACTCGATGCAGATAGGCGTTGAGTTCCTCCGGCGGCACGCCGACATCCTCGACGAACGCGACCGGCTGGGCCCCGCCGCGCAGCCCGTACAGGGTCGGCAGGACGACTTCGCGCAGCTGCCACAGGCGGTCGATGTCGTCCGGGTCGAAGGCCGGGTGTGCGTGCAGGGCCAGGCGCTCGCTGCGGTAGAGTTGCTCGACCAGCTGCTGGGCGGCAGCGCGGGCCTCGCGGGTGGTGTCGGTTTCGTACTCGACGAGCAGCACCGCCTCGATCGCCGGGGGGACCAGCGCGGCGGCGGCGGCGGCGTCGCTGCCGCGGGCCAGGCTCAGTAATCGCCGGTCGAGCAGTTCGCACGCAGCCGGGCCGGTCGGCAGCGCCCGCTGGGCGGCTCGCAGGGCGGCGTCGAGGCTGGCAAAGCCCAGCAGCACCAGGCTGCGCCCGCCGGGCAGCGGGATGGTCCGCAGGGTCGCCTCGGTGATGACCGCCAACGTGCCCTCCGACCCGGTCAGTAACTTCGCCAGGTCGAGGCCGTCCGCCGTCAGGGCGTCGTGGAGGAGATAGCCGCAGCGGTTGTACGGCGTGCGTGGGCGGCAGGTCCGGATCAGCTCGGCGTTCTCGCTCAGCAGCACCGCGGCGGCGCCGACGATGTCATGCAGGTGACCCGGCACATCCTCGGCGGCGGGCTGGACAGGCTCCCTGCCAACGGTGGCCGCCTCGCCGGTGTCGAGGACGACGCGCAGGGCGGCGACGTGGTCGCGGGTGTAGCCGTAGCGCAGGGTGTGAGCGCCGGAGGCATTGTTGGCGACCATACCGCCGACGGTACACTGCGCCGCACTGGCCGGATCGGGAGCGAAGCGGCGCCCATCGCGGGCCAGGCGCGCGTTGACCGCGCGGCAGGTGACGCCGGCCTGGACGCGGATGGTGTCGGCGCCGACGTCGCGGATCGCCTGAAAATGGCGGCTCAGGTCGAGGATCAGGCCGGGGCCGAGCGCCTCGCCCGCGACCCCACTGCCCGCGCCGCGCGGCACCAGGGGCAGGCGGTGCTCGGCGGCGTAGCGCACCAGAGCCTGGACGTCCTCCTCGTCGCGCGGGACCGCCACGCCGATCGGATGGACCTGGAAGATGCTGGCGTCGGTGCTGTAGAGAGCGCGAGACAGGTCATCGAAGAGCAGACCGCCCTTGAAGAACCCCTTGAGATCGTCGCGGATGCGCTCGCGCTGTTGTTCGTCCACGTTGGTACAGTCCAGGCGCGTCAAGGGTGACAGGGTGACCGAAGCAGGCCCACGGGGCGCAGCCCGTGGGCTTGCTTTGGTCACCCTGTCACCTTGTCACCCTGTCATCTTACCGCTTCTCGCCGGCCCCGCCAGCGGGCAGGGTGAGGCCGCGGAGCAGGCCCATGTCGCGCGTTCCGAGTTTCTGCACCTCGCCCGGGGTCATCGTGAACGCTACCAGGAGCTGGTCCCCCCGCGACCCGGCGACGAGGTAGAAGTACTGCAGCGCCTTCAGCCCGTCCATTTCGCCCTCGGCCGCAACAAGGTAGATCCAGTTGCCGTTGGTCGCTTCCTTGACCTCCTCGTCGCGCAGGATGCTCCCCATCGTCCAGCCCGGCATGTTCGCCAGGATTTGCTTGAACTCCTCGGGGGTGAAGTGCTTGCCGGCCTCGACCTTCTTCCACGGCGTAAGCGTCACCTGGGCGACGAACTGACCGCGATCCATCAGGCGCTGGACGAGGTGCTCGTCGGTCTGGGCAACGGTGTGCCACTCGCGGCTGTGCTGCAACTCGTACAGGCCGCGATGGTCGCGGTGGCGCAGGAGAGTCAGCCGATCGGCCGGCACCTTGTCGCGCGGGATGGGCACCAGGGCGTAGTCGTTCACCTCGCCGGCCGGCTCGGGCAGCGGGGAGCGCTCGACCGTGTAGGTGATCTCCGCCTTCGCCGCCGGGCTGACCGGCCCCTGCGCGCGCTCGTCGGTCTGCTTCCACGCCAGCCCGACCAGCCGCTTGCACTTCAGATCGAAGCGCCCGGTCGCCTGCACTGCCACCTTGACCTCCGCTCCCAGGTCGATGCCCGCCGCCGGGCCGGTGAAGGAAACGGTCGCGATCTCGTCCTTGACCTGCTCCAGCTTGCCGGTCAGCTCTTGCGACGTCAGCCCACTGAATCGGCACAGAGCCTGGACGACCGGGTTGGCGACCTTCCAGGTGTCGCCGACTGCGACGTCGCGCCCAGGGAGGAGTCCGGGAAGGGCGAGGGTGTCGAGGTGTTCGGTCAGCTGCAACTCGTCGCGCGTCAGCAGATCGTGCGGACTGAAGACAACCAGCGTATCCTTGATGCGCTGCACGGCGAGCAGCTTGCGCGCCTTGTCGCCCAGCGCGCGTTCGATCTTGCTGTCGGCGACCGTGATACCGACCTTTGCCGCGAGGTAGTGGCGGGCAGCCTTCGCGATCAGCCCGCCGGTGCCGGGCTCCAGGACGCGCTCGTAGAAGTCGTGGCTCGCCGCCGCCGACTCCTTCAGCGCGATCGCCTTGCCCTCCTGCTGAACCTTCAGCTCGCCAGCGAGCGCCATGCCGAGCTTGACGCGCGTGCAGGTGTCGGCAGCGGTGTCTTCTTTCAGCGGGTAGGTCTGGGCTCGGGCTGTCCCCGCCACCGCCAGGGTAACGATCAGGCCCGTCACGGTTCGCCAGCTAGCCATTGCCCTCTCCTGTTTCTGCAGGTCCGTCCGCACCCAACCCGGACGCGCGGCGGGAAGATACAGCGGGGCGCCGCCCACGTCAACCGCGGTCTGCCCCGGTCCCGGAGGCCGCAGCGGAGGTGGCTGGTAAGGACTGGCGGACCAAACTCCTGTTCGAGCCCGCAGCGTCAGCGCGGGACGAGACAAAGACCTGCGCTGACGCTGCGGGCTCGGACGGAATGGCGGCGGCGTTTGATCCGGTAGTGCTAACCGGAGGGAGTTTTACAAGGGCACGAATGTGACCTAGAGTTCTGGTAAGACGCTGTCAAAGAATAAGTTTACCGCTTGCGGCGAAACGGACCCAGGGGCCAATGGTCCCGGCGGGCTGTCGGCAGCTGGCGCAGCGCGCAGGAGAAGGGCGGAGGAAGACCGATGATCACGCCAGCCATTCTTGCCCGCAATGTCTCCAAGAGCTTCCGCACTGGCCAGCAACAGACCACTATTCTTCGGGGCGTGAGCCTCGACATCGCCCGCGGCGAGATCGTTTACCTCGTCGGGCCGTCGGGGAGCGGCAAATCGACCCTGCTGTCGATCCTCGGCTGTCTGCTCAGCTCCGACGGCGGGCGCGTGGAGGTTCTCGGCCGGAACGTGGGCAAGATGACCCAGGCGGAACAGACCGCGTTTCGGCAGGAGCATCTCGGGTTCATCTTCCAGACGTTCAACCTGTTTCCGACTCTCTCCGCGCTCGACAACGTGCGGCTGGCGCTGGCGATGCGCGGCGTGCCAGTCCGGGAAGCGCGGCGGCGGAGCGCCCAGCTGCTCGACCAGGTCGGCCTCGGCGATCGCGGCCGCCTGCGTCCGGGCCAGCTGAGCACTGGCCAGGGTCAGCGCGTGGCCGTCGCCCGGGCTCTGGCCGGCAATCCGCTGGTTCTGTTCGCCGACGAGCCGACCGCGTCACTGGACGCCGAGAACGGGCTGGCGGCGATGGAGTTGCTCAGCCGCCTGGTGCGGTTCCGCAACATGACGCTGGTGGTGGTGACGCACGACAGCCGCGTGTTCTCGTTCGCTGACCGCATCCTGCACCTCGAGGATGGCCGGTTGCGCCGCGAGTGGACGGAGAAGGCGCCGCCCGCCCACAGCCGGCGGCCGCTGTTCGACCCGGTGAAACTTGTGCGAGGGTTGAAGGGATGAAGGCCATCCTGGTGTGCGTGGGTCTGGCGGCCGGGTTCGCCGCGGTCGGGGTGCCGCTGCTGTGCCGCACCGACGGCGAGGCGCCGGCCCCGCGCAAGGCGAAGCGGCTGAATTACTGCCCGACGGAGGTGGCGGCCAACGGCATCGTTGAGGGCGCGCGGCCGGAGGTCGCTCTGCGGCCGGAGGTGCCCGGCCGGATCGCCGCCATCCACGCCCGGGAGAACCAGGACGTGCGCCGCGGCGACGTGCTCGTGGAACTCGACAGCGACACCCACCGCCACGAAGTTGCCCTGGCGGCGGCGGAGTTGGCCCTTGCCCGGGCAGACCTGGCCAAGCTCCGCAACGGCGAGCGCAAGGAGCGGCTGGACGCGGCCGGCGCGCTGGAAAGCGCCAAGGAGACGCTCCACCACCAGGCCCGGGGAGAGTTCGAGCGTGCCCAGGAACTGCTGTCGCGCAAGTCGATGAGCGTGGAGCAATACGAGGCCCACCGCTTCCGCATGCTCCAGACCGAGGCGGAGTGGAAGCAGTACCGGGCCGAGCTGGCGTTGCTGCGCGCCCCGCCGCGGCCGGAAGACCTGGCGGCCGCCGAGGCGCGGGTGGCCGCCGCCGAGGCGCGCCACCAGCTGGCCGTGGCTCGCCAGGCGAAGACGCGCGTCGTCGCGCCGTTCGACGGGCGGATCCTGCAGGTCTACGCCGAGCCGGGGGAGATCGCCGGCCCGGACAACCCGCAGCCGGTCCTGCTATTCGCCGACCTGTCGAGGCGGCGGGTCCGGGCGTTCGTCGAGGAACTCGACATCTCCCGCGTGAGGACGGGGCAGCAGGTCCGGATCACGGCCGACGCCCTCGCCGGCAAGGAGTACGCCGGAGTGGTTGCGCTGGTCCTCCCGCGGATGGGGAAGCGAGCCCCCCAGAGCGACACCCCCGGCGAGTACCGGGACGTGTACTACCGCGAGGTGCTCATCGACATGACCGCGGCCGGGGAGATGCCGACCAACCTGCGCGTGCAGGTGCGTATCGCCGTCGGTGCCGGGCAGGCCGCCCCTCCCCCGGCGCCTCCTCGCTAGCGGCTCCTTGCAGCTGAAGCGGTTACCAGCCGCGAGCGCCAGCGCGGTCGGATCCGCGCGCTGGCGCTCGCGGCTGGTAACCCTCTCCGCCGCCCCGTCGCGCGTTTGTGCTCTGCCTCAGGCTCCTGGAACTCGCACCGATGTGCCAGGGGCCGTTGCGAATTTTCTCATCGCAATCAGCCTCCCCCACCGCTAGACTTGATGCATTGCCCGACGATCGGCCGTCCCGCCCGACTTCCTGCCCAGGGAATCCTCGCAACGTCCGCAAGGGGGCCACCAGATATGTTCGGTTCGCTTCGCCATTCCTCGCCCGCCCGCCGGCTTCGTCCTGGTAAACGCATCGCCCTCGGCCTGGTCCTGGCGCTGCTGACGGCCGCCCCGGCGACGGCGGCGCTGCCCACCAGCGCCGCGGCGAAGGCGCGCGTGGTCGGCCAGCCGATCGCACTCGTGGTCCAGCCCGAAACGATTACCTTTGATGGTCCACGCAGCACGGTGCAGGTCGTTATCACCGGCAAGTACGCCGACGGCACCGTCCGCGACCTGACTCACTTCTGCGACCTGGCCGTCGAGACGCCCGGCGTCGTCGCCCTCGACGAGGAGCGCTTTCTCACCCCGGTCAAGGACGGCGCCGCCGCGCTGATCGTCAAGGCCGCCGGGCAAGCGGTCCGCGTCCCGGTGACGGTGCAGGACTTCACGAAACCGCAGCCGGTCAGTTTCCGCAACGACGCGATCGCGGCGCTGAACGTCGGGGGCTGTAACTCCGGCGCCTGTCACGGCACCCCCAGCGGCAAGAACGGTTTCAAGCTCAGCCTGCGCGGGTACGATCCGCCGGCCGACTACATCCAGCTGACGCGCGACGTCCTCGGCCGCCGCACCGACCGGATGGGCGCCGCGTCGAGCCTCATCTACCTGAAGGGTCTCGGCCGCATCCCGCACGAGGGCGGCGCCCGCTTCAGCCCCGCCAGCATTCCGGCGAAGACTCTGCACGCCTGGCTGAGCGAGGGGCTCCGCGACGACGCTCCGACGGTCCCGCTGCTGAAGCGCGTCGAGGTGGCCCCCGGATCGCGCGTGCTGAACGACCCGACGCGCTGGCAGCAACTTGCCGTCCGGGCCTACTTCGCCGACGGCACCGTTCGCGACGTGACGCGCCTGACCGTCTTCAGCAGCAGCGACAGCGCCGTCGCCGACGTGAACGCCAACGGCCTGGTCGAATTCGGTCAGAGCGGCGAGGTCGCGATCCTGTGCCGCTACCTCGACGAGCTGGTGTCGGTGCGGCTGACGTACCTGGAGCCGAAGAAAGGCTTCAAGTGGTCGAACCCGCCGGAGAACAACTACGTCGATCGGCACGTCTTCGCGAAGCTGAAGATGCTCAGCATCCAGCCGTCGGACCTGTGTACCGACCAGGAGTTCCTGCGCCGCGTCTACATGGACGTCTGCGGCATTCTGCCGACCGCCGACGAGACGCGCGCGTTCCTCGCCAGCAAGGAACCGGACCGGCGGGCGAAGCTGATCGACCGGCTGCTCGAACGGCGAGAGTACGCCGACTTCTGGACTCTCAAATGGTCAGACGTGCTCCGCTCCAGCCGCAAAACGATCCAGGTCAAGGGCACGCGCGTCTTTCAGAAATGGGTGCGCGGCCACATCGAGCGCAACACCCCGGTCAACCGCATGGTGAGCGAACTGCTGACCGCGTCCGGCAGCACGTTCGCGAACCCGCCGGCGAACTACTACCGCATCGCCCGCGATCCGACGAGCCTCGCCGAGACGACGGCCCAGCTGTTCTTCGGCATCCGCATGCAGTGCGCCAAGTGCCACAACCACCCGTTCGAGCGCTGGACGCAGGACGACTACTACAGTTTTGCCGCGTTCTTCGCCCGGGTGAAGCAGCGCAAGGATCCGACCCAGGGGCCGGTCGTCGCGAAGGGCGAGAACGCGGAGTACATCTACGTCGAGCGGGCCGGCGAGGTAATCCAGCCGCGCACCGGCAAGGCGATCTCGCCGAAGTTCATGGGCGGCGCCGTCCCGATCGTCCCGCCGGGCAAGGACCGCCGCGCGGTCCTCGCCAACTGGCTGACGGCCGGCGACAACCCGTTCTTCGCGAAATCGGTGGTGAACCGCCTCTGGTATCACCTGCTGGGCCGCGGCATCGTCGATCCGGTCGATGACTTCCGCGACTCCAACCCGTCCGCCAACGACGACCTGCTCGACGCCCTGGCGCAGGACTTCGTCAAGCACAACTTCGACGCCAGGCACCTGATCCGGACCATCCTGAACTCGCGGACGTACCAGCTCGGCGCCCAGAGCAACGAGTTCAACAAGGATGACAACAAGTACTTCTCGCGGGCGGTGACGAAGCTGCACACGGCCGAGCAGCTGTTCGACGCCATCACCCAGGTGACCGAGGTGCCGGAGAAGTTCGCCGGCCTGCCGCTGGGGACGCGCGCCACGCAACTGCCGGACGGCGAGGTAAATCACCCGTTCCTGAAAACGTTTGGCCAGCCGGCTCGGGAACTGGCGTGCGAGTGCGAGCGCGAGGGCGACAGCAACCTCGCCCAGGCGCTGCAGCTGATCAACGGCCCGTTCGTCAACGACCGGATGCGGAACGCCAGCAACCGCATCGGCAAGCTGCTGGCGAAGAAGCTCAACGACCGCGAATTGCTCGACGAGCTGTACCTGGCAACGCTGACGCGGCTGCCGGAGCCGCCGGAAATCCAGGCGTTCATGGCTCACGTCTCGGCAGCGAGCGACAGGCGCAAGGCGTGGGAGGACGTCCACTGGACGCTGATCAACGCCAAGGAGTTCCTGTTCCGGCATTGAGA
>JADLBT010000346.1 GCA_020847555.1 Gemmataceae bacterium
AGCCGCACAGGTAGCGGTCGCCGGACTCGTCCTTGAGAGCGGTGACGAGGCCCTCGCGGACGGCCGGGTGCTGGGCGAGGACGGTCTCGATCTCCCCGAGTTCGATCCGGAACCCGCGGATCTTGACCTGGAAGTCGAGCCGGCCGAGGAACTCCAGGTTGCCGTCCGGAAAGTAGCTCGCCAGATCGCCCGTCCTGTACAGGCGGTTCCCCTCACCCCCCCGGCCCCCCTCCCCCACGAGGAGGGAGGGGGACGCGAACGGGTCGGGGATGAACTTCTCGGCCGTCAGCTCCGGCCGGTTCAGGTAGCCGTCCGCCAGGCACCCGCCGCCGATGTGTAGTTCTCCCGGCACGCCGACCGGCACCGGGTTGAGATGCTTATCGAGGACGTGGTAGCGGGCATTTCGGATCGGTCGGCCGTAGGGGATGCTTGGCCACTTCGGGTCCACCACCCCGACCGGGTAGGAGTTCGACCAGATGGCCGCCTCCGTCGCCCCGCCCAGGCTGACGACCTCCGCCCCGGGGAAGGTGGCGCGGATCGCGTCCGGCAGCGGCACCGGGATCCAGTCGCCGCTCAGGAAGACGAGCCGCAGGTGCTTCTGTCTCGGCGCCTGCTGGGCGGAGGGGAAGAACGGGGCCAGCTGCGCCAGCTGCGGCGGCGCCGAGTCCCAGAAGGTGATTGGCTCGTCGCACAGGATTTCCAGCAGTCGCTCGGGGTCGCGGAGGTCGGCGCTGGATGCGACGCGGACGGTGGCGCCGGCCCCGAGGATGCCGAAGATGTCGTACACGGACAGATCGAAGTTCAGCGATGTGACGAACAGGACGCGGTCCCCCGGCCCGACGTGGTACGTCGTGTTCACCCAGTCGAGCAGGTTCACCACCGGCCCGTGCCGCAGCACCACCCCCTTCGGCTTCCCCGTCGAGCCCGACGTGTAAATGATGTATGCGAGGTCGCCCGGGGTGACGCCGCTGGACGGATCCGCGGCGCTCTCGCGTGCCAGGGCCGCGTCGAGTTCCTCCACACACAGGAGCCTGGCCTTCGACTCGGGCAGGCGTTCGACGAGCTTGCGCTGTGTCAGCAGCACCGGCGCCTGGATATCGTCCAGCATGAAGGCGAGGCGGTCCTTCGGGTAGGCGGGGTCGAGGGGGACGTAGGCCCCGCCGGCCTTCGTGATGCCCAGGACGCCGACAATCATGTCGGTCGAGCGCTCGATGCAGATGCTGACCAGGACGCCCGGCTTCACCCCGAGCCCGCGCAGGTGGTGGGCGAGGCGGTTGGCCCGCTCGTTCAGCTCCCGGTACGTCGTCTCTCGCCCGTCGTGGACGACCGCCACCGCGTCCGGAGTGCGCCGCGCCTGGGCCTCGAACAGCTGGTGGATGCACCTGTCGCGTGGGTAGTCGGCGGCCGTGTCATTCCACTCGTGGACGATCTGCCGGTGCTCGGCGGCGGTCAGGATCGGCAGGGCAGCGACGCGCTCGTCGGGGTGGGCAATCATCCCTTCGAGCAGCGTTTGCAGGTGGCCGAACAGGCGGTCGATCGTCCCGTCGTCGAAGCGCGGACGCAGGAACAGCGCCCGCAGCAGTAGCCGCTCGCCAGCGTAGGCGCACACGGCGAGGGGGTAGTTCGTCTGCTCCCGCAGCTCGAACGAGCGATTCGCCCACGGCCCGCCCTGGGCACGCAGGGTGTCGTCGAGGGCGGAGTCCTCGCAGACGAAGATGCTGTCGAACAGCGGCATCCCGCGCGGCACCTCGCTCGCCTCGTAGACCTTCAGCAGCGGCGTCTCCTCGTGCGGGCGGACGGCGAGGGTCTGCGCATGCAGTTCCTTCAGCAGGTCCAGGACGGTGACGTCGGGGGACACGCGCGCCCGGACCGGCAGGGTGTTCATGAACTGCCCGACCATCGCCTCGGCGCCGTCGATGGGGAAGTGGCGGCCGGGCCGGGTGGCGCCGAAAACGACGTCCTCCTCGCCGCTGTACCGGCTCAGCACGGCGGCGTAAGCCCCCTGCACGAGCGTCTCGAGCGTCAGGCCGTGCTGGCGTGCGAAGTCCCGCAGCGCCGCCATGAGGTCGGCGGGGAGCCGGAACGTGCGCAGGCCGTGCGGCGGATCGGCCCTGAAGGCGGTGCCCGGAGCGGGGGCGACCGCCAGGAGCGGCGTCGGCGCGCGAAACCCCTTCAGCGCGGCCCGCCAGTATTCCTGGGCGCTCGACCAGTCCTGTCCGCGCAGCCAGTAGATGTAGTCGCGGTAAGGCGGCGGCCTGTCCGGCAGCTTCTCCTGGCCGCGGGTGTCGTAGAAGGCGAACACTTCCTTCAGCACGAAGACCTGCGACCAGTCGTCGAGCAGGACGTGGTGATACGTCCAGACGCAGGTCCAGTGTGCGGCGCCGCGCCGAAGCAGGGTCAGGCGCATCAGCGGCGGGTTGCCCAGGTCGAAGGCGCGCCGCCGGTCCATGTCGAGCAGCATCTCCAGCCGGGCATCCTGGTCCACCGCCGACAGTCTGGACCAGTCCTCCTCCTCGACCGGAATGTCGCCCTTGCCCTTCACGACCTGGATTGGATCCTCCACCCCCTCGCAGCGCAGGCTGGTGCGCAGGGCCGCGTGCCGGGCGATGATGTGATTCCAGGCGCGCTGAAACAGCCCGACGTCCAGTGCCTCGCGCAGCTCGCATACGAGTTGCTGCACGTAGACGCCGGGCTCCTCGGCGTACAGCGTATGGAACAGCAACCCTTGCTGGCTCGGCGAGAGGGTGTACTCCTTGCCGTGCCGGCCGGACTGCGTCAGGATGTCTTCCTGCGATGACGAAAGCGGATAAGCGTCCTCGACGGGGGGGGGCATGTAACGTCTCCGGGCTGCGGGTCCGTTGGGCGGCGAGTCACGAGGGCTCGGGCGTGGAAGGCTGGTGAGCCGCGCCTGCCTGGTCCGGGGTCCGGCCAGTTTCCTGGCCGTGGCCTGACCCGGAACCGGCAGAGGCGTCGCGCGCCGTCCGGTTCCATTTCGCCTGACGTCGGCGACGGAACAGGAACGCCACGTAGATCGGCACCTTCCACAGAACGTAAAACGGTGCCGCCAGCAGTGACGTCAGCGGCAACCGATCGCGGCCGAACTTCGCCCAGGCGGCGAGGACGGCCAGCACGACGGCAAGAGCCCCGCAGGCGAGGACGACGGCTGGGTGTGGCGGCCCGCCGGCGAACCAGAAGCCCACGGAAGCGGCGAACACGAGCGCCCACAGCAGGAACAGCAGCGACAGCGGCGGGACGCTCAGCTCCAGCGCCAGCCCCAGCAGGCGGGGGCGTGCGCGGCAGAGGGCGGCCCGCAGCAGGCGCGGCACCTGCGTGAGCAGCGTCTGAAGGTGGCCGTGCTCCCAGCGCCTGCGCTGGGCGACGGCGGCCGCCTCGCTGGCCGGCAACTCGCTGGTGACGATGGCCTGAGAACAGAGGCGCGGCGGGTAGCCTGCCACTGCGAGGTCAATCCCCAGGGCCATGTCCTCGACGATGTTGCCGCTGGCCAGTCCGGCGTCGCGCAGGACCGGCCACGGGAACGCCATCCCGGTCCCGGTCAGCAGACACGGCCCCCCCAGCCGGTCCAGACCGAGCGGCCGAACGACGTTCTTGAACTGAAACGCGACCGCCGACAGCCGCTGCTTGTAGGTCGGCCGCGGCGGTTCGGCCATGACATACGCTGCCTGCACCGGGCGGCCGCGGGCCGCCTCACGCACGAGCAGGTCGAGCGCTCCCGCGCGAACGACGCAGTCGGCATCGACGATCACCACCACGTCCGGGGGATCGGCCTCCAGGCGGCGCACCCCGTGGTCGAGGGCGAACCCCTTGCCCCGGTCTGTTGCGTGGGTGCGCTCGTGAACGATCGCCCCGTGCGTCCGGGCGATGTCGGCGGTGCGGTCCGTGCAGTTGTCGGCAACGACGACGAGCCGATCTCCCGCGGTCAGCTGCGGCCCGAGCCCGGCGAGCGTCCGGCCGATGCCCGCCTCCTCGTCGTGGGCGGGGATCAGGACAGCGCAGCGCGGTCGCGCGGCGGTCGGGTCAAACGCGGGGCGGCGCCGCGGGAGCAGCGCGGCCAGGCACTCGACGACGAGGACCACCATCGGCAGCAGGACGACCGCCACGCACACCCAGAGCAGGGCTTCGACGACAGGCATCATGGCGTGGCTCCGGCAGCGTATTCCTCCACCCGAGAGGCGACCAACCGCCGGCGCGGGTCGGGAAGCTCTGTTGTAACAGGCAGTTGCAGGCAACGCCAGCACATCCTGCTGGGGCGGCCTGCGAATGTATGCGGGTCGTGAGGGCTGGCGGGGCAGTTCCGTCTGTGGCGTCATGCCTCCCGCGCACCAGTCCCCGGCTCGTCGGACCTTCCTGCGGGCGGGTTCCGGAACAGCGCGGCCAGCCTGGCCGCTTCCTGAACGGCATCGTGCATCGCCGTCGCGCGTTTTGCACCTTCCCGCCCCAGCTCCGCCAGACGGTCCGGGTCCGCGCGCAGCGCCTGCTTCAGCGCGTCCGCCAGGGCATCCGCCGAACCTGCCGGCACGACCCATCCATCCACCCCGTTCTCGACCAGCTCGGGGATGCCCGCGATGTACGTCGTCACCACCGGGCGCCCCAGCGCCAGCGCCTCCATGAGCACCACCGGAAGCCCCTCCGCAAAGCTGGGCAGGACGAGCGCCCGCGCCGCGAGCAGTTCCTGCCGCACCCGGTTGTTGCTCACCCAGCCGGTGATGCGCACCCGCTCGCCGAGCCCCAATTCGCCGATGCGCCGCTCAACGTCCTTGCGCATCGGCCCGTCGCCAGCGAGGACCATCTCGAACCCCACCCCCTCCGCCTGGAGCCGGCCGAGGGCTTCCAGCAGCAGGAGCTGGCCCTTCTGCTCCGCCAGCCGGCCGACGCACACGAGCCGGGCGGTTTCGGGGACAGGTTGCGGCCCCGCGCTCAGGAACGCCGCATCGACGCCGCAGCGCACCACCTGCACTTTCGGCCAGTGAGGCAGTGCGCACCAGCGGTACAGCGGGCTGCGGCCGAAGCTGCTCACGCCGACGACGAACGCCGCGTTCTCGATCTTGTCCGTCAGCGAGAGGCTGTCGGGGCGGTCGAACTCCTCCGGCCCGTGAACGGTGAAGCTGTACGGCGGACCGCCGAGGAGGCGTGTCAGCAGGGCGACGGACGCGGAGTTCGTCCCGAAGTGGGCGTGCAGGTGGGTCGCGCCGCACCGGCGCAGCCGGCGCAGCAGCACGCACGCCTCGGCCAGGTAAGCAAGGTGGCGGAGCACTCCGCGCTCCGACCGCCGGCCGAGCCGCACCGCCCGCCGCAGCGCCCGGAACCAGCGCCACGGGCGTGTCACCATCGTTCCCAGCAGGGCTCCGAGGAGGCCGAGGAGGCCGGTCCCGAGCAAGATGTGCGTGCGCCCCCGCTCGGCCTGGTCGGCCGGATCGACGAGGTCGGCCCCGCTGGCGCGCACAGAGAAGCGCTCGACCGAGATCCCCAGTCCCTCCAGGGCGGCGATCTCGCGCCGGATGAAGCTGTGGCTGACGTGCGGGTACTGGTTGACGAGGTAAGCAACTTTCATGGCGGCGTTCCCGGCTGGCCCCGGTCCCGTCCGGACGCGCCGGCCGAGCCTGGGAAAGGTGGAAATCCCCAACCCCGCGAGCGGTCGTCCGCGGGGCCGCGCCGGCCCCTCCTGCCCCCCGATCGGACCAGGAGTTGCGAAAAGGGATCCTCGATGTCTCCCGGTCGAGGCGCGCGCTTCGCACGCCCGGCGCGCTCACAGTGCCACTTCAGCCGCACCACCTCGTCCGGTCAAGCGGAATTCCCCCACCCCGAACTGACGATGCAAACACAGTCGCCGGGGCCACCGTCGGCAAACGCGCCAATCGGCTGCCGGCCTGCGAAGCGCGACAGGTCCACGAGAGCGTTTATAGTGGACCCCGAAAACTGGACCATCGGTTAAGCTACACTGATGGTTCAGGAAAGGGGAGAACATGGCAGGCAAGCGCATGCGGCACACGGCCGCCTTCAAGGCCCAGGTCGCCCTGGCCGCCCTCAAGGGCGACAAGACCATTAACGAGAGCGCCAGCAACTTTGGCGTCCACCCGACGCTCATCCAGGGCTGGAAGAAACACCTGCTCCAAGGCGCCGAATCACTGTTCGCCAGCGCCCAAGCTCACCCGCCGGGGCCGCCGGAGAACCTGCACGCCACGGCGAAACCAGCAGGCGGCCCCGGTCGGGTGCAGCGCCTGGTGCGGCCCGGCCTTCGTGCTCCCACCGGGACGCTCCACCCGGTGTTGCGGGCGGCCCGGCCACCCCGCAGGTCTGGAAGGCCACCAGCCCGCCGCTCAGCACACCACCCATTGCTTCGTGGACATGACAACCTCCGCCCGAGATCCCGCCTGCACCGTCTCACGGTGCCTGGCGGCGGAACAGCAGGACGTGACCGTGCCCCACCTCGTCCCCCTTCGCCCGCACCCCGCCGAAGTAGTCCGTGCCAACGGCGAACGTCTTCGGGTCTGGTGCCAGCGCGCACGGCGTGAACTCCACCTCCAGGTGCGGATCGTGGAAGACGGTGACGAACTCCTTGGCCTGCCGGTCCTCCCACAGCACCCGCGCGTCCTGCGCCCGCCGGGTCATCCCCGCCGTGCCCGCCAGGTAGCGCAGGTCGGACGACGGCGCTGCCCAGCGCAGGCACGCCCCACCGCGCTCCGGCACCCAGCGGTCCAGCTGGCCGTACAGTTCCGGCACCTCCTTGCCGTTGCGGTAGTCGTACAGCGACAGCGCCCCCGTCTCCAGCACCAGCAGGATGTTGCCCCCGGCCACCGTCATGTAGTGGCCGGGCCGCGGTTTGCCGCCGACGGTGAACTGGTACTCGCCAGTCGTGGCGTTGTACACCTTGATGTTCCCGCCATAGCGGTTCATGATGTCGTAATCTCCGACCAGGATGTCCTTGCAGTCCGGTGAGAAGGCCACCCCCGGCAGCGCCCACTTCGCGGGAAGAACCACCCGGTCATGCGGGTTATCGACATCCAGCAGGATCGCCTCGCCCGGGCCATACTGGTCTTGTTGCTTGGTGCGGACGACGGCCAGTTTCTTGCCGTCGGGGGAGAAGTATGCGGACTCGACATGCGGGTCGAACTGCAGGCGCAGGCGCTCGCGCAGCGCCGGGAAATCGTAAACCACCACCTGCCCCGGCCGCGGGACGTAGCCAAGTAAGCCGGGGGGGCCAGCCACGTTCTTGCTGGAGGAGGCGACGGCCAGCAGCTTGCCGCCAGGGCTGAAGGAGACGGTCAGCACCCATTGCGGGAAGCGTACCGACTTCACCTCCGTCCCACTCGCCACCTCCCACACCTTCAGATCCCCCTGCCAGTGGGCAGTGTGCCCGCTGTCGGTGTGCTTCGACCCAGCCACGACGTACTTGCCATCTGGAGAGAACGCCAGGCACTGCACCTTGCCGGTGTGCGGCAAGTCCACAACGGTGAACCGCGCATCCAGGCCGCGGACGGCCGGCTCGCCGGTCTCCGGTGGCCTGCCCGGTGCGCACAGCAGGAAGGTTCCCCCGAAGACGGCGACCACCAGCGCGCCACTCACCGCCCAACAGATCAGCCATTGCCTCCCGGACATGGGAGCCTCCTTCAGGAAATGGGAAGAGGAGGACAACCAGGGCTCCTTCCCCAAGATCGTGCGAGCCGGGCGTCACGCCAGCTGGATGATAGTGAAGTTAGCAGTACAGCGCTACGAAGGACTGGCAACAGGTCGCTGAAGATATAGATTAGGAGGAGCCCGGTAAGGAGGCCAGAGCCGTGACGGAAACCGAACTGGACGAATTGGGACCTGCCCTCGAAGCCTTTCTGCAGCCGTACCTGTATTGTTGCGGCTACACCCAGACCTTCGACCACCTGCACACCTACTGCCTGGCGGCGAAGTTCGGCCACACGATCGTTTCGCCGCGCCCCGCCCTGGTGCCGATCACCGTGTCCGTCCCGTGGGTCGCCGAGTTGCGCGGTATCACGCTCCCGGACGTGGGCGTGCGCGTGCTCGACGGCGCCGACGTCCTCGCGCGCCGACGCGGCTCGCTGCTGTTCGCGCACTTCGGCCTGTCCGGCCCCGTGATCCTCGACGTTAGCCGGGTCGTCAGCGGCCACCCGCGCCCGGAGACACTGCACGTCGAGCTGGATCTACTGCCGGGCCTGAAGGAGGCGGAGGCGACGGCATGGCTGCGGCAGGAGTCGGCGGCCGCGGGGAAGAAGCAGCTGGCGGGCGTGCTCACGGCGCACTTGCCGCGGCGCCTCGTGGAAACCGTCCTGGCGCTGGCGGGGCTCCCGGTGGACCGAGGGGCGGCGGCGCTGAGCAAGGCGGACCGGGCGAAGGTCGTGAGCCACCTCAAGGCGCTGCGCGTGCCGCTCGCCGGGACGCTGGGCTTCAAGAAGGCAGAGGTGACGGCCGGCGGGGTGACGCTGGACGAGGTTGATTCGCGGACTATGAAGAGCAATATAGTTGCTGAGTTATTTCTCGCCGGGGAGCTGCTGGATCTGGACGGACCGATCGGCGGGTACAACTTCCAGGCAGCGTGGAGCACCGGCTGGCTGGCCGGCGGGGCGATGTAAGCCCGGAAAGTTCGGTGAACGCGAAAGCCCACGGGCCGCCGCCCGTGGGCCTGGAATAGCCTCTGGACAAAGTACCCTACTTCTTCGCGCCCCTGGTCACGCGCGCCTCGCGCAGCGTCAGCAGGTAATCGACCACGTCGGCCAGATCCTGCGGCGTCAGCGCCTTGTGCAGGTCCGCCGGCATGAGCGACACCGGCGTCTTGCGCATCTGATCGACCTCCGCCCGCTTGAACGTGCGCAAAATGCCGTCCGCCCCCTTAAGGGCGACGGCGTCGGCCGCGTCGCTCGCCAGCAGGCCGGTCTCGACGGCTCCGGCCTTCGTCTCCACCACCCACGTCTCGTAGTTGTGGCTGATGGCCGCACTCGGGTAGAGGATCGCCTCCAGGACCGCCTCGCGGCTCAGCTTCTTGCCGATCTCGGACAGGTCCGGGCCGACGTCCTTGCCCTCCCCGTTCACCTGATGGCAGTTGGCGCAGGTGCCGGCCGCGCGGAACACCTCCTTGCCCCTGGCCACGGTGCCGCGCATCCTGAGCAGGTCCGCGAACGGCGGCAGCGGCCGATCGCCCTTGCCGGGCGGCAGCGGGAACAGCTCGGCCGCCTGCGCCTTGACGTCCTTCCACGGCGCGACCGTCAGCGCCGCCCCAATCGCCTGCTTCAGCTCCTCGCCGAACTTCTTCTCGCGGGTCAGCCGCAGCAGCGTCTGCGCGCCGCCCCTGGTCTTCGCCACCGCCCGCACCGCCTGCCGCCGCTGCTCGACGTCGCGCTTCCGGTCGCGCACCAGCGGAAGCAGCACCGGGTTGGTGCGCGCGTCGGCCGCCGTCATCAGCGCCAGCAGCGTCGCCTGGGCGGCCTTCACGTCCTTGGCGTCGAGGGCGGCCCGGATCAGCGTCGCCTGGCCGCGCTCCAGCAGGGCGCGGACCGCGTTGACGCCTAGCTGCTGGTCGGGGTGCTGCTGCGCGAGGGCGAGCAGGGTCGGGTAGTGCTTCGTCAGGCCGAACTGACTGACGACGTCCACGTAGGTCTGCGTTCCGGGTGTCTGCGCCAGCACGCGCTCCAGGGCGGCGGCCAGCTGCGGCTGTTTGGCCAGATCGACCTGCTTGAGGCGGCGCACCGACTCCACGAGAATGACGCCCTTGCGGGCCGCGTCCCCCTTCAGCTCGGTGCTGAGGAGTTTCACCAGGATTTCTTGCTTCGACGCGCCGGTGAGGAAATCGAGCGCCCGGAAGTAGCGCGGCAGTTCGTCCGCCTTCGTGGCCGGGTCGCCGATGATGCGGGCCAGGTACTGCGGCGTCTGCGCGGCGCGCGAGCGCCAGAGGAGGTCGCGTCCGGCAGCGGTCTTCGTCGCCTGCGGACCGACCTTCGCCAGCCAGGCGGCGAGGAAGGCATCCCACTGCTGATCGGCCGCGATCCCCAGCGCCTCCAGATACCAGCGGTCCTTGCCGTCATGCCGCAGCGCCAGCTCGGCCCACAGTTCGGCGGCACGCGGTTCTTTCAGGTGCCGCAGCGCGACGGCGGCGTCGCGGCGCACCTGCGCCGAGGCGTCCTTCACGACGCGCGCCACCAACGGCAGCAGATCCAGCTTCAGCTGCCGCGCCAGACGTAGGCCGACGACCCGAAGGTTGGCGTCGCTGTCGCCAAGGGCTACATCGACGTAGTGCGGCCCTCTGCCCTCGATGCGGCCCAGCAGCCACAGCGCCCGCGCCCGCTCGCGCGGCTCCTTGCTCTGCCACAGCCTGAGCAACTCGCCCTCGGCCGCCTTGCCCAGCCTGTGCAGGGTCGTCCAGGCCAGGTAGCGCACGGCCAGGTTCGGGTTCTTCAGCGCCGCGGCGGCGCCGGCGGCGGTTGTGAAATCGAACCGCGGCGTCGTGTACTGCGTACCCGGCGGCGCCACCCGGAAGATGCGGCCGCGATTGATGTCGCGCTGGGCGTGTCCACCGACGCCCGGATCATACCAGTCCGTCACGAACAGCGAGCCGTCCGGCGCGACGCATGCATCGGCCGGGCGGAACCAGTTGTTTTTCTTGTTGCCGTCGAGGATGTTGACGACCTTCGCCCGGTAGCCGGCGCCGTCGGCCTCGACCGGGTAGGCGCGGGTAACGCTGGGGCCGGCGTCGCAGTGGATCACCTGCCCGCGGAACACCGGCGGCAGCAGCTTGCCCTCGTAGACGCAGATGCCGGTCGGCGAGCCCTGGCCGGTCTGGAGCAGGTTCGGCACCACGCCAGGATCGTTCAGGTGCCAGTGCTGCTGCGGGATATCGGCCTCCAGGTTGGTGCGCGGCGTCTTCCAGCCGGCGCCGGTCATCTCGTCCCGGTAGCCGTAGTTGCCGAACTCCATCACGTAGTTGATGCGCACCCCGCGGTTGCCGTCGTCGTCGTTGTCCGACTGCCACAGCGTCCCGAACGAATCGACCGCCACCTCGTAGTTGTTACGGAAGTTGTGCCCCAGCACCTCGAAGTTGGTTCCGTCCATCTCGCAGCGGAACACCATCCCGCCATAGTACGGCCTGCCGTTATCAACCACCGGGTTGCCGGCGAGGTCGATCACCGGCTTGCCGCTCCTGTCGTGGACGCGCTGGCCGGTGTTGCCGAAGTTCCAGTAGAGCCGGCCATCGGGGCCGAAAACGAACGAGTGCGCCGAGTGGTCGTGCTGCGGCTGGCCGGTCTTTGTGAACAGGACGTCCTTTTTAAGGATCCGGTCGGTGGCCGGGTCGAACGTGAAGACGAAGACGCTGGGCGACGCGGACACGATCAACCTGTCGCCGAGGACACAGATGCCCATCGCCGAATCGATATCGCGACCCTGGTAGAACACCTTCGACCTGTCCATCACGCCGTCGCCGTCAGTGTCCTCCAGAATGAGGATGCGGTCGCCCTCAGGGCGTTTGCCGTTGTTGCCGCGATAGTTCATGACGTCGCACACCCACAGCCGGCCGCGGTGGTCGATGTCGAGGTTGGTCGGATTCGTCAGGGTCGGCTCGGACGCGGACAGCGTCGCGCGGAGATCCTGGTGAACGTCGAGGTTGGCGACGGCGTTGGCCGGGTCGTGCTTCGGGTCTTCCTTCGCGCCGCCTTTTTTACCGCCCTTCTGCTGCACGCCCTCGCCCGGAGCCAGGGTGGCGAGGACGATGGCAAGCCCGAGGACAACGCAGAGCCGAAAATGGATCATTCTCAACCTCGTCGTGGCAGGTGGCCGCGTGACAACCAGGAACCAGACAAGAACCAAGAACCAAACCCCGGAGCGCCAGCGACGGGCGCTTGCAGAGGCCCGTCGCTGGCGCTCCCCGGGCTGGTAGCGATGCGGGATGGTGGTTAGCGCCCGCTCTTCGCGCTCGGGGTGGCGTCGGCGGGCAGGTCGCCGAGGGCGTACTGCAGTCCCGCGAGGTAGTGCTTCAGCATGTCCGGGTGCATGTACATCGCCTCGCCGTGGCCCAGCGCACAGTAGAACACGCGCCCCTTGCCGTACTCGCGGATCCAGCTGATCGCGTAGTCGTTATCCGGCCGGGTGCCCTTCTTCGTGTCGAACTTCGCGGCGTCCAGGCTTAGCAGCACGCGCAGCCTGTCACGCGAGTACGGCTGGACCCCTCGCGGCGCCCCCGTTTTCGGCCCGAACATGTAGATCTCGTCGCGGATCTCGAAGCCGCCCTGCTGGAACATCCCCGTCAGCGGGTGGCCCTTGCTGTCCACCTTGAGCGGCACCGCGCCCCACGGGTGCGACGTGAAGTAGGCGCCAACCATGTCGCCGTACTCCTTCCACGAGTAGTTCGTATCGGTCGCGGCGTGGATGCCCGCGAACCCCTTGCCGTTCCGGACGAACGCGATCAGGTTCTTCTTGCGCTGGTCCAGGATCGGTTTGTCGGCCTCGCTCACCTTGCCCTTGCCGGGCGCCAGGCAGTCGCCGGTCGTGTTCAGGAACAGGACGGCGTCGAACATACCGAGGCGGTTCTCGTCGAACATCGCCGGGTCTTCGCTGTGCTCGGCGGTGAAGGCGCCGGTCTTCTGGCCGAGGCGCGTGATGGCGGCCGCCCCGGTCGGGATCGAACCGTGGCGGAAGCCGAGGGTGCGCGAATAGATCAGCAACTTGCGCGGCTTGATCGGCCTGGCGGCGGCGTCCTTCGGGATGGCCGCGTCGATCTTCGCCAGCTGTTTCTCGCCCGGCTGCGCGAGGGCGGTGGCGGCGCCGATCAGCAGCACGAGGCCGACGACGCACTTCGGGGTGTGGCACATGGGTGGCTCTCCTGGTGGGAACGGGAAGGTCCAGGACGGCGGCGGTCATTTGCCGGCCGGCGCCGGCGCGATCCAGATGTTGCGGTAGACGACGGGGTTGCCGTGGTTCTGCAGGTTGATCGTGGCGCCCTTCGCGGTGCCCTTGATCGGGTAGTCCTGGTGGATTGTGACACCGTTGTGACGCACGGTGACCAGGAGCATCCCGGCCTGCTCGCCCGGCCGCACATCGACGTCATAGGTCTGCCACGCCAGCGGCGGATAGCACATGTTCTCGGCCGGCTTCGCGGATCCGTAGAAGCCGCCGCACTCGTTGTTCTTGCCCTCCAGCCCGAAGCTGTCGAGCACCTGGATTTCCCTGCCGTGGAGGTAGACGCCGCTGTTGCCGCGCCCCTGGCCGCGCGCCTTCGGCTGAAACGGCGTGCGGAACTCGAGGTGCAGCCGGCCCAGGCCAAACGGCTTCTTGCTCCGGGTGCCGCAGTTGAGCAGGTCGCCCTCGACCAGCTTGCCGCCCTGCCACTCGTCGGCGCCCTTGCCGTCGAACAGGACGACGGCGCCGGCCGGCGGCTGGACGCCCAGGGTCGGGCTGTGGCGCTCGACGCGCTTCAGCGCGATCTTTTCGCCGGACGGAGTGCGGCCGGTCAGCTTCCCGCCGTCGATCTCCCCGGTCCACTTGCCGGCGATGACGGTCTTGCCGTTCTTCGTCTCGGCGCTCGCCTTGATGCGCGTCTTGCGGTCCCAGCCGGCGCCGGGCAGTCCGCCGCCGAGGAGGTAGGCGTCGAACTTGCCGGCGCCGAGCGCGACGACCTGAACGGCGAACGGACTCTTGCCGCCAGCCGCGCTCTCGTACTCGCCCTGGACGAGATAATCGGGGCCAGCCAGCTTCGGGTCGGTGTAAACTCCGCTCGGTTTCTTGCCCTGCGGCGCGGCGCTGCCGCCGAGGGTCAGCAATCCCAGCAGGCACAGAAGCGGTGCGTATCGGGTTGGTGTCATGAGCGGATTTCTCCGGGCGGGTTGCGGTCCGGGTGCTATCTGGAATGTTATCCGAAGCGGGCGGGGCGGCGAGGGTGGATCCCCAGGGGCGCAGGCTGCAAGTGAGGTGCTGGATCAGAGGTTCTGCAAAGCCCCCGGGCGGGGGGGGGGGGGGGGGGGGGG
>JADLBT010000347.1 GCA_020847555.1 Gemmataceae bacterium
AAATACCCCCTCACCCCCGCCCCCTCTCCCCCCGCAGGGGGGAGAGGGGAGCAGTGGCCGGCCGGTGCTCGCGCAGCGCCGCCAGCGTCCGCCGAAAGTCCTCCGGCAGCGGCGCCTCGACCTCGATCACCTGGCGGCGCTTCGGGTGGAAGAACCGCAGCCGGGCCGCGTGCAGCGCCTGGCGCGGCAGCAGCACCTCGTCCCGGTCCGGCGGCCAGCCGGGGACCAGGTCCGACAGCCGCACGGCGTCGCGTCCGCCGTACACCTTGTCCGCCAGCACCGGACAGCCAACGCTCGCCAGGTGAACGCGGATCTGGTGCGTCCGCCCGGTCCGCGGGCTGATCCGGCAGAACGTATACCCGCGGAACCGCTCGATCACCTCGTAGAAGCTGCACGCCTCCTTGCCCGCGTCCGCGTCGTCGGTGACGGCCATCTTGACGCGGTCGTGCGGGTGGTGGCCGATGCGCGCCTCGATGTAGTCGCTGTCCCGGTCCAGCACGCCGGCCGCGATCGCCAGGTACTCCTTGAAGATCTTGCGCGTCTCGAACTGCATCGACAACTCGCGGTGGGCCGACTCCTCCTTGGCGATGAGGATGACGCCGCTGGTGTCGCGGTCGAGGCGGTGGACGATCCCCGGCCGGTACGCGCCGTTCAGCCCGCTCAGGTGGGCGAAGCGGAACGACAGGGCATTGACCAGGGTGCCGCTCCAGTGCCCCTTCGCCGGGTGGACGACCATGTCCGGCGGCTTGTTGACGAGGGCCAGGTAATCGTCCTCGTACAGGACGTCCAGCGGGATGTCCTCTGGCGCCGGAGCGGCGTGGGTCGGCTCCGGGATAACGACGCAAACCCGGTCGTCGGCGCGGACCTTGTAGCTCGCCTTGGTCGGACCGTCGTTGACGGTGACCCCGCCGGCCTCGATCGCCTTCTGGATGGTCGAGCGGCTGAAGTCGGGAAAGTGCTGGACCAGGAACTGATCGAGGCGCGTGCCGGCGAGCTTGCGCCCGACGACGAGGTCCGCGAGGCGCGGCCCCGGCAACTCGTCCAGGTCGTCGAGGTCGTCGAGGTCTTCGGGGATCAGGGGTGACAGCGACATTGGGACTGCACGCGAGGCGGGTTCACGAGGGACGCTGGCGGAAACGACTGCGGACCCCGGCAGCGCCCCTGGCGCCGGGCCGGCAGGCACAGGAGGGGCGCCCCGCCGGGGTCCGCGACCCGTCTAGCTGGAGACCGAACTGGCCGATTATTTCTTCTTCAGCTCCTGCTGTCGCTGGAACCGTTCGATCTCCTCCTGCAGCCGCCGTGCCCGGTCGAGCCCTTCCCGCGTGCGGAGTTGGTCCGACAGGTGGGTGTAGAACTCGTTGACATCGCGGCGCTTCTCTGGGTTCCCCAGGGCTTCGATGCGCTTCCTGGCTTCCTGCGCGTGGGCGCTCTTGGGATAGGTGGTTTCCACCTCCTTGTAGAGCTTCAGGGCGGCCTCAAGCCGCTTCTCGATCGCGCTCAGGTCCGGGCGCAACTGCTGCGGACCGAATCCGCCGGCCGCCAGAGTTTCCTCGGCGACCGCCACATGGTACAGCGCCTCGGAGGCGAGGATGGGGTTGTCCTTGAGTTCGTCGTGCAGCTCGCGGTACTGCTTCTGGGCGCTCTCGATGTGGGCCATTGCCCGCGAGGGGTGGCGCATCACGTCCTTGATGCCCTCCATCCAGAGCTGGTTCCAGGCCAGCTGGAACCGGGCCGCCTGGCCGGCGGTGACGTCCGGGAAGTCCTTGGCGAGCCCGGTGAGAACCTGGCCCCCGCCGAACTCCGGGCGAGTGCCGAGGTCGAACTCGACCCACCGCTCGGCCTCCTTGCTCCGGGCGCGGCTGCGCGCGAACAGGAAGAAGGCGATCGCGCCCACGGCCAGGAGAACGAGGATGACGGTCAGGATTGAACTGCGGTTGGGTCGCGATTTCATACGCTGGAGGGCCTTGCCCATGCGGTCGGCCAGCGCGTTGGTTTGCAGCTCTTTGCGATGTTCCGCCTTCATGCGGGTCTCGCTCCTCTCGCCTCGGTCTCTGTTGTTGTTAGTTGTTCTACGCTCTTGACTTTACGTGATCATAGGCGCCTTTGCCCGTCTGGTCAAGCTCTCTGGCCCGGCCCCGGCCCGACGCCGGTCCGTATAATGCCTCCTCGTTCCGCGCCCCGGGAGACGGCCTGACTCATGCGCTGGTCCATCATCCGCCTGATCTGTCTGCGCGAGCTGCGCGACCAGCTCCGCGACCGGCGCACGCTGTTCATGATTGCCGGCCTGCCGCTGCTGCTCTACCCCGTCCTCGGGTTCGCCGTCCTCCAGTTCGCGGTCGGCTTCGTCGAGCGGCCGAGCACGGTCGGGGTCGTGCGCGGGCCGCTGCAGTCCGGCGACTTCCCGGCCCGGGCGCCGGCCGCACTGCGGGCGTGTTTCGCCATTGCGCCGGTCGGGGCGCCCGGGGGCGGCCTGCGGGCCGACTACCTGGCCGGCGCCGCTGCCCTCGCCCACCATCCGGCCCTCACCTATCCCACGCTGATCCACAACGGCCGGTTCGCCTCCCCGGACGACCTCCCTTCCCCCGGGCGGGAAATGCTGCAGGCGGTCGTTGACAGGCTTCGCATCGTATTCCTCGATCCAGCCGGCGCGGACGCCGCCCTGGCCGGCAAGAAGGTCGATCTGCTCCTGACGGCCCCGCCCGATTTCTGGGCCGGGCTCGGCCAGGGCGGCCCGGCACGCGCCACCGTGGATGTCAGGATGCGTCCCGGCGACAACCTCGCCGGCCAGGCCGTCGGGCGCCTGGCGCTGGTGGTGCAGCGCTGGAAAGGAGAGTTCAGGGCGGTCCACTTCCAGCGCAAGGGGTTGCCCCCAGACTTCGACGAGCCGTTCGCCGTCACCGACCCGGCCACAGCCGCGGTGGCGGGCGGCGCCGAAGGAATGGGCAAGCTGATGGTCCGCATCTTTCCGTTCATGCTCGTCATGTGGTCCCTCGCCGGCGCCCTCTACCCAGCGGTGGACGTCTGCGCCGGGGAGAAGGAGCGCGGGACGATGGAGACGCTGCTCATCACCCCGGCTGGGCGGGAGGAGATCGTCTGGGGCAAGTTCCTGACCATCTG